>NZ_JBAMYD010000005.1:0-394547 GCF_037002925.1 Rhizobium aouanii
ACGTACGGTTTTTCGAATGCCGCTCTCGAAGGTCTCCGTCGGGTGCCAGCCCAATGCATGGTGGCACCGGGACTAAGCTGAGCAAATATCCGTTCCAACTCGGTACGGTTGCATATATCGGCTTCTCCAACGCATAGCGGTCTGAGCCATCGCCCTCGCTCAGTTTTCAAGGTTTCCAGCATAGGTCAGCTTGTCGACGTTGATGATCGAGTCGCCGGTATTCTGGATGATGTGACGGATAACTGCCGACCCGATAAAGCCGGCCCCGCCCATCACCAGAATTTTCATTCCCGTCGATGCTCTTGATGGCTCAGCCGACGGCATCTTTCAAAACCCTGACAACGTGTTCCTGCTGCTCAGCAGTCAGATCAACCCACAAGGGCAGACGCACCAGCCTTTCCGACTGGATGTTGGTCACCTGCAAGTCGCCCTGCGTGCGGCCATACCGTTTTCCGGCGGGCGAGGAGTGCAGGGGCACATAATGGAAGACCGAGAAGATATCGCTCCTCTTCAGCTCACTAAGTACCTTCTGACGATCGATCTCCGGCGCCAGCAAAACGTAGTACATGTGGGCATTGTGCTGGCATTCGTCCGGGACGATGGGCCGGCGAAGCAATCCTTTAGCCTCGAGCGGTTCAAGAAGCGTGTGATAATGTTGCCAGATGCCCAAGCGATGATTGGTGATGCGCTCGGCTTCTTCAAGCTGGGCAAATAGGAAAGCCGCGATCAACTCGCCCGGCAAGAACGAAGAGCCCACCTCCTGCCAAGTGTATTTATCGACCTCTCCCCGGAAATAACGACCACGGTCCGTGCCTTTCTCGCGGATGATTTCGGCGCGCACCGCCAGAGCGGGGTCGTTTACCAGCAGGGCCCCGCCTTCCCCTGAAATTACATTCTTGGTTTCGTGAAAGCTGTAGGCCCCGAGATCACCAATGCTGCCCAGTGCCCGGCCTTTATAGGCTGCCATCACGCCCTGTGCCGCATCTTCCACGACCCTGAGGCCATGGCGTTTGGCAATGCTCATGATAGCGTCCATCTCGCAGGCGACACCCGCATAATGAACCGGGGCGATAGCGCGAGTGCGCGAGGTGATAGCCGGCTCGATCAGGCGTTCGTCCAGGTTCAAAGTGTCTTCCCGGATATCGACGAACACCGGCACACCGCCGCGCAGCGCGAACGCATTGGCGGTAGAGACAAAAGTATATGAGGGCATGATGATCTCGTCACCAGGCTCGATGTCGAGAAGCAAAGCCGCCATCTCCAGCGCGGCGGTGCATGAGTGCGTCAGCAGCGGTTTTGCACATCCACTTTTGTTTTCCAGCCACTCGTGGCAACGTTTCGTGAAAGGCCCGTCACCAGCAAGCATGTTGCCGAACTTCGCTTCCGCGATGTAATATAGCTCTTTACCGGTCATAAACGGCCGGTTGAACGGGATTTTCTCGCTCACTGCTTATCCTCTTGAAGCCTGTGCCACTCGTCGGCGACGCCGCGCAGATAGTCGCTGTACTCGCATGCCGGCATGCGCCCAATCAAGGTTTCAAATTGGGCAATGCCGAGGAACCCTCGAACCAGCGCCGCCTCTTCCGGACAACCGATTTTTACGCCTTGCCGTCGCTCTATCGCCTCGATGTAGGAAGAAGCTTCGTGCAGCGCAGTACTGGTACCGGCGTCAAGCCAGGCAAAGCCACGGCTCAAGCGCCGCACCTGCAGCTTGCCCAGCCTCAGGTATTCCAGATTGATATCCGTGATTTCCAGTTCCCCCCGGATGGACGGCTTCACCGCCTTCGCAATGGCCAACACGCTGTTGTCGTAGACATACACGCCAGGCACGGCGTAGTTGCTTTTGGGGTGCTGGGGCTTTTCTTCAATGGAGATTGCTTTTCCGTTCCGGTCGAACTCCACCACGCCATAGCGCTCTGGGTCCTTGACATGGTAAGCGAAAATTGTTGCGCCACCCGTAAAGCTGGAGACTGCCCGGGGGAAATCGTCCCCACCGGAAAAGATATTGTCGCCCAGCATCAAGATCACGTCATCGGAGCCAACAAAATCCGCCGCAATCAAAAATGCCTGTGCAATCCCTTCGGGTCTCGGCTGCTCGCGATACTGGATTGCCACTCCCCATTGGTTGCCATCCCCAAGCAAATTCTGATACCGAGGCAAGTCATGCGGCGTCGCAATGAGACAGAATTCTCTGACCCCTGACGCAATCAGAACGGTCAGAGGGTAATAGATCATAGGTTTGTCGAAAACAGCCTGGAGCTGCTTACTGGAGACTTGCGTCAGAGGATACAGGCGCGACCCCGCGCCGCCAGCAAGAACAATCGCTTTCATTCATGTCTCCCACCGACACGATCGGCCTCGATTGGATAGATAACCCTCTCATGCAGAAAGATGATTGCTTTCACATCTTTCTGGCGACGAGTAGTCGTGAACCACCCAGCGGAAGGTTTAAACCAGTTCTGATGAGAACGCTTTCCGCACGCAACACCCATCTGAAAGTGCTATTGAGCAGGCTTGGAAGTTCCATCTCGTTTCGAACATCGATCTCCTCAACCGATTTATTCCGGCTTAGCAAACGCGAAGCAAGCATCGCCGGCAGCAGGAGCGAAACGAAGGACGTGTCACGAAGGATGGTAAAGCCCGCGGCTCTAACTTTGCTGCTCAATTCGCTGGCCGTATAGCGGCGGCAATGGTGAGCATAATCGTCAAGAGGGCTCCACAGCCATGGATGTTGCGGAACGGTCACCAGCAGCGTCCCTTGGGGTTTCAGTGCTGCGTGCATTTGCTGCAGAACGGTTTCATCTTCCTCGATGTGCTCAAGGACATCAAATGCGCCGATGGCATCAAATTCCTCCGCGAATGGAATTGCCCTTGCATCCATCTGCATGAGCCGCGCATTTGGCAATCTCCGCGAAGCCAATCGCAGCCCCTCTATAAATATTTCACTCCCTGAAATCTCAGCTTCCGGGTATTTTTTGGTGACGCCGGAAAGAACAAAACCCGTCCCACAGCCGATTTCCAGAAAAGAGCGGAATTTGGGGTGGTACTTCCCCAAAGCCCATAGGATAAGATCGTTTCGGGACTGAAACCAGAAATTCGTCGCCTCTAATTCCGACAAAACCTTGAAATAAGAAGCCTCAAATCCCCCTCCGTGGTTAGCAAACTGTGGAGCGTAGGCTGCTATTCCACCTATTTCATCAGGCTCCCAACCGCAAGCGGGGCAACGAGGCGTGCCGGCTTCGCTGTCGAATTTCGTTCCACAAACCAGACAACGGGAGTTCACGGGTTTTGTTTTCTCTTGCTGGTGGACGGGAAGGCATAAATGTTGGACGCCAGATATACGAATGCGGCCACAGCAACTATACCAAATGCTTGCACATAGAAGTGCGCGTAATGGAGCCTATCCACAAACACGTAGAGGATGCTGTAGTTCAGCGCGTAACCAATGCCATAGATGATTCCATATCGGACTAGGGCGCCCTGCTGCTCCGCAGCCTGAATAAAAACCCAGCGCCGATTGGCGGCAAAGCTCATCAAAACTCCGACCAAATAAAGTATAGTCATCGCCAACTTTGGCGGAACCTCAGAAAAGGTGACAATGAGGTAAAGGATATATCCGAAGCCGTTGGTCAGTAAGCCGATGAATCCAAAACGGGCCAGCTGCAACATACTATTTCTAGACAGAATCAGATCTCTCCACCTTATTGTCGTCCAGAACAGCCAAGCCAAAACCCGTTTTACCGTAGCCATCGCCATTATATAGCATATAGGTATTGTCCTCGTGCCGAAACACGTAAGGGTACTCGATCATCGCGCTATCCCAACCGTTTTCGGAAACGTCTATACCCACCTGGTCCAATTTCAAGATCCACGCGATTCCGTCCCGGCTTTCAGAATACCCGATCCGATAGGCTTCGCCCTGACCGCTGCGATAAGAAAACCACATCCGGTAACCACACGCCGCATCAATGAGAACCGTGGGCCTGGAGAAGGCTTGCGCCCTACCAATTTCATAGGGAATTGCCACACCTTCCTTGTGCCATATATGGCCATCCCTTGAACTTGCGGACTTGATAACATGGAGCATTTCACCGTTGCCCGCGTCCCAGGTTACGGTGGACCCATACCACATCCTGAACGTTTCACTATCCGTCTTTTCAACCCATGGATAGGAAAAACTGACTAAATCTTCCTCATCCGAAGCCATGAACGCTACGTCGGCGTCCAGCTCAAGCGTCAGATCGGGTCGAACCTTTATACGGCCTATATCGCCACGCCAGTGCCCTCCCGGAGGCCTCTGCCATCCCATGAATAGCATATAGCGCTGCACCCCCGCATAATAACAGTTACCGATGCTGATACCCGCTTCAAAGAAACTGCCGCCAGCACCGTGTACCAGAAAGGGCTGCTTGTGTTCGTGAACGACTTCTCGCGTCAAGAGATTAATATCAACGGCGCCCACAGAGGAACGATTCTCGCTGTCGCGCCCGCTAAAAAACACCCTATATGTGTCACCTTCAAGGTGGAGTGCGAGCGGGTTGGCAGCGTGACTCCTCAGCTTCGGGTGCAAACCGGACGGTTTGAAGAGCAGGCCGGTTTTAACCCATGTGCCGGTCATATCTTGCGCAATTTTGAGCTTGGAACACGCGAGCGTTCAGAGGCGCTAGCTACGTAAACTCCATCAGCCTCGGCATCGGACAGTATGAGCGCCGCGGCACCGATAACGCACTTTGCCCCGATACTAACGTGATCACGAAGCGTAGCATTGACCCCTATGAAACATTGCTCGCCGATCCTGACACCACCGGACACCACAACATGGGAGGATATGAACGTGTGACTTCCGATATCCGAATGATGACCTATGTGGTTACCGCTCCACAACGTGACATTATCACCAATATGCGAAAACGGTTGGATCGTATTGTCTTCAAGAATAAAACAATTACGCCCGAAGGAATGCCCGTTGAGGACTGTTGCGCTAGAACTGATATAGCTTGCAAGATCGTAACCGAGAGCCAGCCCGGCCTCGAATTTCTCCTTGCGGATTTGGTTCAGCTTGGAGTAGCTGAGTGCGACGAAAAGGGCATGGTCGGCCGGTGGATAGAGATCAGCGACGTTTTCGAAGGCAACGACCGGCAGGCCACAAAATTCTCGTTCAGTTAAATAGGCTTCGTCCACAGTGAACGCGACCACATCATAATCGCTGTCATTTTGGAAATAGTAATGCGCGAGTTGGGCGATATCACCAGCCCCAAAAATGATGAGCTTCCGCGTCATAGCTACTTCCTCACAATCATCGTAAACTCGTATAGCTCATAGTCATGCAACAAAGCTACCTGTCGGGAATAACGCCGTTTGCAAAGATCGAATAAGTCCAGCGGGTTGGCGTAGAAAAGATCACCCCGCATCCGGTCTGCATCAGAATAGGATGTTAGACAATTGAAAGAAAAACCTATCCCGCTGGATATGTTCATCATGTCCAGTGTTTCCACCAGATACGCAAGCCACTCCTCGTCCGTCCGACCCAGCCGCACATTGAAAATCCCGGACGCTATGGAATAGTCGACGACCTCACCTGGCGAGTTACCCAACCTAAACGTTACATCAGGCGACGCGGCAATGCGCGAACGCGCTGCTTCAATCATGGGCAGGGCAATGTCGACACCTATGTACCGGGTGGTGTGTCCCAACTGCGAGAGGTGGTCACGCAACGCTCCGTAGCCGCATCCTATATCGGCGATAGAATATGGTTGCGAAGAATCGACCACCTTGAGAAGTTGATCGAAACGCATGATTTGGCCGGCTTGGCTGTTCCAGTCCACACCTGCTGCGGTTTGGCCATGTTCAGCGATCCGTCCCGAATAATAGTTAGCCACATCCTTCAGGATGTCATCACTCGATTCAACCATGAATGTCCCACCACGTGTAAGGGCGCTGATGTTTAGCGGCGCTAATTGGTCTCAAAAAATCCTGTAAATACACTACCAGCCCCGCCACTTAAAGAAATTTGAGCTCTTCCTCCAATCTTCGTTATCGCTTTGAGCGCTCGCACTTGTGAGGGACCAGCAACTTCTCGTATCCAATTTTGGTCATTTCCCGTGAGCCAGCTACCGCGTCCGAATACTCACCTGACGGGGTATCTGCGATTGACTCGGGCGATCGCCAACATGAACACCAGGTGGGTTACGCCACGTGGTAGCCATTCCAGCAATATCTAGTCCAACACGCGCGACAGCATATACCGCCCGGCTGACGACGTTGGAAAGGCCCCTCCAACTTTGTAGCGTATTTTTCGGAATAGATCGGCTAGTTCTCTGAGGAATTCCTTTTAGAATAGATATCTCGAATGATTGAGCGGGGTCTATCCTTCACCTCCTCCAGGATCTGTTTGACATAAAGGCCCATCAGCCCGGTAAAAACAGCATTCAAGCTGAAGAAAAAGACCACGACGGCCATGAGTGACGCCCATCCGTCTTGGACCGGTCCGGTCAGCGCGCGCACCACAACAAACCCGCCGTAGACGATACCTAAGAAAGCCATCATTAAGCTGAAGCACAGCATTAATATCAATGGCTTGGCCGAAAATGTCGTGATAGCAAGGGCAGTCAGGGCAATCCGCCTTCCTAGCGAGTAGGTCGTATCCGAGGTGCTGGCTTTGACAAAAGGGAACGATGCCTGGGGATAGCCAACAAGAATGCTTAGTGGAACGAAGACTGGGTTTTTGTCGCGAAATTTAAGTAGAGCGGATACATAGCGACGGGTCATCAATCGCATCGTTGATACGTTCTGGGGTATGCGTACCTCGCTTAACGCGGAGAAAAGCCAATAAAAAAGGTGCCCCGATATCCGCTCCATCCGGCCGCCTTTCCGACGTTCCTGCAGCCCGTAGAGACAATCAACAGCTTTTCCCCGCAAAACCTGCGCCATTTCCGAAAGCAACTCGGGAGGCTCCTCGAGATCGCTGTCAATCAGGAATATTAGGTCGCCCTGAGCATGCTCCAAACCCGCGAGCATCGCTTTATGGTGCCCGAAATTTCTGCTCAAGCATAACAGCGAGATCCGGGCGTCGCGCTCAACCCAATTTCGCACGATGTTCGCCGAACCATCCGGACTGCCATCATCGACAATCACGATTTCAATATCATCCGACACCGCCTCTCCCGCGGCCAAGGCGCGTTGGATGAACTCATCGATTGTGTCCATTGACCTGTATAGGGTGGTAACAATGGATAACTTGCGTGTCATGGAACTCATTTGACTTTCGGCAACCGAGACTTGAACCAGTCGCCAACTGAACGAAATTCTTCCAGGCCATAGCCCAATATTTTCTTTTGCTGGTCTGTAAAATCTGGAGCTTCACCTAGCACAGACGGAATATGGAACTGCTGACGCAGCATAGGAATCGTGAACACGTGATTGATCGCGCGACGATTTTTATCGGTCTTATTGGTGCTGCCGGCGTGGTAAACCATGCAGTCCAAGACAATGAACGTCCCCCGTTTGACGGTGACGTGGGTCTCCAAACGCCGAACAACTTCGTCAGGTGGAAACGCTTCACGATGATGGGTTCCCGGGATCACGCGCGTGGCGCCATTTTCGATAGTGAAGTCGTCTAATGCAAAGAGTGCATTGATAGCGAGCGGCCGAGAGCTAGTGAAATGCTGATACGGAAGATCTCTGTGATACTGGGCTTGGTGATATTTGCTTTGGTGGCCACGATTTATCAGGCCGTTCACCTGGTTCAGGATGAAGTAACCGCCGAGGAGCCGTGACAATAACTCATGAAGTGGCCGATTGAAAACGACCTCCCAGAAATTGGGGCACACCATCGGAAGGAGGCGAATCGTATCACGCTCATTGATCTTGCTAAGATCATAACCTCGGTCTGTTGCCTCGGTATCGTATTCTAGCTCCGCTCTATTGAACAACTGCGAGAGTTCATCGAGCTGAGTCCCGGCCAGTCCGGAATCTAGCGTAGTGTATCCCAGGAGCCTGACCTCCTCCGCGAGGATGTCGTAAATGTCGTTTGCTTCGGTTGTCGCAATAACGCCGTAGCGAGAAATTTCCGTCATGGGATGGCATCCTGCCTTGCAATTTCAAGAGAATGAAAGATCGGAACACCCTCCGATCCAAAACGATCTCGGACAAGCGACCAGCTTCGCTCATGCACAGCCGCGATCAGGGTCATTCTTGGAAAGCTCAAGAAGTCTTTGACTGATACAACAGGTTTACCATAGAAATCCGCCTCTACCGGTTGATCCCTAACAAAAAACTCTGCGTTTTCGATCACGGACGGGCTATAGGCGTGAAGAAGATCCGAATACTCACCCGTGCCGAAGATGCCATACTTCCGGCCCTTAAGCACCCGGTTGGTCGCGTCTTGTATCTTGCTCCAGGTGTTCACATACTCTGCGCGCTCCTGAGAAAGAAACGCGAAGCCGCGGGTCTGATTGTCGAGGTCAGCGTCGCCGAACTGCAACAGGTAAATCCTAAATCCCTGCAGGCTGCCTGTTAAGGGGGAGTTCGCAACCATCCGCAGGTTTGCACCCGCTACAATCATTGCCAAGGAAGCGGACGTAAAGTTGGATATATGATCGTAAAAGAGCAACTCCGACCCCACGATTTCTCCATCCGGACAAATGACGACAATATTCCCCGTTTTATCAATGACGCGTCGGCATGCTTGCAGAAAACCGAGGGGATTACGTGTGTGCTCGACCACGTTAACGGACAGGCAAAGATTGTAGCCGGGGAGGGGGGCCTCGAACTGCTCAGCAAAACCCTCGTGGATGGAAATTCGACCTCCCGCGTTTGAACGCGCATTCGCGGCTACCCGGGAACTAGGCTCCACTCCGGTTGCAATTTGAGCGCCAAGCCTATTGGTCAGATGACCGAGCAACGTACCGCTGCCGCATCCAAACTCTATGATTTTGGAGAAATTGGCTTCATTCCCCAGATGATGCGTCAAGAAAGCTTCTATCTGTCGGCTATATTCGGCGGAGCGCGCAGCCTCCGCCACCGCGTCTCGCAGGCCGATCGAGTAATCGGCGCTATAAATCTCTTTTATTTGCTCTTCTGAAAAATTCTGGGTGTGGAAGCCATGGCCGCAGTTGTTACAAGAACAGCGCTTAAGAGGATTCGATACCACCTTGCCGTCGCTAACCATCGAGCGGGCTGCATGCGGAATAGGTAGATTTCTACAATCTGCTGATCCACACGCGGGACACCTAGAAATATATTCCGTCAAGCGAAGTCCCCCGCAATGCTTGCTAGCGGACCGCAATAACGCAATTTTGTCACCACGCGCAAGCCTTAAAAATGTGGAGGATTGGCGTCAGTATCCGGTACGCTTTCGTCTTTCTGCACACGCGCACCAATGCTCCAATGGGTCGTGCGGCACCGGAAACCCATGCCAAAGATTCAGGTGTTAATCAACTCATGATGCCTCTCCCAAGGATCAAAACTGCCCCACGCTATTTACATTGCACCCCCCGAGCTTCAGAGAGCGCCGATCATCCACCCTTCGTTCCTTGTTCCCGGGAGTTGGCAAAAGTGTCGAAACACCGAAACACCTCTAGCGGGCCAATCATTCCGCCACTCTAAAAGTGCGATTCACTAGCGGACCAGAAATTTGGCGCTGTGAAGGTTTCATTTCAGGTATCTCATGTGATTTCGCGAGTCCCTTCCACAATTAAAGAGAAGATCGAGAATCGTCACTCCATGAACGAATTCACCCCAGAGCTGGGGGTATTTAGGATAGCCGGCATAGTCGAACCAGGTGAGCCTGATTCCTCGTTCTTTAAAGACTTCTTCATCTACATAGTCTTTTGCCGCGGGGCCAGATACGTACTCTGTGCCACCCGCTTGAGCACAAAGCGCAGCCAGACGCTCTGTCTTTCCTTCCACTAACGTGTAGTCCCATGAATGGGAAATTACAGTTTGGATTGAGAGATAATTGCAGATTGCTTCAATGAATCGGCGATTGAGCGGCGAAAGGTGACTTGGCTGTTCATTCAGGTAAAGGGGCTCCAGCCACACAGCGATTTCCTCAAAGTGTGCAGCACGACGATAGTTCTGGATCAGGCTCTTCCAATGGGCGTTCGCCCATTCGGTGCCTTCTATCTCAGTTTCTCGGATTTTCTGGTGGTACTTTCCCTTTACCTGAACGGGGACTGTGAGCCATTGAATCCCCTGCGGCGTCTTGATCTGATTGCGATTGCGCCAATCACGTCGCGTATATTGCATGTCGTCATAGAGGATAAACTCATCCACGGCGGCGATCATATCGAAATAACCCTTCCACGGGATATAGTTTGACTGGACGATAGCCACCTTCTTCACTTCATTTCCTTCGCTCGAATGGCTCGGCAGGCGATGATTGTATATGGACAGCCGCTCCTCAAACGTTGACAGTTCCGCTAAAACGTCACTTCGCAAACCAGTCGTCTCTCGCTCGCCATATATTGGCCCCGCAGTAGCAAATCCACGCTGGGTAGCGGCTCCACGTACTGACGATAAATGAGGGTCTCACCGTTTAAGTGTTCGTTTTCGCCAAGGTAGCTGACCTGCTGGCGAAAAGCTTCAAGTTGGCAGCCCTCCTTCCCGATTACGCCGCGCCTGAACGCCACAGTGTGCCCAAAATAGACCCGGTCCGATCTGTGAGCAGCTAGACGTTTCCCGTCCTCGGAGAATATTGGAAGAAGCTGTTCGAGGCCGTCCTTGGTCTTCTTGCTGAGGGTAAACCAGTTCTCAGCCATCCGAAGATCGGTAGAATTAAACACGTCGATTGGACCGACCCCGTAGATACCAGCTGCGTTCGTTGGCGCCGCAACGGATCTTTGGATTTTCCGCAGGACCGTTGGAGGGTTCTTCACCAGGTACGGCAGAGGAAGCGAGATAAGACGATGGAGATCGGATCACCCGGGACGATGTCCTTGTGGACCATCTGGCCCGTTGGCAGCAGCGTATACTCTGGCTTTGGCGTAGGGATTTGACAGACGCCGAACATCCTCGTCCGACGCTCGGCAACGAACCTGTACACTGCCGGTCCGCCCAAATATCGGCCGACTATGAGCAACGGATGAAGCGGCAGCAAAAGGAACACGTGCTTCGATAAAAGCACATAGAACTCGTAACCTTTGACGGCATTCCCGCTGCTGACGTCAACAGCGTAAAGGTCCTTTCGTGCATCATCTGGATCGATGCCGACTTCGATAAGCCAAGGAATGTTCTTGGACAACGGCTTAAGGTGGACTCGCCTGAAGAGATCGACGGCCTTTACGAACGTCACCGTTCTATCGCACAGATTGCAGCGGTCATCGTACGCCACCTGAAGCCTGTTTGCGCCACTGATAAACGTCCTGGTCCAAAACAAGGCGGCCAGGAACAGGAACTCGAATTGGGCTAGCCACCCGAGCTGGAGGAGGAATAGGCTCAGCCCGAAGAACAGCAAGCCCCACATGATTACATATTTGCGAAACACTCCGCCGAGAAGCACAAACGGAAGCAGCAGAAGATACCACGGCAACATCGCCCAGAGTGATACGCGCGCCAGGAAAACCGGGATCGGGCCTTGCGAAAGCAGCCAGCTAAACTCACTCGAATATCTGGACATGAAGTTATTGGTGAGCAGCAGTGGGCCGGCCGAACCTGACATCCAGGCAGGCTCGCCCAAATGGATTGAAAGCGAGTACAGGCACACGCACCAGTAACAGGCCAGCGTCATCAACTTTGCGAGCTGCAGCCCGGATTCACTTGGCAAACCGTTGTCATAGTAGAACGCTGAGATGGCCTTGCACGCGAACGTGCCTCTTTTCATAAGCAGCCGGTCCAGCGAAAAATTCGCGCCGGCGTTTGCGAAAATCAGGAGCACTGAAAGCATCGCTGCGATCCAGTTTCCCAATGTGGATGTGCGGAGCAGTATATCTCCCATCTGCCATTGAAAAACGATCAGGTACACGAGTGCGTACTGCGTCAGTAGACCCGCTGTCACCAAGACGCCGCACAGCAATCCCATCATGGCAGTCAACCAAATCGATGGCTGCCCCCAGTCCGAAGGCTCAAGATAGGAGATCATCCAGAAGGCGCGCTCGATCATGAGGAGCCCAAATACTATTCGGATCAGCGCAAATTTCGGTGCTTCCTCCTCTGGATTTGATACGAAGGCCCCGCGTCTAGCGAGCCAATCCGCAAGACCACTTAGGACGACTGCGGCCTTCACTCTAACTACGGGGTGGATGCCGAGTACGAACAAACCGATCAGCAGCGGGAAAAAGCCGAAAAAGCGCTTCGCGAACCAGTCCCAAGTTCCGGTAAGAGCGACCAGGGAAAGAGCAATGATGAATATCAGGCTGGTTACGAGGATCCCTTTGCTGCGGCGCACGTTTGAAAGGGATTCCACGCCCGCTGATATATCCGTCGCATCAACCATGCTCAACCGTCGCCTTCGATTTCTTCGCTAAGTCTCATTAGGGGCGTACCGTTCAGCGCCCTGGAGCTTAGCGCCTCCTGCTTCCATGACCTCTGTCCAAGCGAACGCTTACTTTAGAATCGAGCGAAGCTCAAGGCGCGACCGCGGAAGCCAATCGTCGCCAAGTGGCCAACTACGGCGAGTAAGCCGGACTGGTGGCGAAGTCGGCCGGGATCGGGCCCTTACTCTTTAGCAGGCTGTTGAAGAAGTCTCTGGTTTTGCTTTGAGAATGGCCTCGTCGCCATATTGGTATGCGAATGTGATCTCGATCGAGCCATCGTCGAGCAGTTCGACATGACCGTCGCCCGAGACCTCGTCCATTTCGTCAAATCCGGACCATGTGAATGAGATCATGGACTGACTGTTGCCGAGATCGAGCGTGGCTTGCATTGCGCCAAAAGCAATTTCGCCATGTCCATCCGCAGAGGTCACGATAATCCTGAGCGAAGCGGCCCGACAGGGACCAACTCGGTCCGATCCCGGATTTCCTTGGCGCTCCAGGTGCGTCCTGCGGCGTCGGTCATCGAGAAGGTCAGGGTCGCCTCACCGACATAGTCGACTTGATAGCCGAGATCCGAGGCATGGCGGGTCGTGGTTTCGCAGCACTGTTCGGTGCGGATGCCGAGACGAGGATACGACGAACGCCGTTCCGGATGCTTCGAAAACGGCCCGTTTTCATCGACATGGAAGATCTGGATGATGGGTATTCCATCGGCGTCCGCACCGTCGATCAGCCTGCCGACGATCGACAGACGGAAGCGAGGTTTTCATTCCAATATTCGCGGTGTCTGAAGGACTCCTGGGCGTCGATAACGAGAAGGACAGTATCGTGGCCGGACATTTCTTGCTCCATGCAGGTTGATCATGAAGTGATATTCGGCGATTTGAAGACAGGGGAAAATGCGTCCGCCGGACAAATAACGGACAATTCGCGCCAATAGCCACACTGAGGATGGCCTTGCGACAAGAGCCTCGGGGCCACATCCGTCGCCTGCCGGCCGTGCTCACATAATCGGTCCGACTTCCACGCAATTCCGGTTAGGATGTCAGCTCGTAAAGCTTCGCAGATCTCTTAGCAGGTTGCGGTACCTGGCCTGGCTGCCGACCAGATGGTCGCGCATGGCGTTGCGGGCGGCCTGGTCGTCTCTGTCCGAAATGGCGACGACGATTGCCTCGTGCTCCTTGTGGATCAGCTTTCGATAGGCGGTCTGTTCGGCCGTCCTTGATTCCGGGACGAGCCTCGACTGCGGGATGATCGCCGAGCCCTGCGACTCCAGGAACTGCCTGAACAGCGGATTGTTCGTGGCCTCCGCGATCGCGGCATGGAGCTCGAGATCCGCATCGCGAATGGATTGATCGCTCTCGATGCACTGGAGGATTTTGCGATGACATTCAAATATCGCCTCCTCCTGTGCCGGGGAGCGGCGCAAGGCTGCAAGGCCCGCCGCCTCGATTTCGACAGGTGTTCTGATCTCGAGTACCTCGAGATCGGAGGCGACGCGGGCTTTGTCGACTTTCCGCGCGGAGAGCGCCGGATCGGCGCCGAGTACGAAAATCCCAGCCCCCTGGCGCACCTCGACAAGCCCGTCAGAGCGAAGTGCTGCCACTGCCTCGCGCACGACGGTGCGGCTGACGCTATGCGTTTCGGTCAGTTCGTGCTCGCTCGGAAGCTTGTCGCCAGCAGAATACTGGCCGCTCAATATGGCTTGCCGGAGACTTTCGCCAACCTGTGAGACCAGCGAGCCGGAGCCTTTGCTGCGATCCTTCATCTGCATAGCCACGCCTGACCCCCGCATCGGCTCTTGATCCGAATGCCGCTCAAACGCGCGGCACTGCGAATTCACGATTCATCACACATGTATGACAAATTTGCCCACCTTTCAATGGACAAGGGCCAACCAGCGGAATCCGGCACCGCGCTGGCGTCTTTCGACGCGGCTTTGGCATAGGTGTGCGGATCTGGAGAAACACTCACAACCGCTTGGTCGACTCCCCGCGCACGAACTTCGGCGTCAGGATAAAATCCTGCGGGGGTGCTGCGGCAGCCTCCGGGCTTGCTATTCTTGCCAGGAGGCGCTGGGCCGCCAATTCCCCGAGCTTCTGCGCATCCTGCACCACCATGGTGATGCGAGGGGTGATGACATTGCTCCAGGGCACGTCGTCGACCATCGCCAGCGATACGTCGTCAGGGCAGCGGAAGCCCATCTCCTGCATCACCTGCAGCGCTGCGAGGCCCGTCATGTTGTTGGCTCCGATGATGGCGGTCGGCCGATCGCGGCGGGTGAGCAGGCGCATCGCCTGCGCATGGCCGCCGGTTCTGGTGTAGCCACCTTCGACCACCAGCGAAGGATCGATGTCCACGCCGGCGCCGGCCATCGTGTTGATGAAGCCCTTCAGGCGCTCGTCGGCGGTGTGCAGGCCACTCGGCCCGGAGATGAAGCCGATGCGCCGGTGGCCGAGCTGCAGCAGATGTTCCGTCAGGATGGTGGTGGTCAGCGGGTTGTCGGAGCCGACAAAATCGCGCTCGGCGCCTTCCAGCTTCTGGTCGAACATCACGATCGGGGTCTTGAAGTCGCGCAGGAACGTGGCGTACTCCTCGCCGCGCCCGTTTGCCGCCAGCGCAATGCCGGCGATCTTCTGCGCCTCCAGCCGCTCCAACAGCGCTCGCTCGAGATCGGCCCTGCCGGAGGAGTCGGCGATCAGGACGAAATAGCCGTGGTCAAGCGCCTGGTGCTCGATCTCTCGACGGATGTCGCCGAAGAACATGTTGCCGAGATTGGCCGAAACGAAACCGATCAGCGAGCTGCGTCCGCGCGCCAGCGTCTGGGCCACCGGGTCGATGCGGTAACCGGTCGATTTTATCGCCTGCTGAATGCGGTCGAGCGTCTCGGCGCCGACCCGCTTCGGGCTGTTGAGCGCGAGCGAGACGGTCGAGATGGAAACCCCCGCAAGGCGCGCTACGTCTCGTATCGTGGTCATTTCTGTCGAACCGGTTCTAATGCCTTGTTATGTCCGATTTTATTGATCGGCGCAACATTCATGCTTCAAATCAACCTGTTTCATAGGGTTTGCCTCAGTGATCTTTCGATCGCGAATTTCGGCTTGACAGACATCAGATCAGGCGAGATGATCATTTACCGAACCGGTTCGATATGATGTTGGACCGGAAAACAGGGAGGAGAAACCTGTGATGAGTTCGGAACGCCAGCCGGAAAATCCGGCGTCGGGAGGGGCGGGCAAACACGCCTGGTTCAGCCACGATCGCCTGGGCATGTTCATTCATTGGGGCCTCTATGCGCTGGGCGCCCGGCACGAGTGGTTGAAGAACCGGGAAGAGCTGACCGACGAGCATTACCAGCGCTATTTCGACAATTTCGATCCTGATCTCTACGATCCCAAGGAATGGGCTCGCCGGGCACGTCTCGCCGGCATGAAATATGTCGTGGTGACGACCAAGCATCACGAGGGTTTCTGCCTCTGGGACAGCAAGGTGACGGACTACAAGGCGCCGAACACGCCCTGTGGCAAGGATCTGCTCACGCCGCTGGTCGACGCCTTCCGTGCCGAAGGGCTGAAGATCGGCTTCTACTATTCGCTGCTTGACTGGCAGCATCCCGATTTCCCGATCGACGTTCACCATCCCTTGCGCAATCATCCGGACGCCAAGGCACTGAATGCCGGCCGTAACATCGCCAACTACGCTGCCTATATGCGCGAACAGGTGCGCGAACTTCTGACCGGCTTCGGCCGCGTCGACATCATCTGGTTCGATTTCAGCTATCCGGGGCGCGAATATCATGGCCTGCCCGGCAAGGGGCGCGGCGACTGGGAGAGCGAGCGGCTGGTCGATCTGGTGCGCGAGCTGCAGCCCGGCATCATCGTCAACAACCGCCTCGATCTGCCGCCCGGCACCCTGCCCGACGTAACGACACCGGAGCAATATACGCCGCGCGTGGCCCCCGCCATCGCCAGCCAGGGGGTGCTCTGGGAAGCCTGCCACACCTTCAGCGGTTCCTGGGGATATCACCGTGACGAGGATACCTGGAAGAGCCCGGAACAGATCATCCAGCTGCTCATCGATTCCGTCTCGCTCGGCGGTAACCTCCTGATGAATGTTGGCCCGACCGGCCGGGGCACGCTCGATGCGCGCGCGATCGCTGCGCTGGAGGTCTACCAGAACTGGATGGCCGTCAACGGGCGCTCCATCTATGGGGCGGGGCCGTCCGACTATCCGGTGCCGGCCGGCTGCCGCTATACCCAGCGCGGCAACCGTCTTTATCTGCACGTCTACAATTGGCCTTATCGCCACATCCACATCGAAGGTCTCGCCGACAGGATCGCCTATGCGCAGTTCCTGCATGACGCCAGCGAAGTGCGCTGGCTCAGCCAGACGAAGGAAGTGGATTCCAACATCGGCGTGATGGTGCCGGAAGGCATGATCACGCTCGAACTGCCGGTCCGGCAACCTGACGTTACCGTCCCGGTGATCGAGATCGTCCTCAAGGCGTGAGCTCGATCGCACCGCGTGTCCTTTGCGTTCATGGAGGGAGGAGAAACCCATGAAGGTTCTGAAGAAAACGCTTTTGCTTGCCGCTATCGGCAGCAGTCTTTTTGCCACAGCCGCATCGGCCGAGCAGGTCAATCTGACCTGGCAGATGTGGACCGGCTCCGAAACCGACACCAAGAGTTGGCAGCACCTGGCAGAGATGGTGACCGCCAAGTATCCCGACATCAAGGTGACGCTGACGACGACGGGCTGGGTCGACTATTGGACGCGGCTGCCGGTGCTGGCGGCTTCGGGACAGCTCGCCGACATCGTTTCCATGCAGTCGCTGCGCATGCCGAACTTCTATTCGCTGCTCGAGCCGCTGAATGACCGGATCGAGGCCGATAAGTTCGACGTCGGTGCCTTCACCCCCTCGATCATCGGAGGCATGTCCGTCGACAAGCAGCTCTACGGTCTGCCTTACGACGTTGGTCCGTGGGTCATCTATTATAACCAGGACGCGCTCGAAGCCGCCGGCGTTCCGCTGCCGAAGCCGGGCTGGACGCTTGCCGAGTTCACCGATGCCGCCAAGAAGCTGACGAAGGACGGCAAGTATGGCTTCGGCATCACCCCGACGAACTATTCGGTCCTGGCCGCGGCCTGGGGCGATAAATACGTCAACGACGCCGGCGAGCTTGACTTGACCAGTACGAGCGCAGTTGCTGCCGCCGACAGGCTGATCGGCTTTGCAGCCAAGGATAAGATCGCGCCGCTGGTTCCATCAGGTGGCGCGAATCCCGGTGATGTCGTCCAGGGCCGGTTCAATTCGGGTAACGTCGCCATGTATATCGACGGCCCCTGGTCGATCATCGGCATGAAGGGCCAGGCGAAGTTCAAAATCGGCCTCACCACCCTGCCGCGCGAAGAGGGCGAACTTTCGGCCGTGACCGCAGGCTCCGGCTTCGGTATTTCCACGACGAGCAAGAACAAGGACGCGGCCTGGAAGGCGATCCAGGTGCTGACCAGCCCGGAAGCCTTGTCCTATCTCGCGGAACAGGGCCGTGCCTTGCCGGCGCGCACTGCGTCGCAATCCGCCTGGTACAAGGTGGCGGCCAAGGACATCACCAACGGCGGCGAGGCCATCGACTATTCCCTGGCGCACTCCGTGCCTTACGTGATCACCAACAACTGGGCAGCGGTGGAAAATCTCTTCAACCAGTATTTCCCGCCGGCTTTCGCCGGTAGCGTCGACGCCAAGCAGACGATGGAGTCCATCCAGAGCCTCGCGCAGCAATAGAGCCAGCGCGTCCGGCAGGACGCGCCTTGCTTTGAAATCTGCGTCTGATCCTTTCGGAAAATCCATTCCGGTCTTCGGGTCATGCGCCAGCTCTCGCTGCGGCAGGACCAGCCGCGCATGGAGGAAGACATGTCGCAAAGCGCTGTTGCCGAAGTTCCCTTGCAACCCGGTCAACCACGGCGCTTCCTGAAGCCGGAGACGCAGACAGCCATGCTGTTCCTGCTGCCGAGCTTCCTCGGCTTCATGGTCTTCATGGCCTTGCCGATTGTGGCGTCGCTGGCGCTCAGCTTTACCAACTGGCAGCTGATCTCGACGCCATCCTTCGTCGGCTTTCAGAATTATATCAGGCTCTTCACTGTCGATCCGGCCTTCTACACCGTATTGAGCAACACGCTGTTCTTTGCCGTCGAGTATCTGGCGCTGAATATCATCGTCTCGCTGACGCTCGCGGTCTGGATATCGAGCCTGAAGCGCGGCAAGGCGATCTTCCGGGTGATCTTCTTCCTGCCGACCTTTACACCGACCATCGCGGCGTCGGTGGTGTGGTTGCTGATCTTCACGCCGGACGGCCTGGCGGACACCATTATCCGCGCGCTCGGCCTCGGCCTGCCGAATTTCCTGCTGAGCTCGACTTGGGCCATGCAGGCGGTCGTGCTTGTCACCTTGTGGGCAAATGTCGGCTATAATGTCGTGATGTTCAACGCCGCCCTCGACCTGGTGCCGAAGCACTATCTCGAGGCGGCGACGATCGACGGCGCCAACGCCTGGCAGCGCTTCTGGCGCATCCGCCTGCCGCTCATCTCGCCGACCATCTTCTTTGGCACTGTTATGACGGCGATTACCTCGCTGCAGGTCTTCGACGAGATATTTGCCATGACGCGCGGCGGCCCGGGCTCGGCGACGGCCACGCTCGGTTTCGCCATCTACCAGAAAGGCTTCTCCAACTTCCAGATGGGCTATGCCTCCGCATTGGCCTGGGTGATGTTCGTCATGATCATGGCGCTCACCATCCTGCAATTCCACATGCAGCGCAAATGGGTGCACTATGACGATTGATCAGACCTCGCGGCATCCGCATTCCGTGTCCCAGCGTCGTCACCGCATATTGCGGCGCGTCGGCACCTTCGTCAGCTACACGGCACTTTCGCTGATCGCGCTGCTTTTCCTCTTCCCCTTCTTCTGGATGGTGTCGAACGCGGTGCGCTCCAATGCCGAGGTGATGGCTGTGCCGGTCCGCATCTTCCCTGAGGAGTATCATTGGGGAACATTCGTCGAAGCCCTGGTTTCCCTGCCATTTGGAACCTTCCTGTTGAATTCCTTCGTGGTCGCCTGTGGCGTTACGGCGATCGTGATTGCAGTCTCCTGCCTGTCTGCCTACGCCTTCGCCCGGCTGAGATTTCCCGGACGGGAGGGGCTTCTGCTTACCTATCTCAGCACGCTGATGATCCCGCAGGTGATGTTGGTCATCCCGCTCTTCCTCGTCGTCAGCAAGCTCGGCTGGATCAACACCTATCACGGCATGATCCTGCCGGTCGCCTTCAGCTCCTTCGGCACCTTTCTGCTGCGGCAGTTCATCCTCGGCATTCCCAAGGATCTCGACGAGGCGGCGATGATGGACGGGGCTTCGCGCCTGCGCATCCTGGTCACGGTCATCGTTCCACTTGCCATGCCGGCCATCGGCCTGCTGGCGCTGTTCACCTTCATCGCGCAGTGGAAGAGTTTCCTCTGGCCGCTGATCGCCACCAGCGGCGTCGAAATGGCCACGCTGCCGCTCGGGCTCACCCTGTTCCAGACACAGCAGGGCACCGCGTGGAATTACATCATGGCCGGTGCGACGATCTCCATGGTGCCCGGCGTCATCCTGGCCATCGTGTTGCAGAGGGTGATCTACAAGGGAATCACCGTCAGCTCCGGCTTTGGTGGGCGCTAATCTTCATAAGAACAAAGATTTAAGCGCATCGCATCAAGTTTGCTGTGATGCGCTTCAAGTCCGGTCTATCGCCGCCGAAGAAGGTTCTCGTGCCGCCGCAACCATATCCCCGCGGTTAACTTTTGCTCCTGGCCGAAAAGTAAAATTTAACCAAAATTTGAAATAACCCCTTCATATTCGAATTGCGCAGGGGAATTCATGAAAACGGCTACGCTTGCATCCATCGCCTTGGCGATATCGATCTCTGCTGCCCATGCCCAGACGATCGGTGTTTCGATGTCCGATCTCGACAAATTCAGAACGGCACTTCTGAACGGCGTCGTCTCGCATGGACAGACGATATCGGGCCTCAAGCTCGTCACCGAAAGCGCCAAGGGCGACAACGAGCTCCAGAAGCAGCAGGTGCAGAAGCTCATTGCCGACAAGGTCGACGCCATCATCCTTGCAGTTTCCGATGGCGATCTCGGGCCGCAAATGACCAAGATGGTGGCAGATGCCGGTATTCCGCTGGTCTACATCAACAATGTTCCTTCCAACCTACTGGACCTGCCGGATAATCAGGTAGTGGTCGCCTCCAACGAGAAGGAATCCGGAACGTTGGAGACCAAGCAGGTCTGCGCGCTCCTCAAAGGCAAAGGCCGTGTCGTCGTGCTGATGGGCGAACCCTTCCACGCGGCCGCCCGCGCCCGCACCCGGGACATCTCCGACGTCATCGCCACCCCGGATTGCAAGGGCCTTCAGATCGTTGAGCGGCAGGCCGCCTATTGGTCGAGCGATTATGCCGACCAGCAGATGCAGGAATGGCTGTCGGCCGGCGTCAAGTTCGACGCGGTCATCGCCAATAATGACGAGATGGCGCTCGGCGCGATCCGGGCCATGAAGAAGGCCGGCATGCCGATGAAAGATGTCGTCGTCGCCGGCGTCGACGCGACCGACGACGCGCTCGCCGCGATGGTCGCCGGCGATCTCGACGTCACCATTCTCCAGAGCGCCGTCGGGCAGGGCGCTGCCGCTGTCGACGCTGCCGTCAAGCTGATCCGCAAAGAGAAGGTGCCGCGCGAAAACAACGTTCCCTTCGAACTCGTCACACCTGAGAACATTGCCACCTATCTGCCGAAGAGCCAGTGAGCATAAGAGGACTATGATGTTGCATTTCTGGAATAAATTCGGCATTCGCGCACAGATCACCTCCGGCTTCGTGCCGCTGATCCTGTTGATGAGCCTGCTCACGGTCAGCGCGATCTCCGGCATGAACGGGCTCGCCTCGATCTTCTCTTCCTATCGCGCCACGGCCGGCCAAAGTCTCGCCATCTCGGACTACAGCGACCAGCTGAACGAGATTCAGATGTCGGCGGAAGCCTTCCGCTCCACGCCGACGCAGGGTGTCGTCGATCGCTTCCGCGCCGGCGTGAAGGCGTTTGACGCCGACGACCCGCGTTTTGCCGGCAACAAGGACCTGCAGTCCGGCCTTGCGGCGATCCGCCAGGACATTGCCGCCTATGGCAAGGCTTTCGAAGAGATCGTGGCACTTCAGGCCAGGCGCGATGCCTTGATCTCCAAGGTCACCGAATTCGGTCCCTGGACCAGCATCGCGCTCAACGACGTCGTGCGCAGCGCCTGGCGCCAGAACGACGTGGCCCTGCTGCAGATGACGGCGGCAACGCTGGAGGCCCTGAACCGCAGTCTCTATTTCTCCGAGCGCTTCGTCCATTCCAACGATTTTGCGGCCTATGACACGGCGCAGGCAGCACTGGCCGAAGCGGTCACGCTCAACGAAGCCGCCGCCAAGGCCGCGAAGAACGAGCTGCAGAAGAAGCGCCTGATGGGCGCCGGCCAGCTGATGCAGAATTACACCGCCCGTCTCGGCGACATGAAGGACGTGCTGCAGGCCTCGGGCAACATCCGCCAGACGCAGCTCAGCGTGCTCGCACCGAAAATCTCAGGCGGCTTTAAGGATCTGCAGGCGACGGTAACGGGCGCGCAGAAGACCCTTGATGGTTCGGTGGACGCAACGGTTGCCTCCGCGACCAGCACGACGCTGGTCATCAGCGGGCTGCTGATCGTCATCGGCCTCGTCCTTTCCTATTTCGTCGGCCGGTTGATTTCCTCGGCGGTGCGCAAGATGGCGCAGTCCATGGAGCAGCTTGCCCGTGGTGAGGAAGGGATCGTGATAACCGGCGTCGAGCACCGCCACGAGCTGGGGGCCATGGCGCGTTCGTTGAAGGTTTTCCAAGAGACGGGCCGCGCCAAGCTGATCGCCGAAGCCAATGCCGAACGCGCCCGCCTGGCGGCCGAAGAAGAGCGGCTCCGCCAGGAGGCCGAGCGGCTCAGCGACGCGCAGGTGATGGAGCATGCCTTCCGCCAGATCTCTGTCGGGCTGGACGCACTCTCGAAGGGCGACCTCACTGTCCGCGTCGGCGAAGTCGACCATCGCTATGTCAGGATCCGGGATCATTTCAACAACTCGGTCGCAAGCCTCGAAGAGGCGGTCGACTCCGTCATTCGCGCGGTCGGCACCATCCGCTCTGGCCTTGCGGAAATCTCCACCGCCTCCAACGATCTCGCCCGCCGCACCGAGCAGCAGGCAGCCTCGCTGGAGGAGACCGTCGCGGCGCTGGGTGAAGTGACCCGCGGCGTCAACGGAACGGCGGAGGGTGCAAGCCGCGCCCAGGGTGTTGTGGCAACCGCTCGCACCAATGCCGAAAAGGGCGGCGAGATCGTTGCCCGCGCCATCGATGCGATGACGGAAATTCAAAATTCGTCGTCCAAGATCGGCAATATCATCAGCGTCATCGACGAGATCGCCTTCCAGACCAACCTGCTGGCGCTGAATGCCGGCGTGGAAGCGGCGCGCGCCGGCGAGGCGGGCAAGGGCTTTGCCGTCGTCGCCCAGGAAGTCCGCGAGCTCGCCCAGCGCTCCGCCAACGCGGCAAGGGAGATCAAGCAACTGATCTCCACCTCCTCGGCACAGGTCAAGACCGGTGTCCAGCTGGTGGGTGAATCCGGCCTTTCACTCGAACAGATCGTCGAGCAGGTCACCGCCATGAATGCGACCGTGGCCGAGATCGCCGCTGCCGCCCGCGAACAGGCGACGAGCCTGCGCGAGGTCTCGGCTGCCGGCGACCAGATGGACAAGGTGACGCAGCAGAACGCCGCTATGGTCGAAGAGACCACGGCAGCCGCCCAAAGCCTGACCCATGAGACCGAAGGCCTTGCCGAGCTGCTGCGGCGGTTCAGGACGGGCAGCGGCCGGTCATCGGAACATCGCCATTACGCGATGGCATCCTGACGTTCTGTCGATGCAGCCAAGAAAACGCCGCCGCCTCGAAAGGGCGGCGGCGTGCGGTCATCGGCCAGCGTCGCCTCAGTGGCTCTCTGATGCGGGACCGTGAGAGTGGCCCGCAATGCTCTTGCGAACGTGACGAACTGCTGCCCAAACGGCGAAAAGCACGAGCGGGATGGCGCCGAGAACGGCGAGCTTCGACACGTGCGGATCGACCCCCAGTTCGGAAATGCTTTCGAGGCAGATTTTTGCGAGGCCGACGGTGTAATAGGTGATGGCGATGACGGAGAAGCCTTCGACCGCCTGCTGGATATGCACCTGGATGCGCGCCCGTTCTTCCATCGACGTCAGCAGCGAGGCGTTCTGATCTTCGAGCTGAACCTGCACGGTGGTTCTAAGCAGGTCTCCGGCCAGGCTCACGCGTTCGGCCAGTTCATCGAGGCGGCGTTCGGCGGCGTGAACCGCACGGACGGCCGGCTGAAAGCGCCGGTCGATGAAGGTGCCGATCCGCTGGCGCTGCTCGACGCGCTCTTCGCGCAGCTCCGACGATCTGCTCGCGACGATCTCGGCATAGGCTTTCGTCGCGCCGAAGCGGTGACGGGCGAGAGCGGAGAAATTGAGCACATCCGACGAGAGCTTGGTGACCTCGGAAAGCAGGGCCTTGTCGACTTTGACCGCACTCTGCATATGCGCGATCAGAAGGTCGAGGCGCCGATCGAAGACGGAGAGTTTAGACACCGTTTCGCGCGCCATCGGCAGCGCCAGCAGCGCCATCATCCGGTATGTCTCGATCTCCAGGAAACGCCTGACCATCCGGCCGGTGCGATAGGCATTGAGGTTGCGGTTGAAGAACAGGAATTCCACGAAGCCGCTGTCGGTCAGCCGGAAGTTCGAATGCACTTCCGCATCGCCGCCGCCGACCTGCGAGGCGACATAATCCAGCTTCGGTTTTTCCGGACGTTGTCCGTCCTTCTCGTCCCGCACGAGCACTCGGACCGCCGCGATGACCTTTCCGTCGATCTGACGGCAGCAGGCCTGAAAGGCTTCCGGCGGATTGCTGCCGGGTTCGGCCGATGCCGGGACGATGAAGGTCAGCGTCAGAAACTCGGTATGCGCCTCCCACTTCAGCCGGCCGTCGCCGAAACGGCCGATGCCGTGGTTGCCCTCGCGGGTCGTGGAGACGTCTTCCAGTCCCGGCAGGGAATTGGGCATTTGAGGAGGGGCATTGTCGCCGACGACGGCGACATGCCACACATCCGTGTCGCCGTCGAAGTAAAGCGACGGCCGCGCGTGGAGCTCGTTGTGAAGTTCCCTTCGCAGCGGATGCTCGGAGCCCATCGGCATGGAAATGCACCTCTATAGGGTAGGCAGCGTTGGGTCGCCGGATGTAGCCGGCTCGCCGGCATATGTGATTTGACCATGGCGCCTGAGAGCCAGCGAAGGCTGACAACGCCTATAACCTCTCTCGAACCGCGTGTCACCATACCTTCGCCAGTCGCCGCCGTTCCCAGCATCGCGCCGCGGAACTGGCGACGCTACCTTTCCTTGCGGCAGTTGTAGTGTGGTTCAGATCGCCGACAATTGGAAACCGATTAAAGTGTCGGAGAGGACGCCAGGCAGGGGCGAAAAACGATCAGCCACGGCCCGTTGCGAGGCCGTGGCTGACGCAGCGCGCAATCTGTGGGAGACAGGCGCGGCCGGTTACTTGTTGGCGGCGAGCGCCACGTTGACCTTGTCGACGTCCGCGCTCATCGCCTTGAAGGTGTCGTCGAGGGAAAGCTCGCCGACGATCAACTGGCTCATCCGCTGGACGATGAGCTGATAGATGGCGGAGGAGCCCTTGAGGCGTTCCAGGTCGCGGGCTGCCTTCGGTGCGCTGTTGCGGCTTGCGAGGAAGACGGCCATGGCATCCTTGGCGTTCTTGCTCTCGAGCTTGTATTGCGGGTCCTTGATGTCGGCGCCGGTCAGGATGACGTAGTTTTCGGCGATTTCACGCTGGACCTTTTCCGAGCCAAGGAACTCGATGAAGGCGGCGACGGCCTCCGGATGCTTGGTGCGCTTGAAGCCGACGATCGCGGTGCCGCCGGGCATCGCATAGCAACCGGCATCGCCGCAGGGCGCGCTGATCGCCGTCCAGTCGAAGGCGTCGCCGATCTTCTTCTGGAACGGATTGACCATCCAGTTGCCGGCGACATAGGTCACGACATTGCCGTTGACGAATTCGTCGCCCATGTTCTTGTACTGGGTTCCGCCGGCCGCACCCCACATTTCCTTGGGGAAAGAGCCGTCCTTCGTCCAGTTGTAGAGATCTGTGATGTAGCGCTTGGCGGCATCGTCGGGGAACGAGAACTTGCCGTCCTTGACGTAATTCGAGCCGTAGGAGAAGGCGGCGCCGGAGAAGCGATGGCCCGAGCGGTCCATCGTGAAGGGGATCTGGGCGCCGGTCGCCTTGGCGACGCGCGCCGAGGCTTCGACGATGTCCTTCAGCGTGGCTGTCGGCTTCGGAAGCGGTTCATTCGCCTGTTCGAAGAGCGTCTTGTTGACGAAGGGCAGGTTGAAGGTCTGCGACGCGACATAGCCGTTGATCGAGTTCGGATCGTTGACGCCCGGGAAGCGAAGCGTGTTCAGGCTCTCGCCATGCAGCTTGGCGAAGCCATCCGGGTCTTTCATCAAGGGGCGCATGTCGAGATAGTAGGGCGCCAGCTGCCAGTCGGTGATCTTGGCGATGTCAGGACCTTCGCCGATGGCAAGCTGTACCGGCAGCTGCTTGGCGACTGCGTCATAACCCGACGAGACGAAATTCACCTTGATGTCGGGATGCGCCGTCTCGAATTCCTTGCTGAGCGCTTCCATCCGCTCGACATAAGCCTGGTCGTCGTCAGTGAACAGAAAGGTGATCGTCTGGGTTTCCGCCATGGCCGCGCCGGCCCATGCGAAAGAAACGGTAGCCAGCGCCAGCGCGAGGGCTCCTGAAAGATAAGTCTTCATTTTCATCCTCCCATGAAAATATTTTCATTAATCGCGGCGTTAGCCATCGATAAATGAATTTCATATACTTGACATTCGCCCCGTCAAGCTATTTTCTGCGGCAATAGCGATGTTTTTGAGCAATTCGCAAAAATAGTACGCACAAATAATCTAATGAAAATATTTTCATAGGATTGCGGAGGAGGCGGTCTGTGAAAACGGAATGCATCAAGCAGCCGGACGAGTTGGCGCCAGCATACAGCGTGGCCGAGGGGCAGACGATCACGGCATGGGCCGTTTCCGGCCTTATCGCCAGCTATTTTCCCGGCGAGCCCGCGCCGGCCGAAGACCGCGTGAACTATCGTTTCATCAACGGTTTCGTCGATGTCGGCGACCTGCCCTGCCGCAAGGCCTTCTGGTCGACCATGGTGGGCCGCGCGCTCATCCCCGACACGTCCTGGCCGACCGAAAGCCTCTATCTTCCCGGCTCGAACCGCCGCGTCGAGTTTACCGGCTTCTGGCATGTGCCCACGCATGTCAGGCGCTGGCTGAAGGGCACGTTCAGGACGGAGACTGCGCGAGCGCTCAATCTCAGACTGAAGACCTGCGGCGGCGTTCGCATATGGGTCAACGGACAGGAGGCAGTGCGCTTCGAACCCTTCAAGCGCAACACCGAGAGCGCAACCGACATAAAGCTGGCGCTGGACGCCGGCGACAACCAGATTCTCGTCCACACCGAAGATCTCGCCGAGCGCGACACGACGTGGTTCTTCGAGCTCGAGATGCTGGACGGCGAGCCGCTTAGCGTGCTGCTGCCTGTATCGCTTGATCAGGATGAGGTCCGCGAGCTGGAAGCCCTTGCGCGCGGCGTTCGTCCGGCCCGCGACGTCTTCGTCAATCAGCCGCTGGAGATCATCTTCGGCACGGCACCCGAACGCGACTTGCCTGTCGAGATCAAGGTCGTCGGCCATGGCCACGAGCGGCCCGTTCTCGCGCATTCCCGACTGACGCTCAAGACCCATCAAAGCAGCCTCACGGCCGACGACGTCTGCGGCATTGCCGACGGTTATCACGGCATCCACATGACGATCGGCTCCGGGCCTGGCTCGGTCACCCGCGTCATCGATGCCGCCTTCATGAGCGGCATCTCGCCATTGCCGGCAGAGGCATCGCTTGCCGCGCGCAAGCGCCAGGCGCTGGAATACAGCGCCCGCTTCGGCGCCAACCGCGCCGGGCGGCTTATCGCGATGATGGAAACCGGCCATCACGACCAGGAAAGCTTCGACCGCATCATCGACGCGACGCTCGCCTCCATCGACGCGCGGGAGGATTGCTCGGATTTCATCATGGTGCCGCTGTTGTGGCTGCTCGGCGCCTACGGCGACCGGATGCCCAGGGCCACGGTCGACCGCATCCGCCATTCCGTTCTCTCCTACCGCTACTGGATCGATGAGCCGGGCAACGACGCAATGTGGTTCTGGAGCGAGAACCATGTACTCTGCTTCCATACGAGCCAGCTGCTGGCCGGACTTCTTCTGCCCGACGAGGTGTTTTCGGCCTCGGGCAGGACAGGCCGGCAGCAGGCGGAACTTGGCCGCGAGCGCCTCGGGCGCTGGTTCGACAGCGTCGAAGCCCATGGGTTGGCGGAGTGGAACTCGGCCGCCTATTACCCGATCGATTTCATCGGTCTCTTGGCGCTGGAGCGGTGGGCGGAGAGCGAGATCGCCGATCGGGCCCGCAGTCAGGTCGATCTCATCTTCCGCATGATCGCCCTTCACACGCTCGGCGGCGTTCCGGCAGGATCGCAGGGACGCGCCTACGACAAGGAGCTGCGCGCCGGCCCGCTGACTGAGCTGGCGCCCTTCGCCCAGGTCGCCTTCGGAACCGGGTGGCTCAACAACGGCGTCGCGGCACTGCCGATGTTCTGCGCCGGCAGTTACGAGCCCCCGGCCGATCTCGCCGAACTTGCTTCGCTGTCGCGAGGAAGAAGCGTCGAAGCGCGTTACAGCCAGGGGCTGGAGAGCGGAAAACTCGTGCTGTTCAAGAACGAGGCGGCGCAGCTTTCGACGGTCGTCGATCACAAGACCGGCCAGAAGGGACACCAGCAACACGTTCTGGATATCAGGCTCGCCGGCCATCCGATGGCAAGACTTTGGATCAATCATCCCGGCGAAGACGATCCCTGGGGCAATCAAAGGCCGTCCTATTGGGCCGGCAACGGCATCCTGCCGCGCGTCGCCCAGCATCGCGACGTCGCCCTCCTGATCGAGGATACAAGCGCCGCACGCCATGCATGGACGCACGCCTATATCGGCCGCGACGGGCTGGACGACCTCATCATCGAAGACAAATGGCTGATTGCCCGGTCGGGCAGGGGATTTTCCGCCCTCTGGGCGTCGAACACTCTGGAACTGATTGCCGATGGCCCGACCGACGGCCGTGAGGTGCGCTCCCACGGGCCGTTGTGCGGCTGGGCCGCCATCATTGGATGCGGCAACGGCGACGCTTTCAAGGCGTTCATCGAACGCCTGTGCCAGACGGCGGTTCTCTTCGATCCCGCGCTTCGGCGTCTTTCCCTGACGCCGCCGGGCGGCCCGGTGCTTTCTCTTTCCTATGCCGACGGTCTGTCGATCGGCGGCGAGGCGAGGCCATTCACCCACGATCAGCCGCACCCGATCCTCACACACGACAGCGCCGCACCTCATGCCGGCACTGACGGGCCGTTCTACTCCTAAAACAATAGGTTTCCCGCATGAACACAGCATCTGTCGATAACGCCGCCCTCCTGACGACGATCGATCGCGTGGCAACGGCTTTCAGCCGGCTCAGAGGCATCAAGGAAGGTCTCGTGACCGGAAATTCCGCCTCCGGAATCCAGTTCGACGAATGGGACTGGGAAGTCGGCGTCGGTCTCTACGGCTTCCTGCGGCGCGCCATTTCCGCCAACGACCAGAAAGCGCTGCAGGATCTCGTCGCCTGGTACGGCGCCCAGATCGAACGCGGACTGCCGCCGCGCCAGATCAACAGCACGGCGCCGATGCTGCCGCTGGCGATCCTTGTCCAGCATGTCGACCGTCCCGATTTTCGCGCGCTCGTCGAGGACTGGGCCGAATGGCTCGTCAAGGAACTGCCGAAGACCGAGGATGGCGGCTTTCAGCACGTCGTCAAGGAGCGCCTCAATGACGGCGAACTATGGGACGACACCCTGTTCATGGCCTGCCTGTTTCTCGCCCGGGCCGGCGTGCTCTGCGAGCGCAGCGAATGGATCGACGAGGCCGTCTATCAGTTCGTGCTCCACACCCGCTATCTCTCCGATCCGGTGAGCGGCCTCTGGTATCACGGCTGGACCTTCAACGGCCGGCACAATTTCGCCAATGCCTTCTGGGCGCGCGGCAATGCCTGGATCACCGTCGCGATCCCCGAGCTCTTCGATCTCGTGCCGACGCTCGCCGAGAAGGACCGCCGGTTTCTTTCGAATGTCCTGGTCAGCCAGGTGCGTTCGCTCAAGGCATACCAGCGGCCGGACGGTATGTTCACGACGCTTCTGGACGATCCGTCCTCGCCGCTGGAAACCTCCGCCACGGCAGGCATTGCCTACGGCATATTGCGCGCCATCGATGCCGGCATTCTCGACAAGGACGACAGGGCCTATGCCGAGCGCGCGCTTGCGGCCGTGCTGGCGCAGATCGACGAGGAAGGCGTCGTCCACGGCGTCTCGGACGGCACGCCGATGGGCCATGACCTCGATTTCTACCGGCGCATCCCCAACGTGCCGACGCCTTACGGCCAGGCGCTGACGATGCTGCTCCTGACGGAAGTCTTTCTCGAGAACGGCCGTCGCCAATGAGTGTCGCCTCCCTCGTCACAATCGAGGCGCTCGACGGCGACAATACCGACCGCCTGCAGGCGGCGATCGATCATCTTTCTGCTTCCGGCGGCGGACGCTTGGAGCTCCTGGCTGGCATCCACATCTGCCGGGGGCTGCGGCTGTGCTCCGGTGTCGATTTGCATCTTGCCGCCGGCGCCATCCTGCGTCCGGTTCCCGATTACGCGGCCTACGCGCATACCAGCGTTTCGGTGATCGCGGAAAAATCGGACCGCGGCATGATCGTCGCCAAGCATGCGCGGCGGATAAGCTTGACGGGGGAAGGGCGCATCGAAGCCGGCTGCGAGAGCTTCATCATCGGAGACGACGAGACTGTCGGAACCTTCATCCCGGCCGAATTTCGTCCCCGCGTCGTCGTCTTCGAGGGCTGCGACGAGGTCGAGATCAGCTCCGTCCATATCAGCCGCTCGCCGATGTGGACGCTGCACTTCGTCAACTGCACCGATGTTACGGTCCGGAACGTGACAATCGACAACGGCCGCCGCCTTCCCAATACCGACGGCATCGTGCTGGATGCCTGCCGCGGCGCCGTCATCGAGGACTGCAGGATATCGACGGCCGACGACGGCGTATGTCTGAAGACGAGTATCAGTCCTGATCGTGTCGCCATCGGGCGGTGCGAGAATATTCTTATCCGCCGATGCTCCGTTCAGAGCCTCAGCTGTGCGCTGAAGATCGGCACGGAAACGCACGGCGACGTCACCAATGTCGTGTTCGAGGATTGCAGCGTCTCATCCTCCAACAGGGCGCTCGGCATATTTTCCCGCGACGGCGGCCGGATATCGAACGTAAGGTTTTCGCGAATTGCGGTAGAGTGCCGCGAGACCCCCGATGGTTTCTGGGGCTCGGGGGAGGCACTGACGGTCAATGTCGTCGATCGTGTCGCGGAGCGCACGGCAGGCGCCATCGAAAATCTCATCGTCGAGGACATAACCGGTCGGATGGAGGGGGCGATCACCGTCATTTCGACCTCGTCGGCCGGCATCAGGAACGCGTCGCTGACGCGCATCGCCATTGATCAGCAGCCTGGGCAGCTTGGCACGGCGCGATCCTACGACCTGCGTCCGACGAACGCGGACCTTTCCCCGAAAGCCGATGGCGGCGGCCGTGCGAATGCCTGGACCCGCGGGTCGGACGGCCGGGTGATTGGTCTTGAGCACTATCCGGGAGGAATGCCGGCCGTCTACGTGGCGGGGGTTACCGGGATCTCGATGAATGAGGTGCGGATCACGAGGCCGACACCGCTGCCGCAAGGCTGGAACAAAAACGACGCCGTCTTCGAAACGGCGGCACCTGATGGGAGTGGGACATGGCAGAACTGAAACTTTCCAACGTCAACAAGTCGTATGGCTCGGTCAAAGTCCTGCATGACGTCGAACTCGATATCCAAGACGGCGAGTTCGTCGTCTTTGTCGGTCCGTCGGGTTGCGGCAAGTCGACCCTGCTGCGTGTCATTGCCGGCCTGGAAGAGGTCACAGAGGGCGCAATCGCGATCGGGGGCCGCGACGTCAGCGCACTCTCGCCGGCCGAGCGCAAGATTGCAATGGTCTTCCAATCCTACGCGCTCTATCCGCATATGAGCGTTCGCAAGAACCTCGCTTTCGGCCTGGAGAACCTGAAGTTCAAACGCGCCGAGATCGAGGCGCGGATTGCCGAAGCTGCCAGGATGCTGGCGATCGAACCCTATCTGGACCGGCGTCCGAAGCAGCTTTCGGGCGGCCAGCGCCAGCGCGTGGCGATCGGCCGGGCCATCGTGCGCGAACCCGACATTTTTCTCTTCGACGAACCGCTTTCCAATCTCGATGCGGCGCTGCGCGTCCAGACCCGGGCCGAGATCACCAAGCTCCACCGCGACATCAAGACGACGATGATCTATGTCACGCATGACCAGGTCGAGGCGATGACGATGGCCGACAAGATCGTCGTGCTGCGCGCCGGGCGGGTCGAGCAGGTCGGAGCGCCGCTGGACCTGTTCGACAGCCCGCGCAATCTCTTCGTCGCGGGCTTCCTCGGCTCGCCGCGGATGAACATCATCAAGGGCAAGGTCGCTGGCATCGAGGAAAGCGGTGTCGTCATCGATGTCGGCAATGGTGGTAAGGTCGTCAGCGATGTCGATCCCGCCGGCATTGCGGTCGGACAGGCCGTTCTCGCCGGCATTCGGCCCGCGCATTTTTCACGCTCCAGCGAGCAAGGCCTGCCGTTCATTGTCCAGTATCACGAGGGACTCGGCACCGAGACCTATGTCTATGGCAACCTTGCAGGGTATGACGAGCAGATCATCATTCATGAGGCCGGCCATTTCGCGCCGGCCCCTGGTGATCACATCCTGATCGATGCCGCCCCGGGGCGGGTTCATCTGTTCGATCCCGAAAGCGGCTTGGCTTTTGCCCGGCGGCCCGGACAGGGGAGGCGCTGACCATGGCGGCGCTCAAGGCAGGTGCATTGCTGTCCCAGGCGGGGGAAACGGCGATGAGGGTGGTCGAAGCTCCGATAAATGTGATCGAGCGCATCTTCGGCCGCAAGCGTATGCCATGGCTGTTCCTGGCGCCGAACCTCGTTCTGTTCGCTATCTTCACGTTCCTTCCGATCGCGATCGCGGTCGGTTACGCCTTCACCGGCGGAACCAATCTTTTCGTGTCGGAGCGCCCCTTCGTCGGCCTGGACAATTTCCGCACGCTGCTTTCCTGCGGCAATTATCTGCAGCCGGGAACCTGCCAGGAATCGCTGTTCTGGACGGCTGTGTGGAACACGCTCTGGTTCGTGGCCTTCAATGTCGTCGCTACATTACTGGTGGCGCTGATCACGGCGCTGATCCTCAACCGGGCGATCGTCGCGCGTGGCTTCTTCCGGGCGATGTTCTTCTATCCCGTCTTGCTGTCACCCGTCGTCATCGGCCTGATCTGGAAATGGTTCCTCGATCGCAACGGGCTGCTGAACGCTTTCTTCCAGATGATCGGCGTTCCCCCTGAAATCTTCCTGCTCGACGTCGGCTGGTCGCGCTTCTTCGTCGTGGTGGTGTCGGTCTGGTTTCACATGGGCTTTTACACGCTCATTCTGCTCGCCGGCCTCCAGGCCATCCCGAAGGAGCTCTACGAGGCTGCCTCGATCGACGCCGCTTCGCCGCGCCGAACGCTTTTCAGGATCACGCTTCCCCTTCTTGCTCCGAACCTGCTGGTCGTGTTCATTCTTTTGATGATCAAGTCCGTCCAGATCTTCGACGAGGCCTGGGTTCTGACCAATGGCGGCGGTCCAGGCACGGCCAACAGCTTCATCGTCCAATATATCTACCAGATGGCATTCGGCAGCGATCTTCGCCTCTTCGGACTGGCCTCCGCCGCATCGGTTCTCATGGGGTTGGTGCTTCTGGTTCTCACCCTCATACAGCTGCGCATCGGCAAGCGAATGGAGTCCTGAGATGAACCCGATCAGCTTTTTCACGCGCATACGCCGGGCCGGGCGAATCGATATAACCGACATATTGTCATGGGTCTGGCTGATCGGCGGAACCTTCGTGGTGTTGCTTCCGGTCCTCTGGGCGGGCCTCTCCTCGCTGAAGCCGGCCGCCGAGATCACCCGGTTTCCGCCGACGCTGCTTCCGCGGGCCGCCGTCGAGCAGACGGTGCCCGGCTTCGACAAGCCGCTCAGCCTCTGGCAGGTCACCGTCGACGGTAAGCCACGTGAAATGGCCATGGTCCGCCGCATCGGCCTCAAGGCCCAGATGGTCGATCCCGCAAATCCGGGACCACCCGTCAGCGTCGACGTCAAGGGGATGACGCCGGTGCAGAAGCTGACAGTCGCCACGCAGAATTACTCCGATCCGCTGACGCGCTTCAACTTCTTGACCTTCCTCAAGAATTCAGTGTTCGTCACCTTCGTCGCAACGCTGCTGACGCTCATCGTCAACGCCATGGCGGCCTTCGCCCTGTCGAAATACAAGTTTGCAGGCGACACGACTGTTTTCGTCATCATCATCTCGACGCTGATGATCCCGCTCGCGGTCGTCATGGTGCCGGCCTATCTCGTCATCGTCGGGGTCGGCCTTGCCGACAATCTCTGGGGCGTCATCCTGCCGACGATCGCCTCTCCGACGGCCGTCTTCCTGCTGCGGCAATACATGCTCACCATACCCGATGAACTGATAGAGGCGGCGCGCGTCGATGCGGCGAGCGAATTCTGCATCTTCTGGCGCATCATCCTGCCGCTGACGGCGCCGGCACTCGCGGTGCTGGCGATATTTTCGGTGCTCTGGCGTTGGAACGACTTCCTCTGGCCGCTGATCGTCCTCAACAGCCGTGAGAATTTCACGCTGCAGGTCGGCCTGAACGCATTCCAGGGAGAGTTCTCGGTGCAGTGGCACTATATCCTGGCGATGACGTTCCTCAGCCTGCTGCCTGTCACCGTCGTGTTCCTGTTCCTGCAGAAGTACATCACCACGGGCATCGCCGGAACAGGCATGAAGTGAACGGCGAGGCGTGGAGATAGACCTCCCCGCAATCGCCGAACGACCCATGCCACGGCTTCCTCCCGGCTGAGGCGCGTCGCATTGAACCTGGTTCATGCGGCGCGTTTCGGTTTTTGTCTTTGTCCAAAGCCCTCATTCGTCGGCCATCTTGTGACAAGCATCCTGACCGGCACCGAGGTTCCAACTGATCGCCTGGACCTCTCCAATTCCATCTACGAAATGCCGGAATACAGCATCACGCCCAGGACATCTAACGCGGCGGCGCGATGCTGCCGCGCAGGACAAGGTGGCATCCAAGTTCCAGGCGGTGGGCCGGCCGTTGCGGATCGTTGGCGATCAGCCTCTGTTCGATCAGCGCCAAGGCGGCAGCGCCGAGCCTGTCTGTGGGAACGCTGACCGTCGAAAGCGGCGGCCGGCTGAATTCGCCGGGGACGATATCGTCGAACCCGAGGACTGATATCGCTTCCGGCACGCGTATGTCGCGATCGGCCAGTGCCTTCAGGCAGCCGAGCGCCAGATTATCGGCGGCGCAGAAGACGGCGGTCGCTCCTTTCACCGTGGGATCGCGGTCGAGCAGCGCGTTGATCGCAGTCTCGCCGTGCCTGGGCTCATATCCCTCGGCCTCGACGATCATATCGTCAGGCATCGGCAGCTGCGCGGCGAAATAGGCATCGGAAAAGCCGTCATATCGGCGCTGGATCGTCGTGCGGCCCTTCCAGGTCAGGTGCAGGATGCGGCGATGCCCGAGCGCCAGCAGGTGCTCGATGCCGAGCCGCGCTCCGAAACGGTTTTCGGGGGTGACCGTATCGACCAGCATGGCGGGATCTTCGCCGTTGACGATGACAACAGGCATATCAGGGGAGGCGAGGCTTCGGATCAGTTCCGGCTGATCGTCGTTCAGGACCACGATGCCGTCGGCACGTTCCGAGAGTGCAATCTGCCTGACCTGAGCGCCGTCGATACGCCGACCGGTGCTGACAAAGGGTACGATCCTGATGCCGCGACGCTCGCACTCCCTGCGAAGACCGTTGAGGATCGTCCAGCTCACCAGGTTGAGGTCGCTCTCCGGTGCGGCATCGTCGGGAATCGCAAGAAGCAGGACGCGCAAGGCCGCGATCGTCGCCTTCTTCCTCCGGCGGTCGAGGTAGCCTAAGCGTTTGGCCGAATCCAGCACCCTTTCGCGTACCTCGATCGTCAGCGGTGCGGTTCCGTTGAGCGCGTGCGAGGCTGTGCTCAGCGACACGTCCGCATCGCGCGCGACATCCTTGAGATTGACTTTGCGTTCCACTTTTTCCGTCACGAATTGAGGTCGTGCCTTCGAGGGCATGGCTAACTCGATGGTTTCACATAAAAACTTGAGAAAAGCCATGTGCCTGGCGCGGTATTTTCCGTTATTCGGCGATCAGTGCGGTTTGGCAAGCAGGCCATTGAGCAGCAAATCGAAATAGGCCCGCAGGAAGGCCTCCTTATTGGGGGTGGGCACGCGTCGGTCATCGAATATCAGCCGCAGAACGGTCGTCGTCAGGATCGGTGCGACCACGATTTCGGAGAATTCCACCGGAATTTCGCGAAACTCTCCCGACGCCACACCCTCCAGAATGAGAGCGTCGACCTTGGCGATGATCGGCTCAATGAACTGATCGTGGTGGCGGTCAATCAGGTCGGGGAACCGGTGTCCTTCGGCTATGACCAGCCGCGTCAGCTCGCGAGTCGTGCGATCCTCGGCGATTTGTTCGTAGAGCAGGCCGAGAATGGAAAGCAGCCGGTCGGTAGCGTTGCCGCTTAGGCCCTCCGTGATCCCCAGCAACTCGTGAAACGGCACGGAGAAATGGTTGATCATGGCTTCGAAAAGCTTCTCCTTGGTCTCGAAGTAGACGTAGACCGTACCCTTGGTGACGCCGACCCTGTCGGCGATGTCTTCGACGCGCGTGCCGGTGAAACCGCTTCTCACGAATTCCTCGAAGGCGGCATCCAGGATCTGGATGGGCCGCAGCGCTTTCTGTTCCGCGCGCGTGATCTTCTTCTGAACTGCCATTTGCCTCGCCTCCCTAGTTGCGCACGCTCTCGTCCCTGCGGCACAAAGTTTCATTGACTAATACGTCAGTCAATTATATAGGAGCTGCCGTTGAGAGCAAGAGGTCAACTATGAGAACCATTCTGGTCGCCACAGCGATCGCATGCGCCATCGGTCTCGGATCATGCAGCGATGAGCGCGGGCCGACTGAGCCAACCCCACGGCAGGTCAGCGTCGTCGTCGCCAAGCCTGAGCCGCTGGTCCAAGGTGGCGCGATCACCGGAGACGTCCGCGCCCGTGTCCAGACCGATCTGTCCTTCCGCGTCAGCGGCAAGATCATCGAGCGGCTGGTGGAAGTCGGACAGTCCGTGAAGGCGGGGCAACTGCTCGCCCGCATCGATCCGGAAGAGCAGAAGGCAGACCTGGATGTGGCGGCCGCCAATCTTCAGTCGGCTGAGGCGCAACGGACCCAGGCGCAGCTTGCCTTCGACCGCCAGCAGAGCCTGTTTCGAACCCAGGTGACGACGCGGGCGGCGCTCGACCAGGCGCAGGAGGCGCTTCTGTCCGCGCAGGCATCGACGAAGTCGGCGCAGGCGCTGTTGGAAACCGCTGAGGACACCTTGTCTTACACAGAGCTGAAGGCGGACGCCGACGGGGTGATCACCGCCCGCAATGCTGAGGTCGGGCAGGTGGCGCAGGCGGCACAGGTCGTCTTCACGCTTGCCCATGATGGCGACCGGGATGCCGTCTTCGAAGTGGTCGAAAGCGCGTTCCTGCGCCCGATCGACGGTGACGGGACCGTGACCCTTCTGTCGAGCCCCTCGCAGAAGATTGCGGCGAAGATCCGCGAGATTTCGCCGACCATCGATTCTTCCACCGGAACCATCAGGGTCAAGGTCGCGATATCGAGCGACGCTCCCATTCCCCTCGGCGCTCCCGTCGTCGGAAGATTCAATTACGTCTCGCAGGACGTCATCCAGCTTCCCTGGTCGGCCATGACCTCCAAGGGCGGCAAGCCGGCCGTCTGGATCGTCGATCCCGCATCGTCTGCGGTTTCGGCAAGGGCAGTGGACGTCGCCGGCTACGAGACCGGCAGCTTCATCGTCAAGTCAGGCGTGTCGGAAGGAGATGTCGTGGTGACCGACGGGACCAAATTCCTCAGGCCGGGTGAAATCGTGTCTTATGTCAAGGAAGCTTCCAAGTGAGTATTCATCTCAACATAGTCGCACTGATGGTGGGCACGGCCCTGATCTCCTCCTGCGCGCCGCAGGAGGAAAGCAAGGAGGAAGCGCCCCGTCCCGTGCTGTCGATGACAGTCAAGCAGACGCCCGCTACGAGCCTGGGCCTCACCGGTACGATCGAACCGACGATCGAGACCGAACTCGGCTTTCGGATTCTCGGGCGGATGATCGCCCGCAACGTCAATGTCGGTGATCTCGTCAAGAAGGATGACGTCGTTGCCGCCATCGATCCGCTAGCGCTGGAGCTTGCTGTACGCAACGCTCAGTCGGACGTCGAAAACAGCGACGCCCAACTCAGAAACGCGGTGACCACCGAGCAGCGCCAGCGCGCGCTGCTGGCGTCGCGCTCCGGCACCGAAGCTTCACTCGAAGAGGCAGAGCAGGCAAGGCGAACCGCCGCAGCCGCCGTCGCCAAGGCGCAGGCCAATCTCGACAAGGCCAAGGAGCAGCTCGGTTATGCGCAGCTTCGGGCGGAATTCGATGGTGTGGTGACGGCGACTTCGGCCGAGGTCGGCCAGGTGGTGTCGGCCGGCCAGACGGTCGTCACCATCGCCCGGCCGGACAAGCGCGACGCCGTTGTCGATGTCCCGCAGGCCGCCGCCCAGAAACTGAAGACCGGCGCGCCCTTCGAGGTGACGCTACAGCTCGATCCGACCATCCGCACGTCCGGGACCGTGCGTGAAATAGCGCCGGAGGCGGAGACCTCTACCCGCACGAGCAGGACCAAGATCGCGCTCACCAATCCGCCGGAAGCCTTCAGGCTCGGCTCGGTCATCAGAGCCTCTGCAACCATCGCCGCGGATCCTGAGATCGTCCTGCCTTCCTCGGCAATCCTTGCGGGCAGCGACGGCCCGAGCGTCTGGATTGTCGATGCGCCTGCCAGGAAAGTATCGCTTCGCCGCGTGAAGATCGACGGTGACGTCGAAGACGGAGGCACCATCCGCGTCACCGAGGGGCTCGCCCCGGGGGAAAGGGTGGTCGTGGCAGGCGTGCATAAACTTGAAGATGGCCAGACCATCAGGATCGACCAGGAGATCAGCCAGTGAAGTCCTTCAATCTTTCCGACTGGGCGCTCGAACACCGTTCGCTCGTCTGGTACTTCATGATCGTCTTCATTCTCGCAGGCGCCTTCTCTTACGTGAAGCTCGGCCGCGAGGAAGACCCGAACTTCACGATCAAGACGATGGTGATCACCGCGCAGTGGCCCGGCGCCTCCGCCGAAGAGGTGACGCGGCAGGTGACCGACAGAATCGAGAAAAAGCTCCAGGAACTGGAATCGCTTGACTACACCAAGAGCGAGACCGTTGCCGGCCAGACGACCGTCTTCGTCGAGCTGCTGCCGACGACCAAGGCAAAGGATGTCGCGCCGACCTGGCTGCGCATCCGCAACATGATCGCCGACATCAAGGGCGATTTCCCCACCGGGGTCGTCGGTCCTTTCTTCAACGATCGCTTCGGCGACGTCTTCGGAAACATCTACGCCTTCACCAGCGACGGCCTTACCCAGCGCCAGCTTCGCGATCTCGTGGAAAACGCCCGCTCCGAAGTCCTGACCGTGCCCAACGTCGGCAAGGTCGATGTGGTCGGCGCCCAGGACGAAGCGATCTATCTCGAATTCTCCACACGCCAGATCGCCGCACTCGGCATCGACCAGCAGTCCGTCATCAACACACTGCAGGCGCAGAATGCCGTCACGCAGTCCGGCTTCGTCGACGCCGGGCCGGAACGCATCGCATTGCGGGTGAGTGGCCAATTCACCTCCGAGGAAAGCCTGAGATCGATCAATCTTCGGATAAACAACCGCTTCTTTCCGCTGAGCGACGTCGCCACGATCAAACGCGGCTACGTGGATCCGCCCTCGTCGCTGTTCCGCTTCAACGGCCAGCCGGCGATCGGGCTTGCCATCGGCATGAAGCAGGGCGCCAATCTGCTGGAGTTCGGCGAGGGGCTCGACGCGCAGATGAAACGTGTCGTCGCTGACCTTCCGATCGGCGTGGACGTCCACCGCGTTTCCGATCAGCCGGCCGTTGTCGACGAAGCTGTGTCCGGATTTACCCGCGCGCTTTTCGAGGCGATCGTCATCGTGCTGATCATCAGCTTCATCAGCCTTGGTCTTCGCGCCGGCATGGTGGTGGCGATCTCCATACCTCTCGTGCTCGCCATCACCTTCGTGGTGATGGAATATTCCGGCATTTCGCTTCAGCGCATCTCGCTCGGCGCACTCATCATCGCGCTCGGGCTACTTGTCGACGACGCCATGATTGCTGTCGAGATGATGGTTGCCCGCCTGGAGGCGGGCGACGATCTGAGGAAAGCCGCCACCCACGTCTATACATCGACCGCCTTCCCGATGTTGACGGGGACGCTCGTCACCGTTGCCGGTTTCATCCCGGTCGGTCTCAACAACAGCGCCGCCGGTGAGTTCACCTTCACGCTTTTCGTGGTCATCGCAGTTTCGCTGATCGTTTCCTGGGTGGTGGCGGTGCTGTTCACGCCGCTTCTCGGCGTCACGATCCTGCCGAAGACGGTGAAATCGCATCACGAGAAGAAGGGCCGCTTCGCTTCCGTCTTCTCTTGGCTTCTGGGGCTGGCGATGCGCTGGCGCTGGGTCACCATCATCCTCACGGTCGGCGTCTTCGCACTTTCGATTGGCGGCATGGGGCTGGTGCAGCAGCAGTTCTTCCCCAATTCGGACAGGACCGAGCTCGTCATCGACTGGAATCTCCCCAACAACAGTTCGATCGCCGAAACCAACAGGCAGATGGCCAAGTTCGAAAAGGAGATGCTGGCCGATAACAAGGATGTCGATCATTGGACGACCTATGTCGGCCAGGGTGCGCCGCGCTTCATCTTGTCCTTTGACGTGCAGACGCCCGACGTGTCGTTCGGACAGACGATCATCGTCACGAAAGGGCTCGACGTGCGCGACAAGGTGCGAGCGGAACTGCAGGACTATCTGACGAAAACCTTCCCCGGCACCGACGCCTTCGTCAAGCTTCTCGACATCGGTCCGCCGGTGGGCAAGCCGGTCCAGTACCGGATCAGCGGCCCCGATATTCAAAAGGTCCGCGACCTCTCCCAGCAGTTTGCCGGCGTCATGGGATCGCACCCGCTTCTGGCGAACATGGTCCTGGACTGGAATGAGCCGTCCCGCGTGGTGAAGGTCGATGTCCTGCAGGACAAGGCGCGCCAGCTCGGCGTATCCTCCGAGGACATCGCCACCGCCCTCAACGGCATTGTCGAAGGCTCGACGGCCACGCAGGTTCGAGACGACATCTACCTGGTCAACGTCATCGGCCGCGCCAGGGCATCCGAGCGCGACTCCATCCAGACGCTGCAGAACCTGCAGCTCTCCACCTCCAACGGCAAGGTCGTGCCGCTCTCTGCCGTGGCGAATTTCCGCTACGAGCTCGAGCAGCCGACCATCTGGCGTCGCGACAGGCAACCCACCATAACGGTCAAGGCGGCCGTCGTCGGTCCGACGCAACCGGCCACGATCGTCGAACAGCTCAAGCCGAAGGTCGAAGAATTCCAGAAAAACCTTCCCGTGGGGTACAAGGTGGAAGTGGGTGGCGCGGTCGAATCCAGTGCAGATGCCCAGGGGCCGATCGCAGCGGTCGCTCCGCTGATGCTGTTTACGATGGCGACGATCCTGATGATCCAGCTACAGAGCTTCAGCCGCCTCTTCCTGGTGTTCGCGGTTGCGCCGACCGCCCTGATCGGCGTGGTCGCAGCGCTGCTGCTTAGCAACGCTCCCATGGGCTTCGTCGCGATCCTCGGCGTGCTGGCGCTTATCGGCATCCTGATCCGCAACTCCGTCATTCTGGTCGTCCAAATCGAACACCTGCGCAGCGAAGGAATGGCGCCCTGGCAGGCGGTCATCGAGGCCACCGAACATCGTATGCGGCCGATCATGCTGACGGCCGCGGCAGCCACGCTCGCGCTCATCCCGATCTCGCGCGAGATCTTCTGGGGCCCGATGGCCTACGCCATGATGGGCGGCATCGTCATCGGAACCGCGCTCACCCTGCTGTTCCTGCCTGCGCTCTACGTCGCGTGGTTCAGGATCCCGAGGGACGAAGGCGTTCGGGCTGAAGCCGCAGCGGCAGGGGTATGAAGCAGTCTTCGACGGCCATCGCCCACGGCCGCCGCGGCGGCCGCTGCAACACGGGCCGCGATGAAATGTGTGGGGTGGCGCAGGCGATGCCATCCCACGCGGGAACGAAAACGACATGCCGTATGACGAGATTGGCTGAAGCATGCGCCGGAGAGCCTTGATCCCAAGGGAAATTTATCGATGACGGAACGGTATTCTCCGGAACCCTCGAAGGCAGATCACCGAGAGCTCCTGAAGACCGGGCCGGCAATGATTGCCGCGATCGGCCTGGCGATGCTTGCAGGCTGTGCGACGAGACCATCGCCGGACGTATTGAAGCCAGTTCATCTAAGTCAACTGACTCATGCCGAAGAGGCCCCGGTCAGCGTGAGCGTTCTCGTAGCGACCAACAGAACCCCCGATAGCATACGGGGCGGGTTCGGCAGCGCATGGGCCGACAATCTCACCTATGAGCGGTATGGGTTTTCGGTACCTCCCGACCGAAAGGACACTGCGATCACATATCCGACCGCGACGCCGGATCCCGAACGGCAATTTGCCGTCGTCGGGCGCAAGCAACTTGCAAAGGACGCCTTCGTAGAGGAGGCGCTCCGCTCCACGCAGTCCGATGGCACCGTCGGCATCTTTGTGCATGGCTATAACTACAGTTATCAGGAGGCGCTGTTTCGCACCGCGCAGATCGCCGCGGATGCCAATATTCCGGGCTCTCCGATTCTGTTTTCGTGGCCTTCAGCCGCTGCCGTCGCCGGCTATGTCGCCGACCGCGATGCGGCGCTGTCCTCGCGCAGCGACCTCGATTCGCTTGTCACGTCGCTCGCGGCTTCAGGAAAGGTGAAACGCATCATCCTTTTCGGACACAGCATGGGCGGATTCCTGGTCATGGAGACGGTGCGCCAGCTCAAGCTGCAGCATCGCGACGACGCCATCGGCAAACTGGCGGTGATCCTGGCCGCCCCTGACATCGACGTCGATGTTTTTCGGTCCCAGCTGAAGGATATCGGGCGGATGCCGATCCCCATATCCCTTCTCGTTTCGAAGGACGACCGGGCGCTGGTGGCATCGAGCTTCATAGCGGGAGAGCGGGCGCGGGTCGGACGCCTCGATATCGACGACCCAGTCATCAGGGAGGCTGCCTTGAAGGAAAGGCTTCGGGTCATCGACATCACGTCGATCCAGGCATCCGACGGGCTGGGGCATGACCGCTACGCGTCGCTCGCCAAGTTCGGAGCGCAGCTTGCCTCCTTCGAAAGCGGGAGGCGTTCGACCGCCGGCGACGTCGGCGCCTATGTCTTCGATGCTGCCGGCGCCGCAGTCGCGAGTCCGTTTCGTCTGGCCGGGCGTGTCGTCGGCTCGCAATGACCAGACTGAGGTCAGGGCGGTGATGGCTAGTCCTCAGGCATCACCAAGAGATGTACATAATGTGACTATTTAATTGTCACATGCGCAAATGGAGAGAAAACTTTCCCCTGCGGTCAAATTGACCTCGAGGATATGAATGAAAAGCGCCCGGCAATGGCCGGGCGCCTTTTTATGTCGGGGTTTCCTGTCGTCGCCCGTTTCAGCGGCGAGCGGCAACCGCATAGACGATATTTCCACGGACACATGACGCTGCCCGGCGCCTGGCCAGATGAAGGCGGCTGGTCAGACCCCGCACAGGCACGGTGATGCATGTTTTACGAAATAGCATTATGATCGGCTGAGCGCCTGACCGGCGAAGGGATTGGCCCGCGGATATTTGATCCCGTGCGGGAATGGAGAGGATAGCTGGATTTGGAACGCCTGAAGGATCTGAACGGTATTTCCGCTCTGGCAGACGGGGGTTCCACATCGCCTCCGTATGAACGGCCCGGCGTCGTGGCCGCCGCCGTTTATCAGCATGGGCAACGCATTCGCGACATCAGGATAGAGGAGGCCGGCGAATGGCGAAGCCGGGAGAATGCCGTCGTCTGGATCGGCCTGCACGAGCCTGATGAAGTGCTGCTGCATCAGGTCCAGGCCGAGTTCAACCTCCATGCCTTGGCGATCGAGGATGCGGCGCAGCCCCACCAGCGCCCGAAACTGGAAATTTACGGCGACGCGATGTTCATCGTCGCCCGGACCGCCCATATGAAGGATGACGAAATCGTCTTCGGCGAAACGCATCTGTTCGTCGGTCGCGGTTATGTCGTTTCCGTCCGCCACGGCGACTCGTCCTCCTATCTGGCGGTGCGTCAGCGATGCGAGGCCACGCCGGCAGCACTTGCCCATGGCGAGAATTATATTCTCTATTCCATCCTCGATTTCATCGTCGACAACTACATGCCTGTCATCGAGGTCGTGCAGGAGGAGGTCGAGAAGCTCGAGGATCTGGTGCTGCGCGAACAGCTGGAAAAGTCCGACATCGAGCGGCTTTACATGTTGCGGCGCAAGCTGCTGCGGCTGCGCAATGCTGTGGTGCCGCTGGTAGACGTCTGCCGGCGATACGAGCACATCGATCTTCCCGGCATGGATCCGACGCTCCAGTCGCTGTTTCGCGACGTGACCGATCACGTCCGCCGGGTTCAGGAAGATATCGATGCACTGCGCGAGGTCCTCGCCTTCGCCTTCGAGGCCAGCGTAATGATCGGCCAAACGGAGCAGACGGCAATCGCTCGCAAGCTCGCCGCCTGGGCGGCGATCCTCGCCGTTCCCACCGCGATCGCCGGCATCTATGGGATGAATTTCAACGATATGCCGGAGCTGAAATTCCAGTATGGCTATTTCGTCGTGCTAGGCGTCATCGTCACCTTGTGCCTGGGCCTCTTCACTTTCTTCCGTCGGAAGAAGTGGCTCTAAATATGTGATGCAGGGGGATGTGCGACAGACATTCGGCTTGGCGATGGTACGTCAGCGCAACGCCTTCAGCAGCCGGTCCCGATTGCTGCGAACGTAGTCCATATCGCTGAGATACAGCCGGGCGTCTCCGGCAACCACGTCCTCCATGAACGTCTCATCTCCGGCGGCCGCACTTGTCAGCATGAAATCGACGAGCGCCTGCAGCCGCCTGCAGATCATCTCAGGGAGCTGGAGCCGGTCTTCCATCGTCGCCCCATATGCCGTGCAGAAGATTTCCGCCCGGCGCAGCTGATCGTCGAGGCCGAAGGTCACGTCCGGATTGGCGGGATCGGAAAGCGGCGCCCAGCGGTAGACCGAATAGGCCAGATCCCACAGGCGCGGGGCGGGATGGGCGGTGTCGAAATCGATGATCCCGACAGCTTCATGGTCTACCGTCGCGACATTGTAGGGCGCATAATCGCCGTGGCATATGATCTCGCGCGGCTCCTGTGGCGGCAGCATCCATGTCTGGATCTCGCGATCCGATTCGAGAAACCCTTGAGATGCCAAATGAAAATCGCGCAGAAGCTTGGCTGCGGAAGGCAGCATGCGTTCCGATCCGACAAACCGGTCGCTCAAGTCTTCGCAGACGCGCCCGCTGACATAGCTGACGACTTCCTGGTTCTCGGTTATCTCGATAGGATCCGGCGCTCCCGGAAAGCCTCTGCTCCTGAGATGGCGCAAAAACCGGTGCACCGTCGGCGTCCATGCGCCGGAAGGCCTGATCACGGTATTGCCGTCCTGCCAAATCTGCCCGGTTCGTCCGCCCTCCAACAGTTTCACGTTCCGGCCCCCAGACGTTCTTTATGCGAATTCAGTTTTTCGATATGGGCCTGAACCGTGGCACCAAGGTTTGTCTCATGGCAGTTCCGGTAGAATGCCACCGTGTCGGAAGGCATTCCGTCGGGGATGGGGACGAAGTTTTCAAGCCGCAGGCCGCTTGAACTGCCGAGTTGCGGATCGGCCAGCTGGCTCTCGCTCAAACTGCCGACACGATCGGCCAGGGCTCGGAAATAGGCGAGGTTGTCATCCACCGCCGAAGGAGAGTGCGTCCGACCGTGCGCAGGGATGACCAGTCTTGCATTGAGGTCACGTATCCGCTCGAGCGAGGAACGGATCAGGCGCAGGTCGCCTGCACTTTTGCTCCAGACTTCGGGGATGGGGTATTCCACCGCGTCAACGGCCAGGCAAATGCGAAGTTCGGGAATCCATACGGCGATATGATCGGGCGTGTGCCCCGGCGTATGAATGAGTTCCAGGGTCAGATCGCCGCCGTTGAGGGTCATCGAGCCGGAGAATGTGATATCGGGACCGATGAGGTCGACGTTCCGAAACCTCGACTCCTGGCTCGCCTTGTCCCTCAGGACCTCCCGTGCGGAAGGGTCGCGTAAACGGTCGAGCGCGGCGACATGCGCGATAATCGGAGCGCGCCCGGCAATGGCGGCATTTCCCCAGAAATGATCCCAATCCATGTGCGAATTGATGACGATCAACGGACGAGCGTTCGTCTGTCCCTCGAGCAGGTCCAGCGCCGCCATGCAGAGTTCGGGCGTGCCGAGCGTATCGATCAGGACATTGAACTTTTCGGTGCGGACAAACACGCCATCAACCTCGTCCCCCGCCCTGACGATCACGATTCGATCATCGAGTTCGGGATATGAACACAATTCCACCGATGGATTCACGTCTGCTCGCCTCTATTGCAATCGCAGTGATTTCATTCGGATACATCAAGTCTCGTTCGGGCGCCTGATCTTTCAGAACGGTGCGGGGCGGCGACGGGGCTTCCGTCGGCCAAATGGGTCATCGTCGCAGAAAGCCTAAGACTATCCAATTATGTCGCGAACCTTCAAGGTCCGTCTGCGCAGTTCAAGGCTTTTGACGCGCGTATCGAGCGCGTTCCATCGGTCCCGCGCCGGTACGGTCGGCGATGTCTGGCGCAACCTGAATTGAAACTTTCGGTGGAACAACGTCGGGCAACAGAAGTTTGCCTTCAAACCAAACTCGAGCGGCGGCCGATGTCATTCTCTCCAAACCAGGGTGTGTTGAGCACCCCACCCCGGATCTATTATGTCAATCCACTCCTTCTTCAGGGTATCGATGCGTGGCGCGAGGTTTTCGACCATGCTGCGGATACTGGTTTCGACCGTGTGCTGACGGCACCGCTCTTCGATCGGGGCGCCGCGCGCAGCATCTTTGCCTTCCAAGATCTGAATTGTCTCGATCCTCAACTGTCGCTCGGAAGCGCCGTCGAGGATGGGGTGGGTCGCCTGGTGGAGGCCGGCCGCAAGAGCGGCGTTGCTCTGATGATGGATCTGATGCTCGACGGCAAGGCCCGGGATACCAAGGCTGGCTTTCGCCCGGTCGATCCGAGGCGCTCGCCATTGGACCCGGCGCAACCGATGATGACGATGGAGGCGGAGTCTCAATCGCGGCTGTTGGAAGAATGGACCGAACGGCTGCGAGGGCTGGCCGGTCTTGGGCTCTCCGGTTATCGGGCGCTCGGAATCGATCGCATTGCGCCGGTAGTTTTCAAATCGCTGATTGCGGCAGTGCGCGAAAAGGCGGACGCGCAATTCTTCGCCTGGACGCCCGGCACTGATTTCGGGGTGAGGGAGGCGGTCAAGAATACAGGCTTTGATGGATGTTTTTCATCGATGGCCTGGTGGGATTTTGACGAGAGATGGTTCATCGAAGAACACCGCGTCCAGAAGCAGCTTGGCTGGCAGATCGCTTTTCCCGAGCCGCCATTCGCCAGGCGGATCGCGCACGGAACCGAGAGTCGCGAAATCCTCGAACGGCGGGCCATAAGGGCGCTGCGCCTTGCCGCCTCGCTGGGCGGCGGCCTGATGGTTCCGATGGGCTTCGAATATGGCGCCGCCACACCGCTCGATCCGACCCATGGGAATGGAACGGGCTTGCGGGGGCTGCGCCATGATCTCGCTTTCGATATCTCCTCCGAAATTCGCCTTGCGAACACGGAGATCGGCAAGGCTCCCCATGTGTTTGCATCATCGCTTCGGCTCATCCGCAATGCCAACGGACCGGTCTCAGCGCTGCTGCAATCGGCGGCGGAAGATCTTCGCGACGCCGAGAATGTGCGGTTCATCCTGCTCAACAGGGACCTTCGGAAAAATGCGCCCGCTCCGGTAACTGCACTGCGCGAAGCGGCTTCCGGTTTTCTTCCAGTCGCAGCCGATGGTACGGCTCTGCGGTTGCGGGCAGGGGAGACCCTGGTGGTCGAATGCAAGGCGCCGGCGCCGATCACATCCCGGCCGATCCTCGACGTCGAGCAGGCGACGGCATCGCCGCGGCTCGCCATCGAAAACATCATGCCGCGGGTCGATGACGGGCGCTTTCCCGTCAAACGGGTGGTCGGCGATATCCTCACCGTCGAGGCGGATATATTCGCTGATGGCCACGACCCGATTGCCGCGGTCCTGCTCTGGCGGCCGCTCGATGCGGCGGACTGGAACGAGACGGAGATGCAACTGGTCGAAAACGACCGCTGGCGTGCCGAGTTCCTGCTGGAACGCACCGGACGCTATGAATTCGCCGTCGAGGCATGGAAGAACCCGTTTGCGATCTTTCGCTACGAACTGACGAAGAAGAACGATGCCCGGCTGGACCTGAAGCTCGAACTCCAGGAGGGGCTGAACCTGGTTCGCTCGGCTGAGACGCATGCAGGTGCCGCGCTCGGCGCCGAATTGAAGGCCCTCGTCAGCAGTCTCGAAAGCGCCTCGGATGCCGAGCGCACGGCGATCCTGCTCGATGCCCGAACATCGGAATTGATGAACAAGGCGGACAGGCGGCCGTTTCGGCTTCGCTCGACGGCAAGCGCCGTCGATGCCGAACGCAAGGAGGCTGCCTTTGCCAGCTGGTACCAGATCTTTCCGCGCTCTCAGAGCGGCGACCCGGACCGGCACGGCACCTTCGACGACGTCATCCCGAGATTGCCCGACATCCGTGACATGGGCTTCGACGTGCTCTATTTCCCGCCGATTCATCCGATCGGCTCGACCAACCGGAAAGGCCGCAACAACAGCCTGAAAGCCGGGCCGGGCGACCCCGGAAGTCCCTATGCCATCGGCTCCGAGGACGGCGGCCATGATGCCATCCATCCCGAGCTCGGCGAGTTCGAGGATTTCCGCCGGCTGGTGGAGGAGGCAGGCCGGCATGGCCTGGAGATTGCTCTCGACCTCGCAATCCAGGCGTCGCCGGATCACCCCTGGCTGAAGGAGCATCCCGGCTGGTTCGACTGGCGTCCCGACGGCACGATCAAATATGCCGAAAACCCGCCGAAGAAATACGAGGACATCGTCAACGTCGATTTCTACACCAGAGATGCGCTGCCTTCGTTGTGGGTGGAGCTCAGGGATGTCGTTCAGCTTTGGGTGGACCAGGGCGTCAAGCTGTTTCGCGTCGACAATCCACACACCAAGCCCTTTCCGTTCTGGGAATGGCTGATCGGCGATATCAGGGCCCGCCACCCCGATGTCGTCTTCCTCTCGGAAGCCTTCACCAAGCCGAAGGTCATGTACCGGCTGGCAAAGATCGGCTTCTCCCAGTCCTATACCTACTTCACCTGGCGCAATGCCAAGTGGGAGCTCGAGCAATATATGCGGGAGCTGACGGAGACGGCGCCGAAGGAATTCTTCCGCCCGCATTTCTTCGTCAACACCCACGATATCAATCCGGATTTCCTTCAGAACGCGCCGCGTTCCGCCTTCCTAATTCGGGCGGCGTTGGCCGCCACGCTGTCGGGGCTTTGGGGCGTCTACAACGGTTTCGAACTATGCGAGGGGCGTCCTGATGCCAAGCGCAAGGAATATGCCGACAGCGAGAAGTATGAGATCCGCGCCTGGGACTACGACCGCCCGGGCAATATCATCGCCGAGATCAGGATGCTCAACCGCATCCGGAACGAAAATCTTGCCCTGCATTCCCATCTCGGTCTGACGCTGCTGAACGCCTGGAACGACAACATCCTGTTCTTCGAAAAGGCGAGCCGCGCCCGCGACAATGTATTGTTGATCGCCATCAGTCTCGATCCACACAACTTTCAGGAAAGCGAGGTCGAGCTGCCCCTCTGGAAGTGGTCGCTCGGAGACGGTGGAGCGCTCGACGCCGACGATCTGGTCGCTGGGCATCGGTTCAGATGGAATGGCAAGTGGCAAAGAGTGAGCTTCAACCCTCAGATCCTGCCCTTTGCGATCTGGCGCGTTCGCGCAGCGGAGGCATGAATGGACACGTTGAATCCTGATGGTATGAACCAGCCGCTCTGGTACAAGGATGCGATCATTTACCAGCTGCACATCAAGTCGTTCTACGACGCCAATGGCGACGGCGTCGGCGATTTCGCAGGCCTGCACCAGAAGCTCGATCATATCGCAGCCCTTGGCGTCAACGCCATCTGGCTGCTGCCGTTCTTTCCCTCGCCGCGCCGAGACGACGGCTACGACATTGCCGACTACGGCAGTGTCAGCTCCGATTACGGAACGGTAGAGGACTTCCGCGCTTTCGTCGACGCCGCCCACCAGCGCAATATCCGCGTCATCATCGAACTTGTCATCAATCACACCTCCGATCAGCATCCCTGGTTCCAGCGTGCGCGCCAGGCGCCGGCGGGATCGCCAGAGCGCGACTTCTACGTTTGGTCCGATACCGATCAGAAATTTCCGGAAACGCGGATCATTTTCATCGATACGGAAAAATCCAACTGGACATGGGACGCGATCGCCGGCGCCTATTACTGGCACCGCTTCTATTCCCATCAGCCCGACCTCAATTTCGATAGCCCCCTTGTCATGGAGGAATTGCTGAGGGTGATGCGCTTCTGGCTGGAAACCGGCATCGACGGTTTTCGTCTCGACGCGATCCCCTACCTCGTCGAGCGCGAGGGGACGATCAACGAAAACCTGCCGGAAACCCATGCGATCCTCAAACGCATACGCGCCGCGCTCGATGCCACCCACCCCGGCGTGATGCTGCTTGCCGAGGCCAATCAATGGCCGGAGGACACGCGCGAATATTTCGGAGAGGGTGACGAATGCCACATGGCCTTCCACTTCCCGCTGATGCCGCGCATGTATATGGCGATCGCCAAGGAGGACCGGTTTCCGATCACCGACATCCTGCGCCAGACGCCCGAAATCCCGGAGAATTGCCAATGGGCGATCTTCCTTCGCAACCACGACGAGCTGACGCTCGAAATGGTGACCGACGCCGAGCGGGATTATCTCTGGGAGACCTATGCATCCGACAAACGTGCCCGCATCAATCTCGGCATAAGGCGGCGCCTGGCGCCGTTGATGGAGCGCGACCGCCGGCGGATCGAGCTGATGAACGCGCTTCTTCTGTCGATGCCGGGAACGCCTGTCATCTATTACGGCGACGAGATCGGCATGGGCGACAATATCTATCTCGGCGACCGGGACGGGGTGAGGACGCCGATGCAATGGTCTCCGGACCGCAATGGCGGATTCTCCAGGGTAGACCCGGCGCGTCTCGTACTGCCGCCGGTCGCAGATCCCCTTTACGGTTTCGAGGCGGTCAACGTCGAGGCGCAGAGCACGGATGCGCATTCGCTGCTCAACTGGACGCGAAAGATGCTGGCGCTGCGCGGCAGGCATCCGGCCTTCGGGCGAGGTTCGCTGCGGTTTCTCTCGCCCGAGAATCGCAAGATCCTTGCCTATCTCAGAGAATATGACGGCGAGACGCTGATGTGCGTCGCAAACCTTTCCCGGCTGCCCCAGGCGGTCGAGCTCGACCTCTCGGCTTTCGAGGGCCGCGTACCGATCGAATTGACCGGCATGTCGCCCTTTCCGCCGATCGGCCAGCTGACCTATCTGCTGACATTGCCGCCCTACGGTTTCTTCTGGTTCCAGCTGGAGGCCGATGCCGACCCGCCGGCATGGCGCACCGCGCCGCCGGAGCAGCTTCCCGATCTGGTGACGATGGTCATCCGCCGCGGCCTGCTCGATCTTGTCGATGAACCCAAGCTTGCGCGCGTCCTCAGCACAGAAATCCTGCCGGCCTATCTCGCGAAGCGGCGGTGGTTCGGGGCGAAGGACCAGGCGCTTCAGGCGGCCCGTCTAATCTCCGCAACGCCGATCCCGTTTGCCGACGGCATCGTTCTCGGCGAATTGGAAGCCGTGCTGCCGAACCACAGCGAATCCTACCAGCTGCCGCTGGCGGTTGCCTGGGACGATGCGCAACCGTCCGCGCTGACCCAGCAGCTGGCACTCGGACGGATTCGCCAGGGCAGGCGCGTCGGTTTCCTCACGGACGGATTTGCCGTGGAGGCGATGGCGCGTGGCATCCTGCGCGGGCTTGGAGACCGCTCGCGCATCACCGGCCGCACCGGCACCCTCGAATTTCTCGGCACAGAGCGGCTCGACCGCCTCGAAGTCACCGACGACCTTCCGGTCCATTGGCTCTCGGCCGAGCAGTCCAACAGCTCGTTGATCGTCGGCGACCTAGCGATGATCAAGCTGATCAGGCACATCTTTCCCGGCATTCATCCGGAGGTCGAGATGACGCGCTATCTCACCCGCGCCGGCTATGACCACACGGCACCCCTGCTCGGCGAGGTCGCGCACACCGATTCCAGCGGACGACGTTCGACCTTGATCATCGTCCAGGGCGCGATCCGCAATCAGGGCGACGCCTGGAACTGGATGTTGAACAATCTGCGCCGTGGGGCAGACGAACTCGTGCTGAACGACCCGGCCGTCCAACCGGGCGATGACGTCTTTCGGCCGTTGATCAGCTTCGTCGCGATGGTCGGCCTCAGGCTCGGCGAGCTGCATGTCGTGCTCGCCGGGGATACCGGGGACGAGGCCTTCAGCCCGGTGGTCGCTGGCGACAGTGAGGTCGAAGCGATAAAGAAGGCCGTTGCCGGCGAGGTCGCCTATGCCCTATCGAAGCTCGACGAACGCGCGGAGAATGCCGATCCCGCCATCGACCTGCTTGCGGCACCGCTTCTCGAGCGCCGCTCCGAACTCGTCGAACTCGCCGCGACGCTGGCGGAAAGCGCCCGTAATATGCTGATGACGCGCACGCATGGCGATTTTCATCTTGGCCAGATCCTCGTCAGCGAAGGCGATGCCGTCATCATCGACTTCGAGGGCGAGCCCGCGAAAAACTTGACCGAGCGCCGCGCCAAGACAAACCCGCTGCGTGATGTCGCCGGCCTTTTGAGATCGCTGAACTATCTCGTGGCCACCGCCCAGCTCGATAACGACGCGGTCATCGAGCACGAGAACGAAGTCCGGCGCGAGGCGATCGCCCGCTTTGGGCGCCATGCCGAGGAGGCCTTTCTCGATGCCTATTCGCAGGCGGTCTCCGTATCGAAGGAGCTTGACATGCCACCCAATCAAAGACGGAGGGTTCTCGATGCCTTTCTTCTCGAAAAGGCCGCCTATGAGATCGCTTATGAGGCCCGCAACAGGCCGAAATGGCTTCCGATCCCCCTATCCGGCTTTGCCGAAATCGTATCGCGTCTGGCGGGGGTCAAGGCATGAATGTTGAGCGCTCGGAACTACTGGCGGGCATCGGACAGGATCCGATATGGGCCTTGATCGAAGGGCGCCATGGCGATCCCTTTTCGATCCTCGGTCCCCACCAAAGCGGCGGCATGACGATCGTGCGGGTATACCTGCCTGGCGCCGAAGCGGTTGATCTCATCGATGCGACGAGCGGCCGGGTGGTGACGCCGTTCAGCATCGCCCACCCGTCAGGCCTGTTTGCCGCGACCGCCGCCTCGAGGACGGGATACCGGCTGCGGATCACGTGGCCGGATGCAGTCCAGATCACCGAGGACCCCTACAGTTTCGGTCTGCTGCTCGGAGAGCTCGACCTCCATCTGATATCGGAGGGCACTCACTATAGTCTGAGCCGGACGCTCGGCGCGGTGGCGATGTCGATCGAGGGTGTATCGGGCGTTCGTTTCGCCGTGTGGGCTCCGAATGCGCGCCGCGTCTCGGTCGTCGGCGACTTCAACGCCTGGGATGGGCGACGAAACCCGATGCGGCTGAGACAGTCGGCGGGCGTCTGGGAGCTGTTTATCCCCCGGCTGGCACCCGGAGAAAGATACAAGTTTGAGATCGTCGATGCTGAGGGGACCTGCCTGCCGCAGAAGGCCGATCCGGTGGCAAGGGCGAGTGAGGCCGCTCCGTCCACCGCCTCCATCGTCGCATCGTCGACGCCGTTTCGATGGACCGATGACCGCTGGATGAAGGGCCGGTCCCGACAAGACAGGCTGGAGGGTGCGTTCTCCGTCTATGAGGTGCACGCCGGCTCCTGGCTTCGCGATCAAAAGGATGGCAACAGGTCGCTCGACTGGGTCGAACTCAGCCAGCGGCTGGTTCCCTATGTCAGCGACATGGGCTTTACCCATATCGAGTTGCTTCCGATCATGGAGCATCCGTTCGGCGGGTCCTGGGGCTATCAGCCGCTCGGTCTGTTCGCTCCCACTGGCCGATATGGGACGCCTGAGGACTTCGCCTATTTTATCGACCGCTGCCATGGGGCCGGGCTAGGCGTCATCCTCGATTGGGTGCCGGCCCATTTTCCCACTGACGTCTGGGGACTTGCCCGCTTCGACGGCAGCGCGCTCTACGAGCACGAAGATCCGCGTGAAGGCTTTCACCGCGACTGGAACACGCTGATCTACAATCTCGGCCGCAACGAGGTGAAAGGGTTTCTGATCGCGAGTGCGCTGGAGTGGCTGGAGCGCTACCATATCGACGGCTTGCGGGTCGATGCCGTTGCCTCGATGCTCTACCGCGACTACAGCCGCAACGAGGGCGAATGGATTCCCAACCAGTATGGCGGCCGGGAGAATCTGGAAGCTGTCGAATTCTTCAAGCACCTGAACAGCATCATTCACGAGCGCTGCCCGCACGCGGTGACGATCGCCGAGGAATCGACGGCCTGGCCGGGGGTGACGAAGCCGCCGGAGCAAGGGGGGCTGGGCTTCGACATCAAATGGAACATGGGCTGGATGCATGACAGCCTGAGTTACATCGAGAAGGATCCGATTTACCGGAGTTACGCCCATGGCACGATGACCTTCGGCATGATCTATGCCTATTCCGAACGCTTCATTCTGCCGATTTCACATGACGAGGTCGTCTACGGAAAGGGCTCGCTGCTGACGAAGATGCCGGGCGACGAATGGCAGAAATTCGCCAATCTGCGCAGCTATCTCGCCTTCATGTGGGGCCATCCCGGCAAGAAGCTCTTGTTCATGGGAAGCGAAGTCGCTCAGCCTGGCGAGTGGAACCATGACGGGTCGGTGACCTGGGATGTGCTGGACCAACCTCAGCATGTGGGGATCCAGCGGCTGGTGAAGGATCTGAACGGCCTTTACGGGGACGAGCCGGCATTGCAGTTCGGCGACTTTCATCCCGAGGGCTTCGAATGGGCGACCGCCGATGACGCCGCCAATTCCGTCCTCGGAATGCTCCGTTATGCGCCCGATCGCGCTTCGTCGGTGCTGGTCATGTCGAATTTTACGCCGGTGCCGCGTTACGGCTACAGGATCGGTGTGCCGAGAGACGGCGTGTGGATCGAGCGGATGACGACGGATGCCCGGGAATATGGCGGCTCGGGCCTGGTCAACGGCGCGGTATCGACTGAACCTGTGCCCGCCCGCGGCCGGCCCGTCTCCCTGTCCCTGACGCTGCCGCCGCTATCGACGATTTTTCTGCAGGGGCCGTCGCCCTGACGGCGGTCATCTAGGTGACGGTTCCGTCACCTGAGATAGTGGATATGCGGGCGCGAATGATAGGGCGACGTTTCGATACGGGCCTCTATGGAGAAGACATTCCTTAGAAGATCCTCGCTCAAGACGTCCTGCGGCGCGCCGGAGGCGACGATCCTGCCATGCTGCAGGATGATCAGCTGGTCGCAGAACATGGCGGCATGGTTGAGATCGTGCAGGGCGACGATGCTGGTGATCGGCAGGCCGGAGACGAGCCGCATCAGCCCGATCTGGTGCTGGATATCGAGATGGTTTGTAGGCTCGTCGAGGATCAGCTCCTGTGGCGACTGGGCAAGCGCCCTTGCGATATGGGTCCGCTGCTTTTCGCCGCCCGACAGGTTCTGCCAGCGATCGTCGCGCTTCTCCGCCATGCCGGCGCGCGTCAGCGCCTCTTCGACCGCCTCTTCGTCGGCCCTCGTCCAGCCTGAAAACATCGACCGGTGCGGGAAACGGCCGAGCTTGACGACGTCGACGACCCTAAGATTGGCATTTGTCGTGGCGTGCTGCTCGACGAAGGCGATCCGCCGGGCGATCGAGCGGCGGCTGATCGTGCCGATGTCGCTCCGGTCGAGCGTGACGCGGCCGGAATGCGGCCGCTTCAGGCCGGCCAGAAGCCGCAGCAACGAGGTCTTGCCCGAGCCGTTCGGCCCGAGCAGGCCAAGCATCCGGCCGGGCTGCGCCTCCATGGAAACGTCATCGAGAATGGTCTTCCTGCCAATTTTCCAGATGAGGTTGTCGGCCTTGATGCTCATGATGCGCGCTGGAACCGGTAGAGGATGATCGAGAAAAAGGGGACGCCCACCAGGGCCGTGACGACGCCGATCGGCAGGATCTGGTTCGGAATGAGGGCGCGCGCGGTGATGTCGGCGAGCACCATGAAGATCGCCCCCGCAATGGCGCAGGCCGGCAGCAGGCGGACATGCAGCGACCCGACGACAAAGCGGGCGACATGCGGCACGACGAGGCCGACGAAGCCGATCGACCCGACCATGCTGACGATCGTTGCCGTCATCATTGCCGTCAGCGCGAAGAGCACCATCCGCGCACGGCCGACATTGACGCCGAGCGAGGATGCCGCCTCGTCGCCGAAGGCGAAGGCGTCGAGCACGCGGGCGTAAAACAGGCAGCCGATGAGGCCGATGCCGACGATGATCGAGACCAGTGCGAATTCCGGCCAGCGCACGCCGCCGAAGCTGCCGAGCAGCCAGAACATGACGTCGCGGGCCTGCTGCGCATTGGCCGAGGTGGTGACGATATAGGAGGTCGTGGCGTTGAAAAGCTGTGAAGCGGCGACACCGGCAAGGATGGTGCGATCCGCTCCGCCGCGCGTGCCGTTCGACAGGAGGGCGACGAAAAAGAAGGCTGCGAAGGCGCCGGCAAAGGCGCCGGCCGAGAGCGATACGGCGCCCGAGCCGATCCCCAGGATCACGATGGCGACGGCGCCGGAAGAGGCGCCGGCCGAGATGCCGAGTACATAGGGTTCGGCAAGCGGGTTACGCAGCAGCGACTGCATGATCGCGCCCGATAGCGCAAGGCCCGCACCGCAGAAGGCGGCAACGAGCGCCCGGCTGAGACGATAATCCCAGATCACCGTCTCGTGGATGCGGTTCAGCTCGACCGCGGTCCATCCGAGCCGGTTGGTAACGGCCGAAAACGTGGTTGCAAGCGGGATAGGCAGGTCGCCGATCCCGACGCTGACGCCAATGGCGACAGCGATAAGGCAGAAAGAGGCGAGGAGCAGCGCGAGGACCCCTCCCAGCTGCCGGAAGAGACAGCCCGCTTCCGTCACTTCAACAGACCGAGAGCCTTCAACTGGCCGGCCACCTGCTCGGCGCCGTAGACCGTGCGGACGGTCGGGTTCATGGCCTGGCCGTCCATGATCACGATCGCCTTGTTCTTGACGGCAGGGATCTGACTGACGGCCGGATCGGTGTTCAGGAAATTGATTTTGGCCTCCGGCTTGTCGAGCTCCCAGCGATTGCGGTCGAGACTGGCGACGACGATGACGTCGGGATTGGAGGCTATGATGCCTTCCCAGCCGAGCGTCGGCCATTCCGCTTCCGCTGATATCGCATTATGCCCGCCGAGCAGGTCGGCGATGAAGCCGGACGCGCTATTCTTGCCGCCGAGATAGGCGTCGGCCGACGGGCTGGGGCTGGAGAACCAGAAGACGTAGGAAAGGTTCTTGCCGTCCTTGGCAACGCTCCCGCGGAGCTTGGCTTCGCGCGCCTTGAAGTCGGCGATCAGCGCCTGGCCGCGGTCGGCGACGTCGAAGATCTGCGAGAGTTCATCGATCTCCCTGTAGAGAAGATCCATGTTCCACAGCTCGGCGCGGCTGCCGTACTGGTCCTTGACATCCTTGGTGCTGAGGCAGGTGCTGGGCGAGAGATAGGTGGCGACGCCGACCTTATCGAAATCTTCGCGCTTGGCGATCTTGCTGTTCGGCCCGACCAGGCTCGGCAGGGCCACTGCGACGAAGTCGGGATTTTCGGCGAGCATCGATTCGAAGGTCGGCATCTCGACGGTCAGGAGCTTGACTTTGGCATTGGCTTCTGCGAGCTGCGGCAGGACCTTGCTCGGCCAGAACGCTGTGCCGGCCATCTTGTCCTGAAGGCCAAGCAGCAGCAGGATTTCAGCGCTGTTCTGGCCGAGGCCGATCGCCCGTTCGGGCGCCTTCTGGAAAGTCACCTGCGCGCCGCAGTTTTCCAGAGTCAGCGGGTAGGTCGTCGAACCGGCCAGAGACGGATTTGCGGCAAGGCCGATCATGGCGGAGAGGCCGCAGGCGGCCAGAAGCGATTTGAGGCTGGTCACGTAGAGATCCCGGTGCGTGAGTGTGTACGGCCGGGGTATAGCCACAGGAGCCGCCGAGAAACAAGACCGAATGGATCAACTTATAGCAAAAACCGGCAGCGCCGAACATTCTCCCCTGATGGCGCACTACCGAAGCGTGTCTCGATTTCAAGTTCTATCGGCGTTCGAGAAACTCCCGGATTGCCTGCGAGAGCGCTTCAGGATTCTCCTCGGCCACGTGATGGCCGCTATCTATGCCGAAGCCGTGCACGTGATCCGCCCAGTTCCGCCAGATGGCGACGGGATCGCCATAGATCTGCTCCATGTCGTCGCGTAGCGACCAGAGGCAGAGCATGGGACAGGTCACTTTCCGGCCGGCGTCGCGATCCTCGCGGTCGTGGAGATGGTCGATGCGGAGGCCGGCGCGGTAGTCCTCGATCATCCCGTGGATCGCGGCTGGATCGCGGACGACGTCGACGAGGTCGTCATAGGCTTGCCTTCCCATCAGCGCTGGCGAGAGTTTGTCATGCCACGCGAGGGGATCGGCCAAGATCGCCCGTTCCGGCTTTTCCGGTTGAGCGAAGAAGAACCAGTGGTACCAGTCTCTCGCAAATTTCCAGTCGGCGCGTTCGAGATGCTCGATTACGGGAATGCCGTCGGCGATGATGAGTCTCTGCACGCGGTCGGGATGATCCATCGCCATGCGGAAAGCAGTCAAGCTTCCGCGGTCGTGGCCGGCCACCGCGAAGTTCTTGTGCCCCAGCCTCAGCATCAGTTCAACCAGGGCTTCCGCCTTTGCGCGCTTCGAAGAGTTGCGGCTGTCGGGAGCATCGAGCGGCTGGTAGGAGCGGCCGAAACCGGGAAGGTCGGGGCAGACGATCGTGAAATGGGGCGACAGCAGATCGGCCACCTTGCCCCAGGTCATATGTGTCCTGGGATGGCCGTGGAGAAGCAGAACGGCCGGTCCGGTTCCGCCGTGACGGACGCGAAGCGACCCCGGCCCGGCGTCGACGGTATCGAGAGAAAAGCCTTCGAACATGCTCAGCTGAGCTTCCCCACACGTTTGGCATAGTCTGAAAACGTGGCCCCTTCACCCTTCCGACCGGCTTCGCCGGCAAGCTGCAGCACGCGGATCGGAAACAGGATCGCCGCCCGGTTGGCGCCTGACAGCTCGTGGTCGTCATCCTCCTCGATCGCCTTTTGAGCCTTCGAGAGCGCAGCATCGATCTCCCCGCGCGTGAGCAGTTGCTTATCGACGATCGCATCACATATCGAGGCCATCGCCATGATCAGGCCCTTGAGCTGCAGATTGGCGGTATTCATGAGAACTCCCCAGGTGAAGAAAGGATGTTTAGTCCGGTTCGACCGGCCGGATCGTGTCGACGGAGACCGTACCGTCGAGGATGCCGCGCTTTATATCACGTCTGTTCCGATCGATTTCGATCACGGTGTAAAGCTTGTCGTCGCGGAAGGCGCTGGCATTGACTGTCGTCACGTCTTCGGCGGGCGCTGCGTCGACTTCCATGAAGTCGAGTTCGCGCGCCGCGGCGACGATCCTGGCATCGCCTGGCGTTCTGGCGGCGACGACGATGACGCCGTGGTTGGGAGCATTGTCCCATCTCGGATCGTCGGGTTCGGCGAGGGGTTCCAGCCGATAGATGTTGAGCCTCTCGCCGCCGGCGTCGGGCGAAGCTTGCGCAGCCGCGTCCTTAATTTGCGCCTGGCTCTCGACCGACTTTCCGAAAGTGGTCGGGCTGGTCGCGTTGTTGATCTCTTCCTTGCCTGTCCTCGAGACGTTCGACATGTCGCTCTCCATTGTCAGGACGGAAACGACAGCCGGCAGCAAAGTGTTCCCGCGCAAGAAAAACCGCAAATTCCGCCGAAACGGTTTCCGGCGAGCATTTCCGATGTCTGCAACTATCAGGCTCATTTTGAGCGGTGAATCATGTTAGGATGGACGCGGGACGGCCCATACCATTTTCTGAGTTGAGCGCTAAATTACCGATCGCCGAAGAGGGGGATTTTCGTGAGCAACCAAACCAGCGAATTCGCGCGCGAAAGCGTAGCGGTAGACAGCCTCAATGGGCACGACCCAAAAACGATGGCGTTCGACGATGCCAGCGCGCTTCTGGAAGTCCTTGTCGCGGTCAGGCGCGGCGACTTTTCCGTACGGATGCGGTCCGACCTGACCGGTCTCACCGGCAAGGTCGCCGATGCCCTCAACGACATCATCGCCGCCAATCAGCGCATGGCCCAGCAGCTCGAGCATGTCGGGCAGGTGGTCGGCCGGGACGGGCGAACGAGCACGCGCGTACGCTTCGGCCTGTCGGACGGCTCCTGGTCCGAAATGGAAGGATCTATCAACGGTCTGATCGACGATCTCCTATGGCCGACGACCGCCGTCACGCGCACGAGGCGTTCCAGCAGGCGGATGCCTCGACAAGCCGCAAATACGGTGGCACCGGCCTCGGCCTGGCGATCAGCCGCGAACTGGCAAACCTGCTCGGCGGCGAGATCCAGCTGCGCAGCACTCCCGGTGTCGGCAGCACCTTCGTTCTCTACCTGCCGCTCACCTATGTCGGCGCCGGCGCGGTTGCGCCGAAGGCCGTTCCGTCGGCAAATGTCGTGGAATTCGCCGAGGCGGCAGCAAGCCGCCGCGCCGAAAAGCCTGCCGAACATGTCGAAGACGATCGCCATCAGATAGCGGCCGGCGACTCGGTGCTGCTCGTCGTTGAGGACGATGCGCATTACGCCCGCGTCCTGGTGGATCTTGCCCGCGACAATGGATTCAAGGTTCTGGTGGCGATGCGCGGCAGCGATGCGCTCGCACTCGCGCAGGACTACAGGCCGGCGGCGATCTCGCTCGACATCTTCCTGCCCGACATGCTCGGCTGGACGGTGCTGAGCCAGCTCAAGCAGAATGCGCAGACGCGGCATATTCCGGTCCAGATCATCAGCCTCGACGAGGATCGCCAGCATGGGCTGACCCGCGGCGCCTTTGCTTTCATGAGCAAGCCGACGACGCCGGAAGGCCTCGGTAAGGCACTGTCGCGGTTGAAGGCCTATGCTGAGCCGCGTCGCAAGCATCTGCTGCTCGTCGAAGACAACGAAGCCGAACGCCTGAGCGTCACCGCCCTCCTCGGACATGACGACATCGATATCACCAGCGTCGGCTCCGGATCGGAGGCTCTTGCCGCTCTTCGGCAGAATGCCGCCGACTGCGTGGTGCTCGACCTTTCCCTTCCCGACATGTCCGGCTTCGAAGTGCTGGAGCAGATACGCGACGATGCCGAGATCGGCGAGGTGCCGGTGGTCGTGTTCACCGGCCGGGAGCTTTCCGCCGAGGAAGACGCGGCGCTGCACAGCATGGCGCGCAGCGTCGTGGTGAAGGGGGTGGAGTCGCCCGAACGTCTCCTGGATGAGACGGCCCTGTTCCTGCACCGGGTGGTCGCCGACCTGCCGGCTGCAAAGCAGGCGACTCTACAGGAACTGCACAGCTCGGACGAGGATCTGGTCGGCGAGACCGTGCTGCTCGTCGACGACGATGCCCGCAACATTTTCGCGCTGAGCAGCGTTCTCGAACGCCGGGGAATGAAGGTCCTGACCGCGACGACCGGTAGCGAAGCCATCGACGTCATCAACAACGAACCCTCTGTGGCGATCGTGCTTATGGACATCATGATGCCTGGAATGGACGGCTACGAGACGATGCAGGTCATCCGTTCGGAGCCCCGGTTCCGGCGGTTGCCGATCGTGGCGCTGACGGCCAAGGCAATGAAGGGCGACCGCGAGAAATGCCTGGAAGCGGGCGCATCCGACTATCTGGCGAAGCCGGTCAATACCGAGCAGCTTCTGTCGGCTCTTCGCATGTGGCTGCATCGCTGAGGATCTGGCCATGAACCCCGTCAACATCCTCCTCGTCGACGACCAGCCGGCAAAGCTCCTGAGCTACGAGGTCATTCTCGAAGAGCTCGAGGAAAACCTCATCAAGGCGCAATCCGCTCGCGAAGCTTTCGAACATCTGTTGCGCACCGAAATCGCGGTGATCCTCGTCGATGTCTGCATGCCCGAACAGGACGGGTTCGAACTCGTCAGCATGATCCGGCAGCATCCGCGCTATCAGAACACGCCGATCATCTTTGTCTCCGCCGTCATGCTGGCGGAACCCGACCGGCTGCGCGGCTATGCGGTGGGCGCGGTGGACTACGTTTCCGTCCCGATCGTCCCCGAGGTGCTGAGAGCCAAGGTGCGGGTCTTTGCCGATCTCTACAGGAAGACGAGGGAACTCGAACGCCTGAACGCCGAGCTGGAGGCCCGCGTTCACCAGCGCACCGCTGAGCTCGAGGCCTCTGCAGCGCAGTTGCGTGAGCTCAATGAGGAACTCGAGCACCGGATCGACCAAAGGACGCGGGAGCGCGAAGAGGCGCTTGCACAGCTGTTCGAGGCGCAGAAGCTCGACACGATCGGCCATCTGACGGGTGGCGTCGCCCACGACTTCAATAACCTCTTGATGGCAGTTCTCGGCAGCCTCAACCTTCTGAAGAAGCGGCTTCCGGCCGATGAACGCAGTGAACGCCTGGTGACGAACGCGATCCAGGCGGCCGAACGCGGCACCGCGCTGACCCAGCGTCTGCTTGCCTTCGCACGCCGCCAGGAGCTCAAGCCGCAGGCGGTCGACTTCTTCAGGCTGTTCGAAAACGTCGAGGATCTTCTCGCCAAGGCGGTGGGGCCGCGCATCGAAATCCGCAAAAGCATCCCGGCGGATCTGGCGCCCCTCCTGGTCGACAGCAACCAGCTGGAACTGGCGCTGCTCAACCTCTTCGTCAATGCGCGGGATGCGCTCGAAAGCGGCGGAGCCGTGACGGTTGCCGCGGCGGCAGCCGAAGATGCCCGGCCGGCCGGGCTCGCGGGCGGAAACTACATCAGGATTTCGGTGTCGGACGATGGCGAGGGAATGGACGAGGCAACGGTCTCGCGTGCCGCCGAACCGTTCTTCACCACCAAAGGGGTCGGCAAGGGCACCGGTCTCGGCCTGTCGATGGTGCATGGCCTGGCGGCGCAATCCGGCGGCTCTATCCAGATATCGAGCGCCAGGGGCAAGGGCACGACCGTGTCCCTGTGGCTGCCCGTCGCCGAAACCTTCGTCAAGGTGCAGCCGGCCGTCGAGCCTCCGGCGACGGAGCCTTTGAAACCGGCGTCGCGGTCGCTTGCCATTCTGGTCGTCGACGACGACGCACTCGTCAGGACGGGAACCGTGGCGATGCTGGAGGATCTCGGGCACCTGCCGCAAGAGGCATCCTCCGCTTCCCAGGCTTTGGAATTCTTTGCCGACGGACAGGGTTGCGATCTCGTCATCACCGATCATGCCATGCCGGGCATGACGGGCGCCGAGCTTGCGCGTCACCTTCGCTCCTCCTTTCCAGGCCTGCCCATCATCCTTGCCTCGGGTTATGCCGAGTTTTCCGAAGACTATGGCCTCGGCCGGATGCTGCGGATGAAGAAGCCATTCACGCAAGAACAGCTTCAGGCAGCGATGGATCAGGCGCTCTCGGGCAACGTCGCGGCGGCCTGACGATCGAAGTGGGGATGTGCTGGGGTTTATTGCGTTCTGGGCCGGCTCTAACTCTCGTCGCTTTCAAACCGCTGCCCGGCAAAGAGGATGCGGAGGATAACAACCTCGGTGGGCTCAACCATGAACGCCACGCTTACCCGGCGCTCGAAACCGACAATGCGTAACCCGGGTCGGACATGATCGCGGATGCTGCCGCGCTCGGGGTACGTTTCGAACCGGCTCACAAAGGTCTTGATGCGGGCCACGTAATCGCGGGCGACGGTAGAAGATGCGGATGTCTTGCGGACGAAACTATAGATACTCGCCAAATCCAATTCCGCCTCATCGGTGAGGCGGATACTATAGCGCTTCATCAATCTCCTTCCCGATCGATTTCGTCCATGCGCGCTTCGAGGCGCTTCCAGACCTCATCGAGGGGCTTGGCCTTGGTGGGATCGGCCTTGTAGGCATCATAGGTGGCCGCAACTTCTGTTCGCAGCCAATGCTCGACGGCATTCTCGCGTTCCTGCAAAGCCCGCAGTCCCTCGCGTATGACTTCGCTCTCCGAGGCGTAATCACCGTTAGACACCCGCTGTTTAACGCGTTTCGCCATTTCCACGGGCAACGTGATGCTCATCTGTTGGGTCGAACGCATCGATTACACTCCTGCTTTTGCAGGCTTATACCACGCGACAGGATAAAATCCTACTCCCGATAGGATGGAATCATACTCACCTGGTATCTGAGAGGCATCTCGCGGCGGTGGCTGCTCTCCGTGCCTGCGAAACTTTTTGCCCTGACAAAAGTTACCTAAATCCAATCTCACTTCATCGAAGGCTTTCCCTTGACCCAAATGACGTTCGGCCCCGCATTCGGCGACAAGGGCATTCTATTCCGCCTCTGGGCTCCCTTGCATGAAAGCGTGTCGCTGAAACTCGAAGGGGCTGATCCGCGGCCGATGCAGGCGGTCGGGGACGGTTGGCACCACTGCACTGTCGCGGATGCCGGTGTCGGTGCGCGCTACCGGTTTGTCCTACCGGACGGTCTCGCAATTCCCGATCCCGCCTCGCGGTTCCAGCCGCAGGATGTGCACGGGCCGAGCGAAGTGGCCGACCTTTCCTTCTATCGCTGGAAGACGAGCGACTGGAGGGGGCGACCATGGGAAGAGATGGTCATCTACGAGATGCATATCGGCTGCTTCACGCCGGAGGGTACTTTCAAGGCGGCGATCGAGCGGCTCGACCATCTGCAAGCGCTGGGCGTTACGGCACTGCAGGTCATGCCGCTTAGTGAATTTCCCGGCCGTTACAGCTGGGGTTATGACGGCGTGCTTCCCTATGCTCCCGACAGCAGCTACGGCCGGCCGGAAGATTTCATGGCGCTGGTGGATGCAGCACATGAACGCGGCATCTCAGTTTTCCTGGACGTGGTCTACAATCACTTCGGACCGGACGGCAATTACATCCCGGCCTATGCGCCACTCTTTACCGATCATCACAAGACGCCTTGGGGCAACGGCATCAACTACGACGGCGACGGATCGGAGATGATCCGCGAATTCATCATCGAGAACGCCATCTACTGGATCACCGAGTTCAGGCTCGACGGTTTCCGCTTCGATGCCGTCCACGCCATCAAGGACGACAGTGCCGAGCATCTGCTTCACGCGCTTGCCCGCCGCGTCAGGGACGCGGCCGGCGACCGGCATGTTCATCTGATCGTCGAAAACGAGGAGAACGACAGCGACCTGTTGCAGCGTGACGAAAACGGGGAAGTGAAGCTGTTCACCGCCCAGTGGAACGACGACGTGCACCATGTGCTGCATATCACCGCCACCGGCGAAACCTTCGGCTATTATGCCGATTACGCCGGTGATGCCGGCAAGCTCGGCCGAGCGCTGGCGGAAGGCTTCGTCTTTCAGGGGGAACACATGCCGTTTCGCGGCGCAAGCCGCGGCACGCCGAGCAGCCATCTCCCGCCCACCGCTTTCATCTCCTTCATCCAGAACCACGACCAGATCGGCAACAGGGCACTGGGGGACCGGGTTCTGGCTTCGAGCCCAGCTGATGTCGGCAAGGCCGTCGCCGCCATCTACCTGCTGGCGCCTGAGATTCCGATGCTGTTCATGGGCGAGGAATGGGGTGCCAAAGAGCCTTTCCCCTTCTTCTGCGATTTCGACGAGGATCTGAACGAGAAGGTCAGGAAAGGCCGTCGCGAGGAGCTTTCCCGTCTGCCGGGCTTCGACGCCGACGACCTTCTCGACCCGACGGCGCCATCGACCTTCGCCGCCGCCAAGCTGGACTGGTCGAAACTCGCCTCTTCCAAGGTCCTTGTTTTTTACAGGACGCTTCTCGGCCTCCGGCACCGCAGGATCGTGCCTTTGCTGAAAGGCGCTGGCGCCGGAAACGCGATCTATCGTTCGGCGGGAAGCGCGCTCGCGGTGGATTGGACCCTGGCGCAAAACCGGCATCTTCATCTGCACGCCAACCTCGGCGCGGAAGCGGCGCCGCCCGTCTCGCAGCAGGACGACGGCGAGACGATCTTCCGTCTCGGCGGTAGCGATGGCGGCAATCTCGCGCCGTGGACGGTGATCTGGAGCATCGGCGAGGCTTGAGGGCGCGCTGACAGGAAGGCGATCGAACGATGAAATCTGCTGAGCTCGACAAGCTCGCCCGCCGGCACGGCATCAGCCTGACCAGGCCCAGTCCCGACAATCGGGAGGTGGCGATATCAGGCGAGACCAAACGCAAGATCCTCCAGGCACTGAAGATCGAACTGCCAGGAGCGGCCGATCACGAGACCGGCGCGCTACGGCGGGAGCCTAAGCCGGCGGCCAAGAAGATCGCCAGGTCATTTCTGCCGGATTTCCTCCCCGGCACGCGCGTCTGGGGCATAAGCCTGCAGCTTTACGAACTCCGTTCCGCACGCAACTGGGGCATAGGAGACTTCGAGGATCTGTCTGATATGGCGGATCTCGCGGGATCGCTGGGCGCCGATTTCATCGGCCTCACCCCGCTTCACGCGCCGTTTCTCGCCGATCCAGACCGTTGCAGTCCCTACGAGCCCTCGAGCCGCCAGCATCTCAACCCGCTCTATATTGCGGTCGACCGGTTGCCGGGTTTCGCCTGTAGTCCCGAGCTCGAACGGCAATTGGCAAGCCTTCGCCAAACCGATCTCGTCGACTACGCCGGTGTCGCACAGATCAAGCTGAAGGCCCTGCGCGATCTCTGGCCGGCCTGGCGACGGCGCAGCGTGATTGACGAAGCCTATGATCCGGCCGATTTCGATGCCTTCATCGCGCAAGGCGGTGACAGCCTGCGGCTGCATGCGCTTTTCGAATCCCTCTCGTTTTCCATGGTCGAGCGCGGGGTACGCGCCGGCTGGCAATGGTGGCCATCCGATTTCCAGCGCTTCGACAGCGCCGCCGTCGCCGAATTCGAGCGCGGACACGCGGACGATGTTTGTTTCCACATGTGGCTGCAATGGCTCGCCCATCGGCAGCTGATGCAGGCGGCGGACCGGGCGCGGAAGGCCGGCCTGCGGATCGGGCTCTATCTCGATCTTGCCGTCGGGGAGGCGGTCGACGGCTCGGCGACATGGAGCGAGCCGGATGTCTATCTCTCGAAGGCCACGATCGGCAGCCCTCCCGATCCCTTCGCCACAGATGGGCAGGACTGGCACCTGGCCGGATATCTGCCTTCCGCGATCGCGGCAGGAGAAATGTCGCCTTTCCGGCGCATGGTGAGCGCTGCCATGCGATATGCGGGCGCCATCCGCATCGACCACGCCGCAGCGCTTCGCCGCCTCTTCCTGGTGCCATTGGGCAGCAGGCCGGATGCCGGCGCCTATGTCCGCTATCCCCAGGATCGGCTTTTGCAGACCCTTGCAGAAGTGTCCGCCGAGCATCGGTGCCTCGTTATCGGAGAAGACTTGGGACTGATCCCCAAGGGATTGCAGGACGATCTGGCGGCGGCCCACATTCTCTCCTACCGCATCCTTTCCTATGAACAGGACGAGAAGGGCTTCAAGCCGGCGGACGTCTATCCCGTCCTGGCTTTGGCCTGCATTTCGACGCACGACCACCAGACCCTTGCCGGCTGGTGGCGCGGCGCCGACATTCAGGCCCGGTGCGACCACGGCATTGTGCCGGCCGATCTCACCGAGAAACATCTCGAAGACCGCAAGCGCGAGCGGAGGAACCTGAAGGCGGCGCTGAAGTCTGCCGGCCTCGACCTGCCAGCCAGGCTTTCCCAAGCGCGGGCAAGCGAGGAGACGCTGAGGGAATTGACCGTCAGCGCCTATCGCTTCATCGCCAGGACCCCCTCGCTTCTCGCCGCGGTCCGTCTCGCCGATCTCACCGACGAAAAAAGGCCAACCAATGTGCCAGGCACCAGCGACAGCTATCCGAACTGGAAGCCGAAACTATCGGTTTTGCTCGCGGATCTGATGTCGAGCCCGCTGCTCAAGAGCGTGACGGCGGCAATGCGGGAGGAACGTCCGCGGGAGTGATAAAGGCCGGGCGAGCCGTCCCGCTTCATCATTGTCGTTCGATTGGGCCTGCCGCGCATATGGAAATCGCTTCGCGCAGGGAACGAATAGGAAGCCGGCGAATTTTGAAGGAATAGGGACAGGCATTGCCGAGATGAGGACCCGTCCGCTTTCGCCGCGTCAGATGCGGCGACTATATTGATGGAAAAAAGACCATGACGAGCGCATTCATCCTTATCGCATTGGCTCTGATCATCATCTACGCCGGTCCGACATTGCTGTTCATCTGCGTCGGATATGCCGATTATATGCTGGAGCGGCGAAGGCATATGGTGGCGTTGAAGCACGCCGTGAAGCGTCGCAGCGACGAGTTTTAGAGCCTTTCGCGGGAAAACCGCTTCGCACTTCTCCTGGAATGGCTCGAGGTGGTGGGCCGGGTTGGCGCAGCACTACAGGCCAAGGTCATGGCCAGCAACGCCTTCGACTGCATGCTCTGACAAATGGGAACATTTTTTAGAAGCGCAACCTCGCTTTGAATGGACTTTTAATGCCACCAGCCTCTGAAAAGCTCAACGCCAACGTGAGGGGATAGGCGACTGCGTGCACTCCGACGAGGGACGCGATGGCGCGGTCGTTCCGGCTTCGGGCCGAAGTCTCTCCTGCTCTGATGTCTCCGGTCAAATTCTGGAACAATGTCTATCGTCCCCTGTTACATTGACGATAAAAGCGATGCCGCGTGAAGATGAGGCAGCTGGAGGGCTCGATGAAGCGGAGCATAGGATTTGGGCTGGTTTTTGCGGTTATTCTGACGGGCTGCACGACCGGCGCAGGCAGTTATTCGTCGACAGGACTGACCCCCATCCCGGGCAGCATCACGTATAATGGCCAGCCTCGTACGAAGCTGACGAAATCGCCCGTGGGTTCTTCCTTCCCCCACACCTTCACAGATCAATGGGGACGCCAGGTGGAAGAGATCTACATCATCCGGCCCGACCGGAGCTTGCTGATCGCCGAGCGCCGCTACCGGCCGGTCTTCTCGCTCGACGACGACTAGAACAGCAGGACTTTAGGCTCGGTCGGCCTAGTCTGAATCTTGTTCTACATTAAAGAGTTAGCGCATGATGTCGTCCCACAGCCGCTCACACTTTTCGGCATCATGTTCCAGGAAGGAGAAATAATCATGCCGCGCCGCAAGAGCACTGAGACCACGGCCCTCGATACCAAGGGAGCGAAGATCGGCGAGCCTTTGCCGAAAGCTGTCATCGATACGAATACGGCCTCCGTCGGTGTTCCCCGTCAGCCCGATCATGATCTGAGCGAAGAGCTCGGCGCGCTGCGAAAGCAGATCGAAACGCTCCAGCAGCAGGTCCTCGATGCAGCCCGGTCGGCAAAGGGGATTGCCGGGAAAGCAATGCATCAGACGGAAGCAGCGGTGAAGCTTTACCCGGCCTCAACGCTCCTGCTTGTCGCGGCCGTCGCCGGCGCACTTGCCTTTGCCGGACGTCGCGCCGCCCTGCCGCGCCATCGGCATCAACCCGCACTGCGTGAGTTGAGGGATCTCTATGACACGATCCGCGAGCGCCTCTGACAAGATTTCAGGATTGTCAGCATCACGATTATGGCCGACGCTTCATTATCGAAGCGAGGGGATAGGCATGTTCGACATCATCATACGCAGCGCTCTTGATATCGTTGGGCGAACTGAGCGCCTTATCGATGCAATGAGGCGACTGCTCCAGAATGACGACCTCGACGAAGTCCAGGTCTACGAGCTCGATTATGAGATCGAGCGGCTCGGGGACGTGGTTTTCAACGTAGACGAAGCCGTTCGATCGTTGGCGCGCACGGTCGAATGCTGGCCGCAGGCCGCTCTCGCACACGAGATCCGTCGGACATTGCATTGACGGCTGATCGCCGCTTTGGCGACTGACGCTTCACGAATTCCGCCCTGAGTTGGCGGTACCGATTCTGCATGTCACGCCGATGTCACGCGACCGTCGCAGCAATATGTGCTTGATAGACACCGTTAGGCTCAGACCAGGGCGCGGCGGGGCTAAAATTGCTTTTTTCGTTGGGGCATCGCAATGACCTTGAAAACCTCGGGGGAGAAATCTCAACCCCATGAATTCATCTTTCCGGTTCACACCCGGACGATCGCAGAGATCAGGTACGATAGTCTCAGCCGCGTCATGACGGTGGTCTATCACGACGGCCATTCCTGCACGACTTCCGGCATACAAGGCCCCGCAATGCTGAGGATCCTCGCCCAGCGTCCGCTGGAGCGCTCTCCGTTTCTGTTGCAGACCGTCATCTGAGGCGGAAAAGACGTGGCCGACCCTTGTCGACCCAGTGCGTATAGGGTCGCCGCTTGTTAAATCGGCATGATCGTGCATCCATTTCCCGCGGCCCGCGTTCATCCCTCAACAGCCAGACACATGGAGGGAACGCCGATGACCTTTCCACCACCGAAGACCGAATCTCCCGCGCAGCGCTTCGAAGAGGCGACCGCTGCCGCACGCGACGCTTTGGAAAGGCTGATTGCAGCCGCCAATGAAGCCGGCTGGGGCACCGAAGAGATCACCGCAGCATTCCTTAAGGCCGCGCAGTTTCTGAGCGATGCCAACAAGCGAGATCCCGATCCGGCCGACGATCCCTCAATCAGCGATGCGCCTGCAAGGGAGCAGATTGGTCATGGGGAACTCTATGATTAGAGGGCGTAGCGCTGGTTTTCCGACGCCATGAGGGTCGCCGGAATTCATGTGCGAGTGTTGCACGTCTTTGCTCTCGGAACCCGTTCGCAATATGCAAAGGCTCGGTAGCGATGCGGGCGGTAGGGACGAATTGCACGACGTTCGTCAGCGCATGAGCAGCGCGACCAAACCAACCCGGGAGTTTACCCCGAGCTTGGAATAGATGTTTCTGAGGTGGGTTCTGACCGTTTCGTAGCTGATGTGATCGGCTATGGCCACCTCTTTTGGAGAATGGCCCGAGGCGATGCTTGATGCGATCCGAATCTCCGTCGCAGTCAGTTTGTAGGCTTCCATTAAGAAGTCTCGCCGCTCATTGAGTGGCGTGGCCGCCATCGGCTCGACGATTACGGCCACGGTCGGCCCTTCCAACAACTCGGTGAATGCATCTGACTGAAGCCGGAGGAGTGTGATGCGATAACTAGCCTTGTCCTTCTGCTTCGCAATCGCCGTATGCGGCTTTGTTTGGACACCCTTTCTGGACGTCAGGAAATCGAGAACGGCAGTCGACCTCTCGCATTGAAGTTCGAGCTTGCCACTTGGGGCGACATGCATAGGAAAGCCAGCCTCCATTAAGGCTTCCGCGCTCTTATTCCATTGGCGCGCTAGCCCTTGCTCCGAAACATAGATCAGTCCGACACCGATGCTATCAAACAGGGTTTGCGTTGTCTGTCTTTCCGGGGCGAGTAGATCGCGCTTCCGGATGAAGTCGAAAGCCCTTTTCAAATGGGGAGCGAGTATCGTGTAACGCCCGGCTGCTTCTTTGTTGAAATCGGGGTCCGCTGACGACGTGCAGGTCGATAGGACGAAGGTGCGGGTTTCCTCCCGAATGATGGAGACACCGATGCTCGTCTCGCATTGGGCCTGCCCCTTCAGCCAATCATTGTAGAATTCCGATTTGAGCAAGTCCTCGCGTGGAAAGATCTCGTCTCCGCAGACACCCTGACCGACGGGCACAAAGCTCAATCTCGGAATCCAGGGGTTCACTGCGGCAAAGTGGCTGCTGAACTGGTCGACCTCGGTCCTCGAGAACCCCGATACGTAAGGAACATGGGCCACAGGCGAGGCCAGATCGTGGTAATGGAGGGCAGCCTTGCCATTTGGCGAAGTTTGCGCAACGCGATCCAGAAAATCCTGCCAGTTGCACTCACCGAATAGACTTCCATAGATCAAATCTATCAGCTCGGATGAAGCGTCTTTTGACTGGAGCATGATTTTTCTGAAAATCCCACCGCGAGTATTTTCGGTATTAAATAACGTTGGTCAGGCAAAGACAACAGCAACCCCATGTAATATCAAATCGACGACTATGGACATCAGTTGCCGATCGCGATGCGGTATTACTCGCTGCTTCAAGCGATGCGGGGTATGGCTAACTCAATAGGTCTCACCGGCCGATCGCCGCGACGGAGCCGCGCAGCACGAGGCTCGTGCTGACGCGCAGACGTTCGACGGCAAGAGGGGTGCGTTCGATACGGGCGATGAGCCGCTCGCCGGCGAGCTTGCCCATCTCGTAGACGCGCTGGTCGACGATGGTAATCGGCGGAACGGTGACGCTGGTCCAGTCGGCATCGAGAAACGAAATCATCGACACGTCCTTGGGGATGGACAGGCCGAGTGATTGCAGCGACTTGAAGATGCGCAAGCCGACGAGGCTGTCCGATGCCAGGAGCGCCGTCGGCGCGGCACTGTCCGCGAGCAGGCGCTTGATCACGCCGTCCGTCTGATGCTGGTCCGTGGCGCCGAGCCTGACATAATGAAGAGGGTTCGGCAAACCCGCCTCGGTCAAGACGCTGACAAAACCTTCTACGCGTTCGCGCACGGCGGAATTCGAGATCCGCCTGATATCGGTGAGCCCGCCACCCTCGGCATCCATGGCAGAGACGTAGGCGAGGCGGCGATGTCCTTGCCCGATCAGATACCGGGTCGCCGCGATGGCCGCATCCTGGTCGTCGCCGGTCACGGCGTCGACATCGAGTTCCGGGATGGCCCGGTCGAACAGGACCAGCGGCACGCCGGCGCGGCGGACGTGCTGGAGATGATCGATACTGTCGCAGCGGGCCGGCGTGACGATCAGGCCATCGACGCGTTTGCCGATCAGGAGGTCGACGGCCGATTTTTCCGCATCGAGCTCTTCGCCCGAATTCGCGATGATGACGTTGAAGCCCGCAAGACGGGCCGCATCGCTGATGCCGCGCACTGCCAGGCTGAAGAAAGCATTTTCGATGTCGCCGACCACGACCCCGATGATGCCGGACCTTCCGGTGCTCATGCTCCGGGCGAGCTCGTTCGGGCGATATTCGAGGGCGGCAGCCGCCGCTATGACCTGATCTGTAATCTTGGCGCTGACCACGCCGTAGCCGCCGAGAACGCGGGCGGCCGTGGCCTTCGAGACCTTTGCGGCCTTCGCGACGTCGGCGACCGTGACTGAACGTTTCGGATGAGCGGAATCTTCCATGGGCCGAGGACTACAAGAGTTGTTGACGAGCGGTCAATTGATGGATATCAAATATGTTATGAGACCGGTCTCTTTCTATCAGAGACCGGTATCTTGTCCAAAATCTCTGCCGCGATGCGCGGCAGATTGGGCGACCCTACAATGCCGACAAGAGCATTCCTTCAGAGCGGAGAACGACGATGAAGCCTTTTCTATCATTTCCGGCCATCATGGCCCCATTGCGGGCCGGCCTTGTCACATGCCTTCTTGCAATGGGGGCAGGCTCTGTGGCCGCAGCCGACAACCCCTATAACCTGATCGAGCCCGGGACTATCAGCGTCGGTACGATGGGCGATTCCAAGCCCTATACGTTTGCCACGGCGGACGGTCAGTTCACCGGTTTCGATATCGAGCTGTTTCTCAACGTCGTCTCCCGCCTCGGCTTTCAAAAAGACAAGGTGACGTTCACGGGCCAGGAATTTTCAGCACTCCTGCCGTCGGTCGCAAACGAAAGGTTCGACGTTGCCGTTGCTGCGATCGGAACGACTGAAGCCCGCAAGAAGACCATCGACTTTTCCGACGGCTATCTTGCCGGTTATCTCTCCGTTCTGACCCCGGATGCCGGTATCAAGGATGCCGATCGCCTCAAGGGCAAGCGTCTCGGCGTCGTGCAGGGGACCTTGCAGGAAGTCTATGCAGCCAAGAATTTCGGGGGAACCGATCTGGTAAAATTTCCCGACAACAATTCCGCTGTGGCCGCCCTCAACAACGGAACGGTCGATGCGCATTTTCTCGACTACGAGGCCGCCAAGCAATATGGCGAGCGCTATCCCGCGCTGAAGGTTGCCGTGAATATCCCGTCCTTCGATGCGCCTGCCGGCTTCGTGGTCCGAAAAGGAAATGATGCATTTCGCACGGCGCTCAACGGCGCGCTTCACGATGCGATGCAGGACGGCACCTGGAAGACTCTTTACGAAAAGTGGTTCCCCGGCTCACCGATGCCGGAGCAGTATCTTCCCAAGAAGTGACGCCGTAAGCCGTCCGCTCATGGTGGGCGGCTTACCAAGGCTCTGCGCCGGGCAAGAATTCACGGGGATCTGAATGAACTGGCTTGAAAATCTGCGCCGCAGCTTCCTGGACTGGGACGCCATGGCGGAAGTTCTGCCGAGCATGATCAGCGTCGGCCTGAAGAACACGCTGATCCTGGCAGCTGCCTCGACCGTGCTCGGCGTCGTCATCGGCATGGCTCTCGCGGTGATGGGCATCTCGCAATCCCGCTGGCTGCGGCTGCCGGCGCGCATCTATACCGATGTTTTCCGCGGGCTGCCGGCGATCGTCACGATCCTGATCATCGGCCAGGGTTTTGCCCGGATCGGGCGCGAGATATTCGGTCCGTCGCCATTTCCGCTCGGCATCCTGGCGCTCAGCCTGATTGCCGGAGCCTATATCGGCGAAATCTTCCGGTCCGGCATTCAAAGCGTCGAGCGCGGCCAGATGGAAGCCTGCCGGGCGCTCAGCATGAGCCATGGGCAGGGCATGCGCCTGATCGTCATCCCACAAGGCATCAGGCGGATTCTGCCGGCGCTGGTCAATCAATTCATCGGAAACGTCAAGGATTCCAGCCTTGTCTACTTCCTGGGATTGCTCGCTTCCGAGCGGGAGATCTTCCGGGTCGGCCAGGATCAGGCCGTCGTCACCGGCAATCTGTCACCGCTGCTGCTGGCGGGCGTCTTCTATCTCGTCATCACCGTGCCGCTGACCCACTTCGTCAATTATATCGATGCGAGACTGCGGCTCGGAAAACAAGGCCGCGGCTCGGGTGCTGCGAGCGGATTGGTCGAGGTAAGCGAGTTGCGGGCCGCTGCCGGGCCTCATTCCACGGGCACGACCGAGGAGAGTACGCCACGCTTCAAAGGCGGCGCCCTGAACGTCCGGGACCTCACCATGGCCTATGGCGATCTCGACGTGTTGAAGGGTGTCGATCTCGACATCGCCGCGGGTACCGTCACGTGCATTATCGGCCCTTCCGGCTCGGGCAAGTCGACGCTGCTGCGCTGCATGAACAGGCTTGTCGAGCCCAAGGGCGGCGACATCCTGCTCGACGGCGAGAGCATCCTGGCGATGAAGCCGGAAAGGCTGCGCCGGCGTGTGGGTATGGTGTTCCAGCATTTCAACCTGTTTCCCGACCACACGGCACTCGAGAACGTCATGCTTTCGCTGACCAAGATCAAGAAGATGCCGAGGCAGGAGGCGCGGCGCATCGCCGAGGCGCGTCTGGCCGAGGTCGGTCTCGCAGAGCGTAGGGATCATCGGCCCGCAGGTCTGTCGGGTGGGCAGCTGCAGCGCGTCGCCATTGCCCGCGCGCTAGCCATGGATCCGGAGGTCATGCTTTTCGACGAAGTGACGAGTGCGCTGGATCCCGAACTGGTGAAGGGCGTGCTCGACCTGATGGCCGCTCTCGGCCGCCGGGGCATGACGATGGCCGTGGTGACGCATGAGATGGGATTTGCACGCAGGGTGGCCGATCAGGTCGTCTTCATGGATGAGGGCCGCATCGTCGAGGCTGGGTGCCCGCAGCAGATTTTCGACAATCCCCGAAGCGAGCGGCTGAAGCGCTTCCTTGCTGAAGTTCTCTGAAGCGCCTGAGGCAACGCATGGTGCTCCCGGTCGTCCTCACGCCGGGCGTGCCGGATTTCATTCGATCTAGCAAGAGCAGAAAACAAGGTTATCGACATGAATGCTTCCATCAAGCCTTCGAAGGTCGTCGTCATCGGCGGCGGGATCTTTGGCGTCTCGACATCAGTCCATCTGGCGCGGCGCGGGGTCCGCACCGTGCTCATCAATGACGGCCCGCTCGCCAACGGCGCCTCCGGCCGTTCGCTCGCCTGGCTCAACTCGGCGCGCAAACGCTCCGATGCCTATCATCGGTTGCGTTTGGCCGGCATAGATCGCTACCGCACGCTGGCCGCCCGGAATCCCGACGCGCCGTGGCTGCGCTTCGACGGCGGCCTGGCCTGGGATGCGGACGATGCCGGAAACGAGATCGCCGAGATCTTCGACTATGAGCGCGCGCTCGGCTATCACGCGCAATGGCTCGCCCCGGAAAGAATTGCTGCGGCGACGCCGGGTGTCGACGCAAGCGCGGTGACGCCTCAAGGCGCGATCTTCAATCCCGGGGAGGGCTGGGTCGATCTTCCGTCCTTGATCGACATGCTTGTGGAAGAATTCCGCACGCTGGGCGGCGAAATCGTCACGGATGCGGGTCGCGCGACGGTCGATGTCGACGGCGGGCGTGCCCGTGGCGTGATCACCGCGAATGGCATGCGCCGCGATGCGGATGCCGTGCTGCTTGCTGCCGGCGGCGACGTTCCGGCAATCGTGGCCGAGGCCGGCCAGCATATCGGCGATGCAACGCCTGTCGCCCTTCTCGTCCGGACCAAGCCGATCCGCCATCCGCTGAAGGTCGTGCTCAACACCCCTCGCGTCGCCATCCGGCCGACGCCTAATGGCGGCTTCGCGCTCGATGCCGCTTGGTCCGAGGAAGAGGTGAGCGTGAAGCCCGACGGCAGCTACGATGTCAGGCAATCGACGCTGGAGGGATTGCTGCACGAGGCTTCAAAAGTTCTCGAAGGCAATCCGGCGCTGGAGGTCGAAGATTATGGGGTCGGCCCGAAGCCCATCCCGGGCGACGGCGAGCCCGTCTTCGGCGAGCTGCCGTCGGTCCCGGGTTATTTCGTCGCCTTCAGCCATAGCGGCGCCACACTCGGCCTGATTGCCGGCGAATTGCTGGCAGACGAGATCGCCACCCGACACCGCCATCCGCTGCTGGCGGACTTTCGGCCAGAGCGTTTCGGCGCGTCGCGACGGTGAAGGTCGCGATGCGGAAGCCCGGGCGCTGGTCAAGCGGATGACCGTTTTATGCCGCGGCGGTCCGACGAAGCGCGTCCGCTTCTTCCAATTGGAACTGATCGATCAACTGGAGGAGTATCCTCGTCTCGTCGGCAAGTTCCTTCGTCGCCGCGCTGGTTTCCTCGACCATGGCCGCATTCTGCTGCGTCATCTGGTCCATCCTGTTGACGGAAGAATTCACTTCGTGGAGGGCGTTATATTGCTCTCTGTTCGAGCGGGCGATGACATCCATCTGCTCGGATGCGGTGACCACTCTCGTGGAAATGCCTTCGAGAACTTCGCTCGTTTCGCGAACGACGCGCGCCCCGGCCGTAATCTCGGCCCTCGATCGTCCGATAAGCTGCTTTATCCGTTGGCCGGCCTCTGAGGAGCGCTGGGCCAGATCGCGCACTTCCTGGGCCACGACCGCAAAGCCTTTCCCGGCCTCGCCGGCGCGAGCCGCTTCGATGCCGGCGTTCAAGGCAAGCAGGTTTGTCTGAAACGCGATTTCATCGATGACGCCGATGATTTGAACGATTTCGTCGGACGCCGCTTCAATCTTGCTCATCGCGTCGATGGCGCTTGCAACCACCCGGGACGAGGAATCGGCCACCTGTTTGGTGTCCGTGATGATCTGGTGGGCATCGTCGGCGCAGGCCGCAGACGAACGAACCGTGGTGGTGATCTCTTCGATGGCTGCGGCTATCTCTTCGAGCGCGACGGCCTGTTGTTCGGTGCGCCTTGCAAGATCGCTCGCGGCAAGATCCATCTGGCTGGCGTTCCCTTCGATCATCCGGGTGTTGGTGCGGATCTGATCGATCGTTTCCTGCAGCCGGAGGAGCGACGAGTTGAAATCGTTGCGAAGCTGCTCCAATCGGCCGAAGAAGGGCGTTGCGATCGTCCGAGAAATGTCGCCCCGTGCCAGACGTCCGAGACCTTCCGCCAGCGCCGTAACCGCGAAGTCTATCTGCTCTTCGACCGTGCGTTTTTCTTCATCACTGCGATGCCGTTCCTCCTCGGCCTTCGATCTCTCGACCTCGCTACGCTCCTCGATCTCGATCTTGGCGATGGCATTATTCTTGAACACTCCCAGCGCGCGGGCCATGTCGCCGATTTCATCGGCTCGGCTGTCACCGACGATAGATGTTTCGAGTTTGCCTTCCGCCAGGCGCCTCATAGCCGAGGTGATTTGATTGATCGGACCCTTGAGCGTAACGGTCAGCCCGACGCCTGCGAGGATTGCGATCACCACGCCGAGGATTGTCGTTCCCAGAGACATCGAATTGGCATCCGTGCGTTCCTCAGCCGCATTCTGACGCTGCATTTCAGCGAAAGCCGTCAGCTGAGACCACATTCGGTCCACGTCGGCCGCTGCCAAACGGAATTCATCCTGGCGCTGCGCGCTGACACGAACAAGGTCGGTTGCCGCTTTTTGCATCTTGTCCAGCGCCGGCAGAAGTTTGGCTTTGAGATTATCGAATTGCGCGACACCGCCGGCATTGGAAATCAGCGTGTCCAGACCCTTCCTGACAGCCGTGATTTCCTGCGAAAGCCGCTGGAGATTGGCGTCCGTCGGCGCCAGGGTCAGCTTCGCCATAACGATCTGAATCACGTAAGCCGAGGTTGTGAGTTTTTGGCCGTCTCTCTGGCTGGTCTTGGCGCGCTCGACCGTTTTGGCGGTCTCGGCCGCCTTATCCGTTACCGCCTTCACGCGTCGTGTGGCGACCTCTCGCAATTCGGGCAACCTGCCGACGATCTGGCTCGTCGCATTCCTGAGGCCGGCTGTGCGCTCCTCAGTCTGGCCGGAGGCTTCGACAAGCGGCTTCAACGAAGCAATGGTATCGTCGATCGCCTTTTTGGCCTCCGGTGCCTCGCCGCCAAGCGCCATTCCTACGATGCGCTGCTGCCGGGCGAGTTCCTCCATATCGGAGCCGCTGATGAGATCGGCGGTTTGAGCCCTGTCGTTTAACGATTGGGCGAAGGAAGCGAAGTCCGAAATGCGCTGTGCGTCGCCCAGCGTATTGCGGGCTTCATCTTCCTGCATATCGGCAGCGCGCTGGAGAACCTTGGAGCCTTCGACGATATCCGTCTGGGACGAGACGACGACGCTTTGTGCCTTCTGGAGATCGGTCAGCAGCGCCGACCGAGTTTCCTGAAGCTGCCATAATGTATCCATGCGGGCCGAAATTCCGTCGATGGAAGACAGCGCTTGCTCCAGCTCCTGCTGACCGCTGCGATCTGCGGCGAGTTTATCGATACCGGATTTTAGAAGAACGCGCTGATCGGCAAGTTTGCGGGTGACGATTTCCCGGTTTTCTTGCGTGGCATTGGCGAGGAACTCTCCCATCGCGGCCGACAAATCCCGAAATCCGCTCAAGGACTGCAGGACGGAATTGGAAATATCCATCCGCCCCTGAAGCAAGCTCGACGCGTAAAAACCAGTCGCGCCCACGGCCATGATGCTGAAGACGAACGGAACGATGAATACCATCACCTGCGTCTGGATGCGAACACGTGACAACAGCCTTCCCAACATGAGTCCCTCCTCGGCTCACAGCGTCTCGTTACGGCGCCTCGGCGCGGAGCTGTTGCAGTTGCTCCCTTCGAGTGACAACCCTCCTTCCGCCTGAGACGGCAGCCACACAGGTTTTCTCGCAACCAGCGGCTGCTCTCTCCCTTCCTCTTGACCTTCCGAAATTCCTAGATCCGTCGGAAGGAAATGGCTTGACGAAGAAGAACAATCAATCTCGGGTGAAGATGCCGATCCCCTCGAACCGGCTCTGCACATAACCCCTGCCAGACGCATGACGCATCAGTGGAATAAATATTTCATACTGCACGACTCGTGAAATATTCGTTTCAATATTCACCGAGACCAGCATTTTGTCCAGCCGGGGCAGCGGCGGCTGATGCATCCTTCTAAGCCGTCGAGCGTTCTATCGCCAGGAACAACTGGAGACGCATCATGTTCAAGGACGAAGTCGGGGACACCGGCACAAACAAGGATATGCGCATGGAGACCGCACCGGCCTCCTTCGAAGAGGCAAACATTAACCCTGATCTGATCAGACGTGAGGGTTTCGCCAGCGAGGCCGAATATCGGGCGTATATCGCGACGCGCGGGGGCCATGCTTCCGTTGGAGAAATCGTCGAGGAACCTCTTCCGATCTACGATGGGCATGCCCTGGAAGGCCGGCTGCGAGAACTGCGAGAAGAACTCGAAAACCTCCGCGCTCGCCTTCACGTGATCCAACGTCAGGCCGGGACCGTTGTCGCGGAGAACGTTCGATGGGCCGATGCCAGCGCCCATGCGCAGCTCGGCAATCAGCCTTGGCTCAAGCTGGCAGGTGCAATGGCGGCGACCTTCGTCGTCACCAGAGGCATCATGCGGTTGCCTCTGGGAGCCGTGGCGACGACGGCGCTACCGTTGGTGGCGGCGGCGATGAGCCGGAAGCTCGCCCGGTAAAAGTCGTCAGCGTCGATGACTGTTCAGGCGAAGCCGATTTCCGCGAGCAGAGGCAGGTGGTCCGAGGCAACCCTCGTCAAGCGGTTTTCCAGGACCGCCGCCTGTTTGACGATGAGATCGTTAGTGACGAAAATGTGGTCGAGGCGCATCAGCGGGTAGCGCGAGGGAAAGGTCGCTCTCGGCGCGGCGCCGCCTGCGAGTTGGGCGTCCTTTAATGATTGCGTGGCAAGTCGGTAAGTCGCTGATGACGGAATGGCGTTGAAATCACCGCAGAGGATGGTTGGAAGAGGTTCATGCGCCGTGCCGTGCAGCCAGCCGGGGTTCAGCAATGTCGTCATCTGTCGGATGCGCTCGCGGCCACGAAGGCCGAGATGGGTATTGACAACCAGCAGTTTTCTGCCGCCGACCAGTATTTCGACGGAAATGGCGCCGCGCTGTTCGCCGATGGATGGCAATGGTCCGGCCTTGACCGCGCCTGTCGGCAGCGCAGTGATGATCGCATCGCCGTATTGCTCCTCGGCAATCGACAGCGCCGGATGGAAATGAGCCTGCATCTTCAAAAGCGAGGCGATCGCATGGGCTTGGTCGACGCCGCCGGTCCTGCGCCTGAGGACATCTACCTCCTGAAGAGCGACGATATCGGCCTCAGCCTCGGCGATGACCGAAGCGATGCGGCCGGGATCGAGCTTCCGGTCGCCGCCGATGCAGCTGTGCACGTTATAGGTCAGGAGTTTGATTGATTGATCCGGCATAGGCCCCGCTGAACTCGTTCCCCCAGGACATAGAACTTGTCCCCCGGGGGAACACAGAACTCGTTTGATCGTTCCGGATAATCGAGCCTCGAGCGCCGTGCATCTTCGGACGCACAAATGACGCTTCAGCTTTTTCAATCCTCGTATCGCGCTTCGGAATGGATAATCGATGAGCTGGAAAAGCATAATCTGGAATGGACTGCTGGTTGCCGCCCTGTGTCTTGCGGTCTTCCTTCTCTACCGGATATTCCAACAGTACAGCCTGGATGAGATCGTCCAATCGGTTCGCAGCATTCCTTTCTCGACCTTCTGCACAGCGCTTCTGTTTACGGCGGCATCTTATCTCTGCCTCAGTTGCTTCGACCTTCTGGCGATCCGCTCGCTCGGCAAATCCTTGCCCTACCGGAAGATCCTGCTCGCCTCATTCGTCAGCCTTTCGCTCGGCCACAATATCGGCTTTGCCGGGTTAAGCAGCGGCGCCTTCCGCTATCGGTACTATTCGCGCTGGGGGCTGACGGCGGAAGACGTGGCGAAAGTTATCTTGTTTTGCGGTGTCACCGTGGGGCTCGGGCTCATCACGCTCGGCGGCCTTGCCATGATCATCAATCCTGGCGATGCCGGGCGCCTGTTGCGCATCGATTCTGCAAGCGTCCGTATTTCCGGTTCACTGGCGCTGGTCGTGCCGGTCGTCTATGCGGGCTTGGCGTTTTTTGTTCGCGGCACCTTACGGCTGTGGCGCTGGTCGTTTCAGCTGCCGCGATTTTCGATTGCGGTTGCGCAGGTCGGAATTGGGACCATCAATTTCATGTTCGTCGCCGCCTGCCTGCACCAGATGCTTTCCGCGTTCGGCGACGTTGCCTTCTTCAGGTCGGTGACGGCTTACGTGCTCGCCAATTCGGCAATCCTTGCAACACATGTTCCGGGCGGCCTCGGCGTGCTTGAGGCGACCGTTTCCTATGTCGTGCCGAAGGAGGCGTCGATCGGCGCCCTGATTGCATTCCGCTGTGCCTATTTCTTCATTCCGCTGGCTCTCGGCACGACACTTCTCCTCATCAGCGAGGTGATCTTCCGGCGGAGATCACGCAGGGCGGCGGACGAGGAGGCGAACGAGGGCGCCGAGGCCCAGTCGGTTTAAAACTGCGACGGGTCGAACCGGGTCGAAGAGCGCCGTGCCTAAAATCGGCGAAATACTGCCCGATAGTTCGACGGTGAATTCCCGCAAGCCCCGAGGCCCGTCATTGAGCGCGTCGACCGCCGCGATCAACGAGCCACTTTGCATAAAGGCTGCGGCGAAGGTTTCCGGCGTGGTTCCGAGATATTCCGAAAGCAGGCGATTGCGCAGATTCGCTATCGCGCAGCGGTGCTCGTCATTACCAGCCTCAAACAACATGTCGCATTCGCCATCCAGCCCTTCCGAGCGATTGTTGAGGTTGGAGGAGCCAATGCGGACCAGCTCGTCATCGGCGATCATCAGTTTGGAATGGACGAGCACCTCCACCTCGCCGTTTTCTTTCGACGTGACTGGGCCCGGCACGATTGGCCCGGGCACCACGGCATAATAGACGCGCAAGCGGTCTGCACGATCGGCGCGTTTGAGGCGGCGGATGACGCGGTCGCGATTGCCGCCCATGACGATCTTTTCGATCAACCCGTGAGAGCTCCGCGTGCAGATGATGACGACTTCGGGGCCGTCTTCCTCCTGCAGCCGTGCGGCAATGGCGTCGGCGACGCGGAAGGAGGCGAGATATTGCGCCTCGATGTAAAGCTGCCGGCGCGCCCGGGCGATGACGTCGAATGTCATCGCGATGCCGTCGCTGATGCCGGGGCGAAAAGCGGTCGACGGCTCCGTCAGCGCCAAGGTGACCGGGATCTCCTGCATGGAAACGGCGAGATTGGCGGGCCAGGTGAAGGGAATGCTCTCGGTCAACGGCCCGTGGCTTTCGCCTGTGGCGTTTTCCCAGCGCCGCCTGGCGATGTCGCCGATCATCCGGGCGGCATCGCCAGTGATCATCGCCTGGACGTCATGCAGAGGATCGTAGGGCTCGCCACCAGGGTCGCGCCGCCACCTGTCCATGACGCGATGGCGCCTCGTATCCCATCGCCGCGACGTCAGATCGATGCCGCCGATGAAGGCGACGGCATCATCAATGCAGACGAGCTTCTGATGATGGCAGCCGCGCACGGTGCCTGGAAGGTCGAAGCGCAGATCGATCCTGGCATTTTTTGGAAAATCCTTCTTGCGAAGCAACTGGATTGATTTGTCCGAATAGATCGGCCCGAGCGCCCAAACGAGGATGCGTATTTCGAGGTCGGGATTCGTCGCCGCTGCGGAATGCAGCAGGTCGGCCAAGGTTTCGTCGGATTTTTCGGGCTCGATCCGAATGTCGGGATGGAAATCCCACCCTATGATCCACACGGTCCGTCGCGCCTGCCGCAACGCACGCGCCACTTCCGAGAAATAGCGGTTACCATTGATCAGGAAGGCGGCCTTTTCCGCATGTCCTTGCAGGCGCCATGCCATGCTTCCCTGTTTTTCGCCGCCCGGATGTTGCGCTTTTGTTCGGGTCAGGTAGGATTGATCGGACATGGTTTCAAATGCGGTCATGTTTGCCTCAGCCTCTCGACTGAGACCAAACGCGTGGAATCTAACCGGGTTCCCGATTGTAGGGCGCGGCTGCCGCATGGGCGCCCTGACATACAGGATTTAGAAAGCGAAATGTCACAACGAGCAGGCAGCGCCGATCTTCCCCTTCACGGGGGACGCGTACCGCATTGGCTCGGCGAGAGGATGACGCGGCTCGGAACGCTGATCACCGAGGCGATCATCCATCATTATGGCCGCGACGAGTTTTTGCGCAGACTAGCCCATCCCTTCTGGTTCCAGTCCTTCGGCGCGGTCATGGGCATGGACTGGCATTCCTCCGGCATCACCACCAGCGTTCTCGGCGCGCTGAAGCGCGGCCTGAAACCGCGTGCCGGCGAGCTCGGCCTGCATGTCTGCGGCGGCCGCGGCGCGCATTCGCGCAAGACCCCGCAGGAGCTCGTGTCGATCGGCGAGCTTGTCGGCCTTGACGGCGAGGGGCTCGCGACCACCAGCCGTCTCATCGCCAAGGTCGACAGCGCCGCCCTTCAGGACGGGTTTGATCTTTATCTGCACGGGTTCATCGTTGCCGATGACGGCCATTGGGTGGTCGTGCAGCAGGGCATGAACGGCGACAGGCGGCAGGCACGGCGCTATCACTGGCTGTCCGAAGGGCTGGAGAGCTTCGTCGACTCGCCGCATGCGGCAATCGAGGGAAAGAGCCAGGGTGAGATCGTCAACCTCGCCGACAGGCGCGCGGAACGCTCGCGGCGCGGTCAGCTCGATCTGCTGGCGACCCTCGGTCCCGACCGGATCATCCGCGAAGCCGCCGCCCTGCTGCGTGCCGAAGAGCCGGCGCCCGAACCTGTCGAACAGCCGATGCTGCCGCACCTGATCATGCCTTCCCATCACGATGTCCGCGAGAGCGACGTCAACATGCGGCGCCTGCATGGAAATCTGGCTGCCGCTGCCGACCGTGGGCCGGCGGATTTCGATGAGCTGCTGCTCGTTCCAGGCGTTGGCGCCCGCACGGTGAAGGCGTTGGCGATGGTGGCGGAAGTCGTCCACGGCGCGCCCTGCCGCTTTTCCGATCCGGCGCGCTTCTCGATCGCCCATGGCGGCAAGGACCGCCATCCTTTTCCGGTCCCGCTCAAAGTCTATGACGAAACGATCGCCGTGATGAAATCGGCGGTGCAGAAGGGCAGGCTCGGACGCGAGGAGGAGTTGCAGGCGCTCAAGCGCCTGGACGATCAGTCCAGGCAGATGGAACGCTATGTGACAGGTCCCGACCTCAAGGAAATCATCGCCGGCGAATTCCGCCAATCCGCCGATTTCGGCGGCCGGAGCGTCTTCGGCTGGGAGGAGCCGGAGACCGACCAGAGCTAGCTCTCAATGGCCGTCGGGCGGGACGGCTTCGACCGGAACCGTCTCTTTCAAATTCTTTCGGTGGAAGATGAAGAGGCCCGCAACGACGATGATTGCGGCACCGACGATGATCTGGGTATCGGGAATATCGTTGAAAAAGAGGTAGCCGAGGACGATCGCCCAGAGCAGTAGCGTATATTGCAGCGGGGCGAGCAGCGATGCCGGTGCGAGCTTCAGCGAGCGGGTGATGAGCAGATGTGCGCAGGAGGCGACGATGCCGAGCAGCAGCATGCCGGACCAGTCGATGAGCGTTGCCGGCTGCCAGTGACCGATGCTCAAGACGATGCCGGTAAGCAGCGCGGCGATCGTCTGCCAAGTCACCAGCGTCGTGTCGCTGGTCGAGCGCAGATAGCGGCTCATCACCAGCGACAGCGCAAAAGCAAGACTGCCGGCAAGTCCGAAAAGCGATGGAAGCGACAGCATCGCCGTGGACGGACGCAGCGCGATGACGACGCCTGCGAAGCCGATCAGAACGGCGAGCCAACGGCGCCAGCCGATCTTCTCTCCGAGAAAGAAATGCGAAAGCGCCGCAATATAGATCGGTCCGGCCATATAGAAGGTCATGACGTCTGCGAGCGGCAGATAGGCGACGGCAGCATAGAACAGGGCGACATCGACAGTCGCCATGAGGACCCGTATGAACTGGAGGCCCTTCTGCTCGACGCGGAACAAGGCCATCGGCCCTTGCCGGAGGATCATTGGCCCGAGCACGATGAAAGCGCCGACAGAACGAATCACCAGCACCTGGCCGACGGCAAAGCTGGCGACCAGCCACTTGCCCATTGCATCGTTCAGCGCAAAAAGCAGATCGCCAAGCAGCATCAGTAGGACGCCAGTCATGATCAGGTTTCCGGCATCGGCGGCAGCCGTGTTGGTCTTCATCTTGGAGTCCTCGCAAAACGGCCGCGCATGCGCGGCCGAGTGCGGCTTCTGCCTTAACAATGTCGATGTCAAGCGCATCGATGATGCGATGAAGCAGACCACCAGCGCGGGGGATCAGACCTAAAGCGCCCAATCATCCCAATTTTGGACTTCGGCAGCTTTGTCCTCGCGGCAAATGGTTTCCAACGCCAGCGAGGCACGACTGGAGTGCCTTTGTTTATGCCGCAGGATCGCAAATTGGCGGGAAGGCAGAGGGAAGCGCGCCTTGACCAGCAGGCCTTGCGTCAACAGCGGCGCTGCCACGGCTCCCGAAACGACGGTCGCGCAGAGGCCCTCTCTTGCTGCCGATATGACCGCCTCGTTCGATGGCAGTTGCAGCGCGACAGCCAGATCTCCGGGGTCTATGCCGAGATTGGAAATTGCCGCCTCGAAAGCCGATCGGGTTCCGGACCCCTTTTCCCGCATGACCCATTTTGTGCCCGAAACCAGCTCTGCCGGCGCAATGGGTTTACCACGCGCCCAGGGATGGCGCGGACCGACGACGACAAGGAGTTCGTCCTCGGCAAGCGGCTGAACATGCAGCGCCGGCTCATCAACGCTGCCTTCGACGAAACCGACTTCGGCCAATCCATCGAGAACCGCTTTTGCCGCCGTGGTCGTGTTGCCAATCATCAGCTTCAAGTCGATGCCCGGGTAGCGGATCTTGAAACGCATCAACATCGCCGGCAGCCAGTAGCTTGCGATCGTCTGGCTTGCAAAAACGACCAGTTCACCCTTCTGCAAGCCGCCCAGATCGGACAGGACGAGCGCTGCGGCCTTTGCGCGCGCCAGCGTCGCTTTAGCCTCCCCCAGAAACACCCGTCCTTCATATGTCAGCTCTATGCGGCGTCCGACGCGATGGAAAAGCTCGACGCCATAGGAGGTCTCGAGATTGCGGATGGCCGAGCTGACGGCCGATGGTGTCAGCCCGATCGCAAAGGCGGCTTTGGTCAGATGCTCGCGTTCGGCAACCGCGACGAAAATGGAAAGCTGTTCAAACGTCATTGATTCAATCGTTCGATTTTACCGAATGAACGATGCTATACTATTCAATGGAAGTCGACAATCGAGTGTGGGAGATTACAGTCTTCCGCAAGGTCTTGCCGATGATCGTCTCCGCCTCCCGTTCCCTGTCGCTTCCTGCCGTCCTGCCGGGACTCGTCCTGTGTACGGCAGTCACGCTCTCTGCATATCTCGTTGAACAGCTGCAGATGATGGTTCTCGGCTCGCATTGGATCGAGAGCCTCGTGCTCGCCATTCTGATCGGCGTTGCCGTGCGCTCCTCGGTCTGTCTGCCGCAGACCTTCATTCCCGGCATTCAATTCGCCGCCAAGACATTGCTCGAGATTGCAGTCGTGTTGCTCGGCGCATCCCTCAGCACGGCCGCCATCAGGCAGGCCGGACTGCCGCTCGTCGGTGGAATCGCCGTTCTGGTTGCTCTTTCTTTGGTCGGCAGCTTTGTTATCGGGCGGCTCTTCGGGCTGTCGGCCAGCCTGGCGACGTTGGTCGCCTGCGGCAATTCGATCTGCGGCAATTCTGCAATTGCCGCCGCAGCGCCGGTAATCGGCGCCAAACCCGACGATATCGCGGCCTCGATAGCCTTTACCGCACTGCTCGGCATCGGTGCAGTGCTGACGCTGCCGCTTCTTCACCTGCTTTTTGGTCTCAGCGCCGTACAATATGGCGTTTTCGCAGGAGTGACAGCCTATGCCGTCCCGCAGGTCTTGGCGGCCACGGCCTCTGCCGGAGTCGTCAGCACCCAGGTGGGCACGCTCGTCAAGCTGATCCGCGTGATGATGCTCGGACCCGTCATCCTCGTGCTCGGCGCAGTTCATGGCCGCCGTCCTGGCGGTCCGGCAGTCAAGCTCCGCCATCTTCTCCCATGGTTCATCCTCGGTTTTGCAGCCATGGCGACGCTTCGTTCCCTCGACGCGATCCCGGCGCCGCTGCTGCCCGGGATGGCGGCTGTCTCCGCGGCCTTCACCGTCACCGCCATGGCCGCTTTGGGGCTCTCCGTCGATGTCAGATCCGTCGCCCATACCGGCGGACGTGTGCTCGCAGCCGCGGCGCTGTCGCTGTTGACGCTGGGGGCTCTCGGACTATGCCTGATCGGGCTGCTGAATATCGTCTGATCGAGGTGATATGCCCAAAATACTTGCAAAGATTCCGGTTGCCTTCCAAACGATCAGAGGCTAGCCTGTATATACAGGTCAGACGGAAGTAAAAATCGTCATGCGGGTCATCTCTTCACAACAGGCGGCGGATCTTCTCGAAGACGGGATGACTGTCGCTGCTTCCGGCTTTGGAGGATACTGCCATCCCGAGGCCATCACGGCCGCCGTCGAGGAGCGTTTCCTCGCCTTTGGAAAACCCCGCGACCTGACGCTTCTGTTTGCTGCCAGCACGGGCGATCGGCAGACCCGCGGCATGGGGCACTTCGGTTATGAAGGCCTGGTCGCCTGTGTGATTGCCGGGGGATGGCGCGGAACGCCGCGCCTTGGAAAACTTGCGATCGAGGAAAAGATCGAAGCGCATTGCTGGCCGCAAGGCGTCATCGCGCAGCTCTATCGGGCGATTGCCGCCGGTCAGCCTGGGGTCGTCACCCATATCGGGCTTGGCTCTTTCATGGATCCGCTTCATGGCGGCGGCCGCATGAATGCGACGACGCCGCGTCCGCTTGTCGAGCGTGTGTCGTTGCGCGGCAAGGAATGGCTGCTTTATCCGTCGATGCCGCTCGACTGCGTGCTCTTGCGCGGAACGACGGCCGACGAAGATGGGAACATCACCCTCGAAGACGAGGCCTTCCCCCTCGACGCGCTCGCCATGGCGCAGGCGGGCCGAAACTCCGGTGGCATCGTCGTCGTGCAGGTCAAACGGATTGCCGAACGCGGCTCGCTGCAGCCGAACGATGTTCGTATCCCGGCGGCGCTCGTCGATTATGTCGTCGTCTGCGATGATCCGGCCCAGCACGGCATCAGTTTCGCCGAGACCGACAATATCGCCTATAGCGGACGCGTCCGGATGGCGGCGGGCCGCTTGCTGCCGGCGCCGCTGTCGGTCGATAAGATTATTCAGCGACGCGCCTTCCTGGAACTGGCGCCGCTGAACCGCCCGACGATCAACCTCGGCATCGGCATTGCCGCCGGGATCGGCCGTATCGCCAGCGAAGAGGGGTTCGACGATTATACGGTGACGATCGAATCCGGCGTCATCGGCGGTGTGCCGGCCGAGGAGCTGTCCTTTGGCGCTGCCGTCAATCCGACTTCCATCGTCCCGCAGGCATCGCAGTTTGACTTTTACGACGGCGGCGGCCTGGATATCGCCTTTCTCGGTGTGGCAGAGGTGGATCGGCATGGGGCGGTCAATGTCAGCCGCTTCAACAATTCCATCGTCGGGGTCGGCGGATTCACCAATATCTCGCAGACGGCCAAGCATGTTGTCTATCTCGGCGCGTTTTCGGCTGGCGGCGCGCAAATTACGGTTGCCGACGGCAGGCTCGACATCATCCAGGACGGCCGCTTTTGCAAGATCGTCGAGGCTGTCGACCAGATCAGTTCGAGCCCGGCCTTTGCGCCGGAGGGACAATCACAGGTCGTCGTCACCGAGCGGGCGGTTTTTCGGGTGATCGGCGGATGCTTGACGCTGACGGAGTTTGCTCCCGGCATCGATCTTGCCGCCGATGTTCTGGACCGCCTGCCGAAGGGCATCGCGGTGTCGGACCAGTTGAAGCAGATGGATGCGCGCCTGTTTTCGGTCCATGCCATGAAGGACTTTGCCTCATGAAAATCGATGGAGCCGCCATCATCGTCACAGGCTCGGCAACGGGCGTCGGGGCTGCATGCGTGAAGCAATTCGCCGAGGGTGGGGCCCGGGTGGTCGTCAACTACAGCCGCAGCAAAAAAGAGGCCGATGAGACCGGCGATATCTGCCGCAGTCTGGGCGCGGAGGTCGAGATCGTACAGGCCGACGTTGCCGACGACGCGGCTTGCCGCCGGATGGTCGCGATTACCGTCAATCGATGGGGACGGCTCGACGCCCTGGTGAACAACGCCGCAATGACGGTCAAATCCGATCCTTTCGATCTGGAGACATTGTCGGCCGAGGATTTTCAGAACGTTTTCGGCGTCAACGTCATCGGCGCTTATCAGATGTGCCGGGCGGCGGTACCAGCAATGCGGGACAGCGGTGGTGGTGCGATCGTCAATGTCTCATCCAATGTTGCTTTTACCGGCGGCGGCAGCTCGCTTGCCTATACGGCCTCCAAGGGCGCGCTCAATGCGCTGACTTTGGCTTTGGCGCGCACCTGCGGTCCCGATATCCGCGTCAACGCGGTTTGTCCCGGCATCATCGATACGCGCTGGATGCGCGACACACTCGGGCCGGATGGCTATGGAGCCATTGCCAAGCGATTTTCCGAAACCGCCCCGCTCGGCCGAGTCGCGACACCGGAAGACGTTGCCGGCGCCATTGTCTGGCTTGTTCAGGGGGCTGACTTCGTCACCGGCGAATTGCTTTCCGTTGACGGCGGCGTCCGCCTGTCCGGTGGCATTCGCAAACCCGCGACCTCAGGGGGAGCCGCATCGTGACGCTGTCGGCCCAATCCATCCTCGACTTTCCGGTGCCGCAGGCGACACATGTGGTTACCGCAAGGGATGCCATCCTTTACGCCTTGTCGACTGGCTACGGCACCGACGCGCCCGACGCGGCATTGAAGTACGTCTATGAACGCGATCTCGCGACCGCGCCGACCCTTGCCAATATCGTGGCGCATCCAGGCCCATGGATGCAGCAGACAGGCGTCGACTGGGCGCGTCTGGTGCATTCCGAACATCGCCTGACTATCCACCGGCCGGTCCCGCTCGATGTGCCGCTCATCTCTCGCTCACGCGTCTTGTCGGTGATCGACCGCGGCGTTGAGAAAGGAATGTTCGTCAGCTTCGAGCGGCTGATCGCAACCGTGGACGGTGATGAGCCAATCGCGACCATCGTCCAGACCAATGCGTGCCGCGGCGACGGTGGGTGCGGCTCAGTGGGATCTGCGCCGGAACCGTTGTCGAAAGTCCCGGACAGAGGACCGGACCTTGAATTCAATATCGACATCCCTGACAACGCCGCTCTGCTTTATCGCCTGAACGGCGATCTCAATCCGCTCCATGTCGATCCGCAGGCAGCCCGCAAAAGCGGCTTTGATCGGCCGATCCTGCATGGGCTCTGCAGCTTCGGCTATGCGGGTTACGCCATTGTTGCTGCCATCGATCCAAGCATGGCCAGCGGCTTGAGCGCCATCGCGGCGCGTTTCAGCGCGCCGATCTTTCCCGGCGAAACGATCACCGTGCAGATATGGCGCAACGATGCCGAGATTCGCTTCCGAGGCCTCGTTGCTTCTCGCGGCGCGACCATCCTCGACAATGGCATGGCGAGGTTGTCATGACGAAAGCGGTCAAACCGGCCGCCGGCGAGGCGCGCCATTATATCAGGATCAAGGAGCAGATCCTCGCCGAGATCGCCGAGGGCAAGTTGCGGCCGGGAGACCGGGTATCCTCTGAGAGCGAATTGGTGGCGGCATTCGGCGTCAGCCGCATGACGGCGAACCGGGCGCTGCGGGAGTTGATGTTCGAGGGTGTTCTCAAGCGATCCGCCGGGATCGGAACATTCGTGTCGCCAAAGCACCTCGATGTCGATCTGCTTCAAATCCGCAACATAGCCGACGAAATACTGGAGCGGGGCCACAAGCATAAGGCGGCGGTCGTTAAGGCCGGGTTGATGAAGGCGGATGCCAACGTCGCCGATGCGCTCGAACTCATCCTCGGCGCTGAGGTGATGCATTCGCTGATCGTGCACATGGAAAACGACCAGCCTATTCAGGTCGAGGAGCGCTACGTCAATCCCCTGGTCGCGCCCGACTATCTCTCGACCGACTTCCGCAGCATGACGCCGCATGAATATCTCACGAAGGTGGCTCCGATAACGGCGTTCGAACATATCGTCCAGGCCGTCAAGCCGGATACGACGATACGCAAATATCTGGGCCTCAGGAATGATCATCCTTGCCTGCGCGTCTTTCGAAGAACCTGGTCAGGCGAGGCCGTCGTGACCTGCGCGCTGTTATACTATCCCGGCGCGCAATATCGGCTGGAAGCACGGTCCACCAAGGGGCCTTCCAGGCCTGTTGCCATTCTCGGAGAGAAACAGTGAGCGCCACCAATTCTCCATCGATCATCTTCAGCGCGGCGCCGCCGACGATCGAGGACATCGCAGCAATTGCCCGTCGGCACGCAAGGATCGAGATATCCGCCGAGGTCGATGCCCGGATTGTGGCCGCGCGCGCCGTCGTCGACCGCTATACGGAAAGCGATCTGCCGGTCTACGGTCTGACGACGGGACTTGGGGCGGGGGTCGACACCCGACTTGCAACGGAAGATCTGGTGGCGTTCCAGATGCGCGTGCCGCAAGCCCGTTCTGTCGGCGTCGGAGCGCCGCTTGCCCAGGAATCCGTGCGGGCGATGATGGCCGTCAGGGCCGCCGGCATGGCGGCGGGCGGTTCCGGCGTTTCGCCGAAAGTGTTCCACGGTCTGATCGCCGCCATCAATGCAGGTGTCCACCCTGTCGTCCCGTCATTGGGCTCGATCGGTGCAGCGGATTTGGCGCCGCTTGCCCATATGAGCCGGGGCCTTCTCGGCTTCGGCGAGATCGAGCTTGGCGGCGAAGTGCTGCCGGCCGCCATCGCCCTTGAAAGGGCCGGCCTGAAGCCTCTCGAATTCGCGCCGAAGGACGGGCACGCGCTTGTTGTGGCCAACAGCCTCTCCGTCGGCCTCGCCTGCTTGACGCTTGTGGATATCGAGCGGCTGTTCGATTGGTCCCTGAAGACGATTGCCGTCAATTTTGAAGCATTCCGGGCCAATGTCAGTGCCTTCGACGACCGCGCTCTGGCTGCGAGACCGGCCTTTGGGCAGCGCCGCGTCGCCGCTCAGCTGATGGAGCTTCTATCGGGCAGCTCCTTGCTTGCCGCCGATGCAGCAAGGCGTCTCCAGGATCCGTTGAGCTACCGCTGCACACCGCAGGTCTGGGGCGCGTTGAGGCATGCGATCGATGAGGCAAGGCAGGCGACTGAGATTGAGCTCGTCAGTTCCAGTGACAATCCTGTCGTGATCGCATCCGAGGGCGTCATTCTTTCACACGGCAATTTTGACATGACCGCTTTTGTGCTCGCCTGGGAAAGGCTGGGGCAGGCGATGGCGCATTGTGCGGCAGGCACCGCCTATCGGATCATGAAGATCATGTCGCCTGGCATGTCCGACCTGCCACGCTTCCTGACCCCGATGGGCCAGAGCCGTACCGGTTTTGCGACCGTGCAAAAGACCGTCTCGGCCATGGAAGCCGAAATCCGCCATCTGGCCATGCCGGTTTCGCTTTCGCCCATTCCTGTCGCCGATGGCGTCGAAGACCAGGCATCGATGGCTCCGAGCGTTTTGGCAAAGGCGCAGGCGATCGTCGAGCGCCTGCGCTATCTCACCGCCATCGAACTGATTGCTTCGGTACAGGCCGTCGAGCTCAGAGGCGTCTCGGGCGAATTGGGCAAGGGATCGGCGCAAGCCTATGCCTTTGTCCGCACTCACGTCCCGGCGCTTGAAGAAGATCGCGCGCAAGGGCCGGATTTTGCGACGATTGCCGCATTGATCGGGCTCGGCCCGCAATAAGCCGGTTCGCCACTGCCCCGGCAAGAAGGGCAGGGCGCCGACCGGTCATGCCGACAGTTATTCCGGGGAATGCCGTCGGTTCGTTCTTTGAAAAGTCAACAAGAGGGAATGACTATGAAAAATTGGACAAAAGGCATCTTTGCAGCCGGCGTCATGGCAGCCGCCATGTTCCAGCCTGCATCCGCAGAGACCATCAAGGTCGGCAGCAAGAATTTCACTGAGCAGTTTATCCTCGCCGAAATGTACGCCGCCGTTTTGGAAAATGCCGGCATCACCGTCGAGCGCAAGATCAATCTCGGCGGCACGCTGATTGCTCACCAGGCATTGGTGGCCGGCGAGATCGATCTCTATCCGGAATATACCGGCACGGCGCTTGCTTCTGTCGTCAAGGGTGAGATGTCGACCGATGCCGAGAAGGTCTACACGCAGGTCAAGGACTTCTACGCCAAGCAGTTCAACCTCACCTGGCTGAAGCCGAGCGGCATCAACAATGGCTATGTCATCGTCGTCCGGCAGGAAACGGCGCAGGCTAACAATCTGAAAAGCCTGTCGGATCTCGCCAAGGTTTCCAAGACCCTGGTCTTCGGCGGCGGCGCTGAATTTCCGGACCGCGCCGACGGCCTGCCCGGCCTGAAGCGTGTCTACGACGCCGAGTTCAAGGAGTTCAAGCAGTTTGCCAAGCTTGGCCTTCGTTATGACGCGCTGGAACAAAAGGACATTGACGTCGCCAATGGCGCCGCGACCGACTGGCAGATCGGCTCGAAGAACCTCGTGCCGCTGGCAGATGACAGGGGTCTGTTTCCGCCCTACTTCGTGGCCCCCGTCGTCCGCCAGGACGTGCTGAAGGCCAATCCGAAGGTTGCCGAATTGCTGGAAGCGGTCGGCACCCATCTCGACAACGAGAAAATGCGCGTCCTCAATGCCAAGGTCGAGACCGATCACGAGGAAGCCAAGGACGTTGCGGTCGAATTCCTCAAGGAAAACGGCCTGCTGCCGAAGTGATTGTCACGCCCGCGGCCGGATATCGATCCGGCCGCGACCTGGCGTGGCGATCTTCTTACGGTGTTTGTTCGAAAATCCGTCCATTCAGCAGTCGGACAGGAATGTGGAGAAGCGGGAAATGCAGGAAATCTGGATCGATTATCTCAACGCCCTCGATGCCAAGGCGCTGGCGCTGACGAATGACGAGATTCTCGATGCGGTGTCGAAAGCGCTGGATGCGCAAGGCAGGGGCGAAACCGTCATCGAGCCGCGCGTGCATCTTGTGCCGGAGAGCTCCGACAAAGGCCATTTCAATGTGCTTCGCGGTTATGTCAAAGCGCTGAACTATGCGGGCGTCAAAGTCGTCGGCGATTTCGTCGACAACTATAAGGTCGATCTGCCCTCGGAACTTGCGGTCCTTAACCTGTTCGACCCGAACACTGGCGTGCCGAAGGCCGTTATCGACGCAACTGCTATCACCGACATGCGCACCGGCGCCGTGACCGCCCTTGGCGCGAAATATCTCGCCCGCAAGGACAGCAGGATTCTCGGCCATATCGGTGCGCGCGGAACCTCCTACTGGAATGTCCGGCTTCTCGACCATCTCTTCGACTTCGAGGAAATCCGCGTGCATTCGCGCCGGCCGGAAAGTCGCAATGCCTTCGCAATGCGCCTTGAGGCGGATCTCGGCAAGAAGATTATCGTCACCGACAATTGGCAGGATTGCCTCAAGGACGCCGATATCATGGTCGAAGCCAGCCGCCTGCCGGAACCGGCGCCGCTGTTCAAGACGGAATGGGTGAAGAAGGGAGCCTTCGTCGTGCCCTATGGCACGATGAGCGCGCTTGAATTCGATCTCACCGATATCATGGACAAGGTCGTCGTCGACGATTGGGGGCAATGCGGCCCCGGCAAACCGTTCGGAGCGCTTCGCCGTCACGTCGACGAGGGCAAGGTGACGGCCGAGAACTTGCATGCCGAAATCGGCCAGATCGTCTGCGGCATGAAACCCGGCCGCGAGAGCGACGAGGAGACGATCCTGTTCTGGCATCGCGGCCTCAGCACGACCGACGTGGCGCTCGGCGCCGCCATGGTGGAGAAGGCCAGGGAGATGAATATTGGCCAGCGCCTGCGGTTCGCATAAATAGCCATGGTCATCTCCAAGCCAATCGCCTGTTCGAGAATGTATAATCTCAGCCCGCGCATTCGCGGCCTGTGGGACGCGCTGTTTGCGCTGGTCGGCCTACGTTCCGGCGTCGAGCTGGAGATCATCGCCCATCCAGCACCAGCACCCTTGTCGGCGTTATGGGCGAGACCGGACATGGGAGCGGTCTTCATGTGCGGCTATCCGTTTTCGCGCATGCCCGAGGGCTTAAGACCGGCTGCCCTTGCTGCACCCGTCTCGAGCGAAGCATGGTCTTTGGACCAGCCGCTCTATGCCAGCCACATCCTCGTCGCCTCCACCGGACCGGTGACCGCCGTGGCGGATCTCGCTACGGCACGTTGGGGCTGGACGGTGCGCGATTCCCAATCGGGCTACCATGCGGCGCGCTCCTACCTTGCCGGCCGATTTGCGGGCACGATGAACCAGAGCACAACGGTTGGACCACTGCTCAACCCCTCAGGCATCGTCGCAGCCCTCAAGGATGGCAGGATCGATGCGGGCGCGATCGACGCCTATGCCTTCCAATTGTTGTCGCTGCACGAACGCGAAGCGATCGATGGTCTTCGTATTCTGGCGACGACCGATCCGCTTCCCGCGCCGCTATTGGTTGCCGCGCAAACATTGCCCGCGGACATCGCCACAGCGTTACAGCGGAGCCTCGTGACGTTGCATGAAACGCCTGAGGGAGCGGCGGCTTTGGAACGACTCGGCCTCAGACGATTTTCGGCGGTCGCTCCGTCGGCCTACGATGTCCTGCCGCAGAGAGCCGACGACGCCGATCGCAGATTGGGGATCTCATGGTAGACAGGCGAACGAGCGCCCGGACGCGGAGGTCTCGACGATGAAATGGGTCCCTAAACACCTCGACCGGCTATTCGAAGCGCTGTTGGAGCACCTGTATCTCGTTTTTTCCTCGGTCGGCATTGCTCTGGTGATCTCACTGATCGTCGGGATATGGGCGGCAAGGCGGCCGCGGAGCTTCGCGGTTATCATCATCTTCACCGGTATCCTGTTCGCCGTGCCGAGCCTGGCGCTGTTTGCGCTTCTCATTCCTGTCATGGGGATTGGGGCGGCACCCGCCATTACCGGTCTTGCCGCCTACTCGCTGATGATCCTGATCCGCAATATCGGCATGGGGTTTCAGGCAATTCCGCGTGACATACTCGAAGCTGCCGATGGCATGGGCTATGGCACCGCGCGCCGCATCTGGGAAGTCGAGCTGCCGCTGGCGATGCCCTATATCGTCGGCGGCATCCGCATTGCCATGGTGACGGTCATCGGCATCGCAACCGTTGCCGCTTATATCAATGCCGGCGGGCTCGGCGTCATCATTTTCGAAGGCATCGACCAGCGGTTTCCCGAAAAGATCATCGCGGGCGGGCTGCTGACGTCGTTTCTGGCGCTCTTTGCCGACTACTGTTTTGCATCGTTCGAAAAGCTGCTGCGCCGGCGCAGTGGAGGTAAAGCGGCATGATCGTTATCGATGCATTCAGCTGGATCTTCAACAACTCCGGCGCCTTCTTCAACGCTTTCAATCGCCATCTTCTGATGTGCGTGCTTTCGCTCGGCATCGCTTTCGTCATTGCCGTGCCGCTCGGATTTGCCGTCGCACGGGCACCTCGCGCCGCCTTTGCCGTGGTCAATATTGCCGGCGCCTTGCGCTCCATACCGAGCCTTGCGATCCTGTCGGCGGCGATGCCGTTTCTCGGCATCGGATTGTTGCCGTCGGTGGTCGCCCTCATCGTCCTTGCCGTGCCGCCGCTGCTGTTGAGCACGATCATCGGCATCCGCGAGATCGACGCTTCGGTGATCGATGCGGCCGATGGAATGGGCATGAGCGCCGGGCAGATGCTGTGGGAGATCGAACTTCCTCTGGCCGTTCCCTCGATTCTGTCGGGCGTCAGGACGAGTGCCATCCAGGTCATCGGCGGGGCGGCGCTGGCCTCCTTCATCGGCGGTGGCGGGCTTGGCGATTTCATCAATGCCGGCATTGCGATCATGAACATGCCGCGCCTTCTCGTCGGAGCGGTTCCGATCGCGCTGCTCGCGATCTTTGCGGAACTGGCGTTCGGCGCCTTGGAGCGCGTCTTCACTCAACGGCGCTAAGCGGCCGAAAGCGGATATCAGGATGATTCATCTCGACCATGTCACGAAGAATTACGACGGAAGCGGATCGCATGCCGTCGACAATCTCGATCTCCTGATCGAGACCGGTACGACGGTTGCCCTGATCGGTCCTTCGGGCTGCGGCAAGACCACGACCATGCGCATGATCAATCAATTGGAAACACCCACGACGGGACGTGTGCTGGTCGATGGCAGAGATATCGCCCGGGTCGATCAGAAAGAGCTGCGCCGCAGCATCGGTTATGTCATCCAGCAAGTCGGTCTGTTTCCGCATATGTCGATTGCGCGCAATGTCGCGACCGTGCCGCGGCTTCTTGGTTGGGAAAAGGCGCGCAGCGATCGCCGGGTCGACGAGCTGCTGGATCTCGTGGGTCTTGATCCGGCCATCATGCGGCAGCGCCTGCCACACGAATTGTCGGGCGGACAGCGTCAGCGTGTCGGTTTCGCGCGTGCGCTCGCCGCCGACCCTGCAATCATGCTGATGGATGAACCGTTCGGTGCCATCGATCCGATCACCCGCGTTCGGCTTCAGGACGAATTCCGCGATATTCTCAGGAAGGTGAAGAAGACCGTCGTCATCGTCACCCATGACCTCGATGAGGCGATTAAGATGGGCGATCGCATCGCCATCATGCGGGATGGCCGCCTCCTTCAATATGATAGCCCGCAGGAAATCCTCGCGCGTCCCGTCAACGAATTCGTCGAGAGTTTCCTCGGCCCCGACCGGGCTATAAAAAGGCTGAGCTTGATTGCCGTATCGATGATCATGACCGCGCCGGAACCGTCGAACGGCGATGCCGAGATTGCCGCTGATGCCACGGTTCACGACGCCTTGGCGCTCATCCTCGCTGGTGAGATGCCGGGCCTGCACGTTAGAGCCGCCGATGGGACGCTTGCGGGATATTTGTCTCGTGACACCTTGTTGCGCGCCAATCGGCTGTAGAGCATCCAGCAAAGTGCGCAGTAGTCTTGTGCCCATGAACGGTGCTTCGGATTCGGCACCTCCCAATTTTTAGAGACCTGATGCGGGGGCAATCTGCATCTGCGCAGGCCGGCGCTCATCCTGTTGTTGGCCGGAAGGTGGTTCCAGGCCGGCCGGGCGCTTATCGGGTGAGGCCGGCGGCGGCTGGGATTGAGCGGCCGACCCCGTCATCTCCGTTCCGATGTTTGGATCTACATCGGGAGTCTGATCTCTCGCCGCATTCGTCGAAACTTGCAATTTTACTTGGTCCGTGCCGATTGGCTGCGGCGTGATTTTGCCGTCGGACGACGATACGCGCCAGACAGTATTGCCGGCGTCATCGGCGACGAGCAGCGCTCCCGTCCCGTCGATCTCGACGCCAACCGGCCGTCCCTTCGCCTGGTCGCCCTGGATAAACCCTGTGACGATGTCCTGCGCCTTGCCGGAGGGCTTGCCGTTTTCGAATGGTACGTACACGACTTTGTAGCCGTTGAAGCTGTCCCGATTCCAACTGCCGTGCTCGCCGATGAAGGCGCCGTTGGCGTAGGCGGCCGGCAGCGCTGAATTCATAGAAAAGGTCAGTCCGAGCGCGGCGACATGGCTCGACAGCGAATAATCCGGTGGGATCGCCCTTTCGACCATGTCGGGACGCTGCGGATGCACGCGCGCATCGACATGCTTGCCATAATAGCTCCATGGCCAGCCATAGAAACCACCTTCCTTGACCGAGGTCATGTAATCGGGAACGAGGTTCGGCCCGAGTTCGTCGCGCTCGTTGACGACCGTCCAGAGCACACCTGTCTCAGGGTTGAAGGTGAGGCCGTTTGGATTGCGCAGACCTGAGGCGAAGACGCGCGCCGCGCCGGTGTGCCGGTCGACCTGCCAGATCGCCGCACGGCCCTTTTCCGCCTCAAGCCCGTTCTCGGCGATGTTGGAATTCGAGCCGACCGAGACGTAAAGCATCTGCCCATCGGGGCTCAGCGCCAGATCCTTGGTCCAATGATGATTGATCGGACCACCGGGGAGGGGCGTCAGGGTTTTCGATTGGGCGGTGATTTCATTCTGCCCAAGTTCATAGGGGTAGGCGAGAATGGCGGACGTCGAGGCGACATAAAGGGTGTTGTCGACCCAGGCGACACCGAACGGCGAATCGAGTTTCTTGAGGAGATCGTGCCTCTCATCCACCGTGCCGTCGCGATTCGCGTCACGCAGCAGTGTGATGACGTTGCTTTCCTTCTGCTCGCCGCCGCCGCCACGAGCGATCGACATGATCCAGCCCCGGATCAAATCCTTCGGCCGTGATGTCGGTTCGCCTGATGGGCCGCGCGACTGGACTACCAGTACGTCGCCGTTCGGCAAGGTGTGGATTGTCCTCGGATTGGCGAGGTCATTGGCGTAAGCAGTGACCGTCAAACCGTTCGGGGCGGCCGGCGTCTCACCATCCTTCCAGCCAACGACCTCCGCTACCTTTAGATCAGGCAGCAGTGAGGCGGTTGGTTCCGGAAGGACGGGGTTCGGTCCGATCTGCTGAGAGATATCAAAACCTCCGTTCTGGGCGTAAGCCGCAAGACCGACGCCGACAGATATCGACAGAACCGAAGCGCGGAGAACCTGGGACTTCATCATCATATCCTCCAGGCCAGTCTGGCATATTTGCGAGCGGAAACTGCTGCGGCCACCAGGCACAAGATAAAGGTGACGGCCGACAGCATCAGTCCATATGGGACTACGGCCGTCCATCCATCGCCGGCATGGATAAGATTGTTGGCAAAGGAGAGGCCCAATATGATCAGATAGAGCAGGGCGGACAGGAGCGGCGGCCGCAACGGGCGGGTGCGGGGACGCATCAGATCCATCAATCCGGCCAGAACCGCAAGCGAGCCCAACATGAGCCCGGCGAGCAGCAACCATGCAGAGAAATTCTGCCACATCAGATTGCCGGTCTGCCAGAAAGCAATATCGGTCGCTAGCGCGAGCGTGAAGCAGACGAAAGGAAAGGGGACGAACAGCGACTGTATCGGATAGGCGGCCGAGTCTCGATTGCTGGCGGATATAGCCATCGCATGCTCCGTGGGGCTGAGAGCTTGAGGATGCCTATCCAACCCGCGGCGAGAGCAGATGGTTCCGCTGTCGCACCTTCGAAAGCGCAACCTTCGTCACCCAATAACTGCTCACCTGCTCTGTCCCCTGTTAGCGGTATTCGCCTAAGGCGCTATCGACATTCCGCATACAATCTTTTGTGAAATATATTTCACTGTATGAATTATATTGACAGCGCTCTGCCGTTGCGATTATCTGCCCATACCGGACTTCGAGGAGGAACTCCGGTCTTCAATGGATCATCGGCAGCCGCTGAGGCGCCGCCGGATATTTGGGAGGGGCTTCGGCCTCGAGGAGGAAACTTGCGCAAATTTCTAAGCACGACCGCATTGGCGGTCCTTGCATCGACGCTTTTCGCCGGCGCGGCCAGCGCGAACACGGAAAATCCGTTCCGCTGCAAGCCCGGTGAAAAATACGTCATGAACGTCATGGTATCGGGCGTCGAATATTGGTTCCCGGTCTATGAAATGTTCAAGCAGGCCGGTCAGCAGCTCGGTTGCGAGACCGCCTATACCGGCACGCCGGAATATGACGTCAACAAACAGATCGCCACTTTCGACCAGGCACTGGCCCAGAACCCGGCCGGCATTCTCGTTCACCCGATGAACTCCGACCCGTTCATCGAGCCGATCAACCGGGCGATCGACCAGGGCACGGCGGTCGTGACCTTCGCAGCTGATGCGCCGCTCTCCAAGCGCATCTCGTTCGTCACCTCGGACAATACCCGCGAAGGCACCTATGCGGCCGACGCGATCGCCGGAAAGATGGGTGGCAAGGGTGAATATGCCGTCCTCGAAAATCCAGGCCAAGACAACCACGACAAGCGTATCGCCGCCTTCATCGCCCGTATGGAGGAAAAATATCCGGAAATGAAGCTGGTCGGCCGCGCTGCGTCCAACCAGGACCCGAACAAAGCCTATCAGGGCCTGATGAGCCTGGTGCAGGCACATCCGAATATCGGCGCCGTCTTCATGCCGGAAGCGAACTCGGCCATCGGCGCTTCGCAGGCCAACAAGGAAAGCGGCGGCAAGATCCTCGTCATGTGCGCAGACGTCAACGCCAACATCCTCGACATGATCAAGGCGGGCGAAGTGTTCGGCTCGATCAATCCGAACCAGGGCATGCAGGGTTACATGGGCTTCATGCTCCTGTGGCTTGCTAAGCATCCGGAACTCATCGACCCGATGAACGACGCCAAGCGCGTTGGCTTCAATCCGATGAGCATTCCCTTCGTCGACAACGGCCTGTCGATCGTCACGGCTGCCAATGCCGACGACTTCTACTGGGACAAGTACCTGAAGCGGCGGGGCACCAAAGGCATCGAGGAGTAGACTTTTGTGCCGGCTGTCCGGGGCGTGATGCTTCGGACAGCCGCCTCAAGCGTGAGGAGGGGACGATGATGGTGTCGGTACCGGTTCTGGAAATCCGCAATGTCAGCAAGCACTTCGGTGCGGTGAAGGCGTTGACGGAGGTGAGCTTCAGCCTGGAAAAAGGCGAGGTTCATGCGCTTTGCGGCGAAAACGGTGCGGGCAAGTCGACGCTGATGAACATTATTGCCGGCGTGCTGCAGCCGACCGAGGGAGACGTTCTCGTCGATGGCGCGCCGGTAAAGGTAACGTCGCCGGCCGTGGCGCAATCGCTCGGGCTTGGCCTCGTGCATCAAGAAATCGCGCTCTGCCCCGATGCGACGGTGGCCGAGAACATGTTCATGGCCGCGACCAACCGTCGCCGCTCGCCTTTCATGAATTATGGCCGGCTGGAGCGGGATGCGCAGGTCGTGATGAATCGTTTGGCGCCGATCGACGTACGCCGCAAAGTCGGCGACTTGTCCATTTCCAGCCAGCAGCTTGTCGAGATTGCCAAGGCGCTGACGCTCGATTGCCGGGTGTTGATTTTCGACGAGCCGACGGCCGCATTGACGGAATCGGAGACGCAGATCCTGTTCGCAATCATCCGCGACCTCAAGGCGCAGGGTATTTCGATCATCTATATCAGCCACCGCATGGCCGAAATCTTCAGCCTGTGCGACCGGGTCACCGTGTTTCGCGATGGCCGTTATGTCTCGACGGACAAGGTGGCGGATTTGACGCCGGATGATGTGGTGCGCCGCATGGTCGGGCGCGAGATCACCCAGCTGTATCCGGAAAAACAGGCGCTGGCGGAGCGGACCGATGAGATCATCCTGCGCGTCCGCGATCTCGGCGACGGCAGCCGCTTCACGGATGTCAACTTCGACCTGCGCAAAGGGGAAATTCTCGGCCTCGGCGGGCTGATCGGCTCGGGCCGCACCGAGATAGCCGAAGGAATTTGCGGGTTGCGACCGGTAACCGGCGGCGAGGTGCAACTGCATGGACAGCGGCTGCGGGCGCGGTCCTATGCGCAGGCGGCGCAAGCGGGCGTCGTCTACCTGTCGGAAGACCGGAAAGGCTCCGGCATTTTCCTCGATCTTTCTATCGCCCAGAACATTGCCGTTCTCGATTTGAAATCGCTGACCGGACCGCTGGGACTGTTGAATTCCAAGGCCGAGGCGGATCGTGCCCACAACCTGGTCCGACGGCTCGGCGTGCGGATGGGTGGCATCGACATGCCGGTCTCATCGCTGTCCGGCGGAAACCAGCAGAAGGTGGCGATTGCCAAGCAGCTGGCGGTCAATCCCAAGGTCATCCTGATGGACGAGCCGACCCGCGGCATCGATGTCGGCGCCAAATCGGAAATCCACCGGCTGCTGCGCGATCTCGCGCGCTCCGGCATCGGCATCGTCGTCATCTCGTCGGAACTGCCGGAGCTTCTCGGCCTGTGCGACCGGGTGCTGGTCATTCACGAAGGCACGGTTGCAGGCGAGGTCGAGGGCGAGGCGATCACGGAGGAAGCGATCATGCGGCTCGCCTCGGGGATCGGCGGCCACAACAATTCAAAGGCATCAGAGCATGCCGCATAGGGAAAAAGCAGGGGCAGGAGACAGGGTCATGGCGGACGCTACATTGGCAACGGCACATCAGGCACGCGCGCCCGGCTGGAAACGGCTGGGGACGATGCGCGAGGCGGGACTGATCGCGATCATCCTGACGCTCTGCATCGCCATGAGCTTTGCCTCGCCGCATTTTCTGACGCTCGGCAACTTCCGGGCGATGCTGATGTCGTTTTCGGTGGAAGGGATCGTCGTCGTCGGCATGACCATCCTGTTGATCGTCGGCGGCATCGACCTGTCGGTCGGCTCGGTCGTCTGCTTCTCGATGGTGCTGTCGGGTTCGCTGTTCCTGATGGGGCTCGATCCGTGGAGCGCATCCCTGATCGGCATTATCGCCAGCGGCCTGATCGGCTGCGTCATGGGCTTCTTCGTCACAATCGTCGGGCTCAACCATTTCATCACCTCGCTTGCGGCCATGGTGATCGTGCGCGGTATCTGCCTGATCATCACCAAGGGTACGCCGCTGTCGCTGTTCACCTTGCCACCCTCGTTCAAGGCGGTCGGGCAGGGCACGTTCTATGGTGTGCCCTATGTGATCCTGATTTTTGTCGCCGTCGTCGTGCTGTTCGATTTCCTGCTGCGCCGGGCAACCGCTTTCCGCAAGGTGTTCTACACCGGCAGCAACGAGAAGGCGGCACTCTATTCCGGTATCAAGACCAACCAGGTGAAGTTCTGGGTGACGGTGCTCTGCGCCACGCTGTCCGGTGTTGCCGGGGTGATCTACATGTCGCGCTTCGGTGCCGCGACCCCGACCTTTGGCGTCGGCATGGAACTCAACATCATCGCAGCCGCGGTGATCGGCGGTGCGTCGCTGAATGGCGGCTCCGGCACGATCCTCGGGGCAATTCTCGGCATCGCCCTGCTGTCGGTCGTAACAAGCTCGTTGATCTTGCTCGACGTGTCTGTCTATTGGCAAGACATGATCAAAGGCTGCATTCTACTTGCTGCCGTCTCGATCGACCATTTTCTGCACAAGCGGAAGGCTGCCTGATATGCCGATAGCCAAACTCAAACCTGCAAATGCGCCGCGCGAGGAAATCGTCATCGCCCGGCAGATGCATCAGGCTCTGGTCCTGCATTTCCTCGAGGGACTGACACAGGCGCAGATTGCCGACCAGCTCGGCATCTCGCACGCTACCGTCAACCGCCTGATCAAGCGCGGCCGCCAGCTCGGTCTGGTCGAGATCAAGATCAAGTCGCCGGTCGAGCCGCTGGTCGATATGGAAGAACGGCTACGAGCGCTTGGCGGCATCGGCCGCGCCGTGGTGGTGCCGACAGTGTCCGACAACCCGCAGACGGCGCTTCAAGCCGTCGGCGAAGCGGCAGCAAGGTTGCTGCTGGAAGAGATCACCGACGGCGATACGATCTGCATCACCGGCGGCAAAGGGGTGAGCGCCGTCGTCGCTGGTCTGCAGCCGCCGCGTCGTTTTGATGTCGAGGTCATTCCAGCAACCGGCTGCGTGCAAGGGAAGCACTATACCGACGTCAACCATGTCTCGACCTTGATGGCCGACCGGCTTGGGGGGCGTTCCTACCAGATCCACGCGCCCCTCTTTGCCGATAATGCCGAGCAGCGGGCGATGCTGATCAACATGCGTTCCGTCGCAGACGTTTTCAAACGGGGGCGCGAGGCGAAGGTGGCGGTGGTCGGCATCGGCTCGATCCTCTCGGACGATTCGAGCTATTACGATCTGCATCCGTCCTCGAGCACCGACCGCGCCGCGATCGAGCGGTCCGGGGCCTCCTGCGAGTTGCTGGCGCATCTGCTCGATGATCATGGCCAAGTCTGCGACTACAGCCTCAACCGTTCGCTGGTGTCGCTGACGCTGCCGGAATTCGCCTCGATCCCCACCAAGATCGGTGTGGCGAGCGGGCCGAACAAGGCGGGTCCGATCCTCAGCGTTCTGCGCGGCAATCATCTGAATACGCTGGTGACCGATGAGGCGACGGGTGCTCGGGTGCTGGCACTTGCGAATGGGGAGAGAAAATGGGCATGAATGGACAGCAACTGACACGTGAGATCGGCAAGTCAGGTGTTTCTGCCTCGGCGGTCGGACTGGGCACTTGGGCGATCGGCGGCTGGATGTGGGGCGGGACCGATGAGGCCGAATCCATCGCCGCCATCCAGGCATCGCTCGATGCCGGCGTGACGCTGATAGACACGGCGCCGGCCTATGGGCTTGGACGTTCCGAGGAGATTGTCGGCAGGGCACTGACCGGGCGCCGCGACAAGGCTGTCATCGTCACCAAATGCGGCCTTGTCTGGCATACGCAGAAGGGTCGTCATTTCTTCGACCAGGACGGCAAGCCGGTGCACCGTTATCTCGGCCGTGACGCGATCCTGCATGAGGTCGAGGAAAGCCTGAGGCGGCTTAGAACCGATTATATCGACCTCTACATCACCCATTGGCAGGACCCGACGACCGCGATCGAGGAAACGATGCGGGCGCTGGAAGACCTGCGCAGATCGGGCAAGATCCGGGCGATCGGTGCAAGCAATGTCAGCCCCGACGACCTCAATGCCTATATCGCTGCCGGTGGTCTCGACGCGATCCAGGAGCGGTTCAGCATGATCGACCGGGAGATCGAGGCGGAGCTTCTGCCGCTGACCGAGGCCAACAGCATTGCGACGCTGAGCTACTCGTCGCTGGCGCTGGGGTTGCTGTCCGGCACCATCGGTCCTGACCGGGTGTTCTCAGGCGACGACCAGCGCAAGGGCAATCGGCGCTTTTCGGTCGACAACCGCCAGAAGGCAAAGGCGCTGGCCGAAGCCATCCGGCCGGTCGCCGAAAAACACGGCGCCAGCATCGCCCAGATCGTGATTGCCTGGACGTTGGCGCAGCCGGGCATCACCTTTGCACTTTGCGGGGCGCGCAATCCGGCACAAGCGCTCGACAATGCGAGGGCCGGGACGATCCGGCTGGATGCGGCCGAGCTTGCGGCCATCGATACGGCCATAGCGGCGAAACTGACTGACATGGACAGGTAGCGGATCGCCATCATGAAACGGCAAGAGATATTGGACGGGCTCCGCCAGAGCCCGAAGGTGGACGTCTGTGTCATCGGCGGCGGCATCAACGGCATCAGCGTCTTTCGGGAGCTGTCGCTGCAGGGGCTGAACGTGCTGCTCGTCGAGAAACACGACTATTGTTCCGGGGCCAGTTCGGCGCTGTCGCGCATGGTGCATGGTGGGCTTCGCTATCTTGAAAACGGCGAATTCAAGCTGGTGCAGGAATCGCTGGTCGAGCGGGACCGGCTGCTGCGCAATGCACCGCATTACGTCGCGCCGCTGCCGACGACGGTGCCGGTGTTCGATATCTTTTCCGGCCTCGGCAATGGCATCGTCCGCTTCCTGGGCCTCAGCCGCCGCCCGAGCCGGCGTGGCGCCGTCGCCATCAAGGCGGGCCTGAGCATCTATGATTTCCTCACCCGCAAACGGGCGCTGATGCCCCGCCACCAGTTCCGCGGTCGGCGCACGACGCTTGCCAAGTGGCCGGCGCTCAATCCCGACATCAAGAGTTCCGCCACCTATTTCGACGCCTGGGTCAGCCATCCGGAGCGGCTGGGCATCGAGCTTCTGCAGGATGGTCTTTCGGCCAAGTTCGGAGCGGTGGCGCTGAATTATGCGGAACTGCGGCGGACCGAGGATGGCCAATATCGTGTCGAAGACCAGATCGGCGGCACATCCGTTGCTGTCGAACCGGCGCTGATCATCAACGCCACCGGCGGCTGGATCGACATCGCCAATCAGACCCTGTTTTCGCCAGAAGCGCGGCCGGCTCCGCTGATGGGCGGCACAAAGGGCTCGCATTTGGTCGTCGACAATGCGGAGCTGCGCGAAGCGCTCGCCGATCACATGATCTACTATGAGAACGAGGACGGGCGGATCTGTATCCTGTTTCCCTATCTCGGCAAGGTTCTCGTCGGTTCCACCGATATCCGCGTCGACGATCCGGAAACCGTGCGCTGCGAGGCGGACGAGCGGGACTATATCCTGCAATCGCTCGCCTTCGTGCTGCCTGATATTGCCATCCGGCCGGAACAGATCGTTTTCCAGTTTTCCGGCGTGCGGCCCCTGCCGGCCAGCACCGACAGTTTTACCGGGCGCATTCCGCGCGATCATTTCTGCACGGTCGTAGAGCCGAAGGATGGCGGCCCACCGGTTCTGTGCATGATCGGCGGCAAGTGGACGACATTCCGGTCCTTCGGGGAACTGGCGGCCGACATGGCTCTGGAACGGCTAGGCAGGCGGCGCCGCGTTGCGACAACTGATCGGCCGATCGGCGGCGGGCGGGCATTTCCCGCCAACGCACCTGTCTGGCTTGCGCAAGTGGCGGCCAGTAAAGGCCTTCCCGGCGGGCGCATGGCTGAGCTGTTTGCCCGATACGGCACGGATGCCGAGGCGGTTGCCGGTTTTATCGCGGCAGGTCCCGATGCCGTGCTGCCGCACGCCGGCTACTCGGTGCGCGAATTGCAGTGCCTGATCCGCTGTGAAGCGGTGGAACATCTCGAAGACCTGCTTTTACGGCGCACGACGCTTGCCATTTCGGGCGAGCTTACGCTCGACATGATGGGTGCCGTACTCGACCTGCTGGCGCAGGAAAAGCATTGGACGCTTGCGGATCGCATCCGTGAGCGCGACCGTTTTCTCACCCTTCTCACCGAACGCCACGGCGTCAACGAAGACATGCTTTCCGCAAGGAACGAACCAAGGAGCATAGAATGCGACACAACAGCAAAGTCCGGATGAACCGGTTGTTCGGCGGCGACCGCTGCCTCGACGTGGCGATCGATCACGGCGTCTGTAACGAACCGTCCTTCCTCAACGGGCTGGAGGATATTCAGGCCGTCGTCAAGGCCCTGGTTTCTGCCGGGCCGGATGCGATCCAGATGAATTACGGCCAGGCGGACCTGCTGCAGGACGTACCCGGCAAGGACAAGCCGGCACTGGTCATGCGCATCGACATGGGCAACCCCTATAACCGGATCCGCCACCGCGACATGTGGGCGGTGCTGCAGAACGAGGCCGAGCCGTTGATCGGCGCGATCGAAATGGATGCAGCCTGCATCGTCGTCAACCTGTTCATGCTGCCGGACGAGCCGGACCTGTTCCGCCAATGCGTGCAGAACATTTCCCGCGTGCGGGCCGATTGCGACAAGTATGGCATGCCGCTGATGATCGAGCCGCTGGTGATGCAGCCGGTCACCGAAAAGGGTGGCTACATGGTCGATGGCGATGCCGACAAGATCGTTACCTTGACGCGGCTCGCCCGCGAGATGGGGGCGGATATCGTCAAGGCGGATCCGACCGCCAACGCCGAGGATTTCCACAGAGTGGTGGAAGCAGCCCGTTGCCCGGTTCTGGTGCGCGGCGGCGGCAAGGAAGATCTTCGTGCCGTCTTCGATAAATCCGCCGCCTTGATGCGACAGGGCGCAATGGGCATGGTTTATGGGCGCAACATCTATCAGCACGCCAATCCGAGTGCCGTGGTGCGCGGGCTGATGGCGATCGTGCACGAGGATGCGAGCGGCGAACAGGCCTTTGCGCTCTACCAGCAGGGCTGAGCAGCGATTTCGAATCTTGGGAGGGGTTCTGCATGGGAAACTATCTTTTGGGGCTCGATGCCGGAAACACCGTCATCAAGGCGGTAATTTTCGACCGGGCGGGCAACGAGATCGCGGCTGCGTCGGAAGAGGGGCACAGCCGCATGCCGAGCCCGGGGCATGTCGAGCGGGGGTTGGACGAATTATGGGCGAATGCCCGGCAGGTCATCCGCGCCTGCATCAAAAAGGCAGGGATCCGGCCGGAGGAAATCGCCGCGATCGGTTGCGCCGGGCATGGCAACGGTCTCTATGCGCTTGATCGCGACGGCGCTCCGCTCATCGGCATCCAGTCGCTCGACACGCGGGCGGCCGGGCTGGTGGATGAATGGCGAGAAGCCGGCGTTGGTGACCGGACCTATCCGATTGCCCGCCAGCGCCCGTGGCCATCCCAGACGCCGACATTGCTTGCCTGGCTGAAGCGTCACCGGCCGGAACTGTTCAATCGCATCGGTACCGTGTTCTTCTCCAAGGATTTCGTCGTCAACCGCCTGACCGGCCGCCGCGTCAGCGAAGTATCCGACATGTCGGGTGCCGGTCTGCTCGATCTGGCCGCGCGACGCTACGACAGGTCACTGATGGAAGCCTATGGACTGAGCGATTGCATGGACCTCTTGCCGCCGCTCATCGAAAGCGCCGACATTGCCGGGACCGTGACGGAAGAGGTGGCGACGCAAACCGGGCTCGCCGCCGGTACGCCTGTGGTCGGCGGGCTGTTCGACGTCGTCGCCTCGGCGCTCGGCTCGGGCGTTTCGCGTACCGGCAGCGCCTCGATAATTGCCGGCACCTGGAGCATCAACCAGGTCGTTATAGACAGTCCCGACCTTGATGGGCCGGTCTTCATGTCCTCGACCTTCGATCGCAGCCGCTACATGGCGATGGAGAACAGCGCCACCTCGGCTGCCAATCTCGAATGGCTGGTGCGGGAGTTCTTCCAAGGCGAGCACGCGGCAGGCGTTTCGCCCTTCGATGCCTGCTGCGCGCTGGCCGGGGCGATCGAGCCCGCAGCAGACGACCCGCTCTACCATCCATATCTCTATGGCGCCCAACAGGACGGGCACGCACGCGCCGGCTTCTACGGCATTGCCGGCTGGCACATCAAAGGACATCTCGTTCGCGCGCTTCTCGAAGGTGTCGCCTTCGGTCATCGCCAGCACATCGAGACGATCCGAAAGGCCGGCGCGGTATTCAACGAGGCGGTGCTCTCCGGCGGCGGCTCGCGCAGCCTGATCTGGCCGCAGATCTTTGCCGATGTGCTCGGCGTACCCGTCACTGTCGCCCGCTCGCGCGAAACCGGTGCACTGGGCGCGGCGATTGCGGCCGGAACCGGCGTCGGCGTCTTCGCGGATTTCGGCGCCGGTGCTGCGGCCATGGTCCGGACCGAGCGGCATTATCGCCCGGATGTCTCGCTCGAGGCGCATTATGCGCGGCGCTACGCTCTTTATCAGGATATCGCCGAAGCGATGACACCGCTCTGGCGGCGTCTGACGGCGGTCCCGCCGGCGGCAGCGGGGGCGGCGGCGTGAATATGCGTGTGGATGATGCAGCCATTGATGCGGCCATTGATGCGGGAAGCTACGACTTCATCATCGTCGGCGCGGGATCGGCGGGATGCGTTCTGGCCAACCGGCTGTCGGCCGATCCGAAAACCCGCGTCCTGCTGCTCGAAGCCGGCGGCAGCGACCGGTATCATTGGGTGCATGTGCCGATCGGCTATCTCTACTGCATGGGCAATCCACGCACCGATTGGATGATGAGGACGGCGGCGGAAGCCGGACTGAACGGCCGGTCACTGCCCTATCCGCGTGGAAAAGTGCTGGGCGGCTGCTCGTCGATAAACGGCATGATCTACATGCGCGGCCAGGCGGCCGATTACGACGGCTGGCGGCAGGCGGGTAATTCCGGCTGGGGCTGGGACGACGTGCTGCCCTATTTCTTGAAATCCGAGGACAACTATCGTGGCCAGTCGCGGATGCACGGGGCAGGCGGCGAATGGCGGGTGGAAAAGCAGCGGCTGTCCTGGCCGATCCTCGATGCCTTTCGCGATGCGGCCGAAGAACTCGGCATCCCGAAGACCGACGATTTCAACGATGGCGACAATGAAGGCTCGGGTTATTTCGAGGTCAACCAGCGCGGTGGCTTGCGCTGGAACACGACGAAGGCCTTTCTGCGTCCGGCGATGAAGCGGCCCAATCTGCGTGTGCTGACCGGCGCCGAAACCGAGCGGCTGGAATTCGACGGCAGAATGGTGACTGGCGTACGGTTCCGGCTGAACGGGCAGAACCATCTGGCTCGCGCCGGTCGCGAGGTCATCCTGTCTGCCGGTGCGATCAATTCGCCGAAAATCCTGGAGCTTTCCGGGGTCGGACGCCCGGATGTGCTGTCCGCGGCCGGACTGGACGTCGCCCATGAACTTCCGGGTGTCGGCGAAAACCTGCAGGATCATTTGCAAATCCGTACGGTCTTCCGCATCGAGGGCGCAAAGACGCTCAACCAGCTCTATCACAACCTGTTCACCAGGACGGGTATGGGGCTTGAATATATGCTGCGCCGGTCCGGGCCGCTGTCGATGGCGCCGAGCCAGCTCGGTATCTTTGCCAAGAGCGATCCGGCCGTTGCGACCGCCGATCTCGAATATCACGTGCAGCCCTTGAGCACCGACCGGCTCGGCGAGCCGCTGCACAAATTTCCCGCCGTCACCGTCTCCGTCTGCAATTTGCGGCCGGAAAGCCGGGGGACTGTGCATGTTGGCGGCCCGGACTTTTCGGTGGCGCCGGAAATCCGCCCGAATTATCTTTCGACCGTTGGCGATCGGATGGTTGCGACGAAATCGATCCGGCATGCCCGCCGGCTCATGGAGGCCGGTGCGATCGCCAAGTACCGGCCGCAGGAGATGTTGCCGGGCACGGAATACCGGACTGACGAGGAGCTGATCCGTCGCGTCGGCGATATCGCCACAACGATCTTCCATCCGGTCGGTACCTGCAAGATGGGCAGCGACACGATGGCGGTTGTCGATCCGCAATTGCGGGTGCATGGGCTCGAGAAACTGCGGGTGGTCGATGCCTCGATCATGCCGACGATCGTGTCGGGCAACACCAACTCACCGGTGATCATGATTGCCGAGAAGGCCGCGGAGAGCATTCTGTCAGTGGCGTGATGTGATCAGCTGATCGCATCGTCTAAAACGAATGCGTGGAACACCGTGCAGCGGTTTTGCGCCAACGACGTGCGTAACACAAAGACCTAAAGCGCGAAGATCACGACGCGCTTGAGAGTACGAAGGCATTCGCGCCCGCGACTCGTGACGATGAGCCCAACCCGCTCAACGCAGGCTGGGCCATCTTCGATTTCGATCAGAGAGTCGAGACGTTCTCAGCCTTCGATTTTCCGGTCTTGCGATCCTGTCCAACTTCGAAGCTGACCTTGTCGCCTTCGCGGAGCGACCCGCCGCTCTGCAGCGCAGACACGTGAACAAAAACGTCCTGTCCGCCACCCTCAGGGGTGATGAAGCCGAAGCCCTTGTCGTCATTGAAGAATTTAACGGTACCTGTCGGCATGAGATAACTATTTCCTTGTATCGTTCAGCGATTTGCGAAGGCGAAACTATAGCTTCGGCGCTTCTCTATCAACCCTTTAGCACGCCAGCGGCTCTTTGAACGCAAAAAGATATCAGCTCCGACGAAGCTCAATGCGGCTCGTAACAACCGATCGACCTGTAGCGGGGTCGGTATCGACGGTTGTGAGACGCATGCCCGATGCCCCGGTTTTTTCGATCGTCATCTGCGCACGTCGATCGCCATTGACCTCTTTCGCCCATTTGATCGCGAGGTTTATGGCATTACCAGCGCGTTTTCCGCCGAGGCCCGCGGTGCCGCTGCCCGCGCCGACGTAGGAGCCGGTGTAGGTGTCACCGCTGGCCTTGAGGTTGGCGCTGATGGCACGGGAAAAAATGGCGAGACTGGTGCAGCGCCCATTGAGTGCAAGGGAACTTGCATTCGCATCCGACTTGAAACGGCAAGTGACTTTCATGGTGGGTGCATTTGTCCGCACTTTCACCGTACCCTTACCGCTCCAATTTCCCGCCAGTGTCTTGAGGAAAGCGGACTCGTCGGCATTGGCGGCGCCGGCCATGAGCATTGACGCCGCCGCTGCGGCGATGGCGCATACAAGGACCTTCACCATCTGAGTAACTTTCGGGCCGCGTAACATCCGCATCATGACGCTCAGTTGATCGAGGAGGAGGGTGTCATATAACCACTCGGCGGTGAATTGGTTCCGTATGGGACGTATTCGCTCGCCGCGGAGCACGCGTTTTCAACAGGATCGAACTACCGATGCTGCCCATGCGCGCTGAAAGGGGATTGCCGCATCCTCGACCTGCGAAGCATTCACCGGACGGCCCTGAACCGGGTGCGTTAATCGCGTCCGGCTCGGGTTTGCCGAAAAGAAAAGATGCTGCCTGCGCCCGAAGAGATCATTCGTCCAGTCCCGCTTGGGATCTTGCGGCTTCACGTGAGGATGGAAATAGAGCATTTTCAATGCTGGGCTCAGCCGGGCGGGGCCCGGACCTGCTTAGGGCAGCCGCGATCTTTACCTTTTTTAGGGACAAGCTCGGCGAAAAACCTGCGGATGCAGGCAACACACCATTGCGAAACCAATAGCCTTCGGCGAATGTCACCTCACGTGGCGTGAGGCGAGTTTATGTCATTTCGGATCGAGCGTCTGGTTGAAAAACACATTAGCGGCGCGGCCGGCGTGTTGGTAAATGCCTATGCCCTGCCGCCGTGGAATGAGAGCTGGTCGCTTGAGGCGGCTGCAGAAAATGTAACCTATGTGCTTGAAACTCCCAGGTCAATTGCACTTGCGGCAGTTGACGGAGACAAGGTGCTCGGCATTGCGCTCGGAATACGACAGCGGCGCCATACCGGCCCCGTCATTTATGTGGACGAGCTTTCAGTGCAGCCCGACGCACAGGGTAAGGGAATAGGGACCGCTCTACTTTCTGCAATGTTCGAAACAGCCACAGTTGAAGGATGTAGCAGCGTGTGGCTGATCTCACAACGAGGAGGGGCGCTGTCGGAGTTCTATCAGCGTTGCGAATTTGCCGTGATAAGCGAGCTTGGCCTGTACTCCAGATCAAGCGGATAACGCCAGATTGGGAATCTCCGATCCGCCAGCGAAAATCCTGAGTATGCCCGGGTGAAGGTGCGAGTGGCCGAGCGTCTTTCAACGCTTACGCAACATCATCGGCGATCGATACTGCCTTTGGTTTGGGCAGCCGGATCGGCTTGATATGGATGGCGGGCCTGCGACGACGCCAAGAAGCAGCCGCGTATCGATCGAGAATTACGCCCTTCCGTACATCCGGCTGGCGCGCAGCAGGCGTTGCGAATAGGGGTGTTCGACAGCACCTCTTCGCAAGGCACCGACATCGACCTGTTCGACGATCTCGCCCGCTTCCATGATGGCGACGCGGCTGCACATGTGCGAGACAACGGCGAGGTCATGGCTGACCAGCAGATAGGTCAGCCCGCGATTGGTGCGCAAATCCTGGAGGAGATTGAGGATTTCGGCCTGAACCGACACGTCGAGCGCCGATGTCGGTTCGTCGAGAAGCAGAACGTCCGGATCCAGCATCAGCGCGCGGGCGATCGCCACGCGCTGGCGCTGGCCGCCGGACAGCTGGTGTGGAAATCTGTAGCTCAGCGCCGGATCGAGGCCGACCGATCTCAGGACGGCGTTGACGTCGACGGCATTCGTATCCAGGCCCTGGTTGCGCAGCGGTTCTTTGAGCTGGGAGCGGATGGTCTTGCGGGGATGGAGGGATCCATAGGGGTCCTGGAACACCATCTGCACCTGGCGGAAGAACGGCCGGCTGCGCCGTCGGTCCAGAGTCTCGCATTGGAGCTCGATCCGGCCGTCATAATTGGCGTTGAGGCCGGAAAGCGCCCGCAGGACAGTGGACTTCCCGCAGCCGGACTCGCCGACCAGGCCGAAGGCGGTCCCCTTCTCGATGGAAAGGCTTACATCTCTGACGACAGGCCGCTGGCCATGTCCGAAACGGATGGTGAGATTGTCGATTTTGATCACCGCGGCGGCTCCAATGCGGGTTCTTCGAGCCAGGCGGGATCCCGCTTCAGGATCGGCAGCCGGGCGGGTGGATCCTCGATCGTCGGCAGGGATGCCAGCAAGCCTTGCGTATAAGGATGTCGGGCCTTGTCGAGATCGCGCGCTTCGAGCACTTCCACGACCCGCCCCGCATACATGATGAGGACGCGATCGCAGAAATTCCGGATGAGATTGAGGTCGTGGCTGATGAAGATCAGGCCGAGATTGCGGCGCAAGACGAGCTCGTCGAGCAGAGCCAGGATCTCGAGCCTCACCGTCACGTCGAGCGCTGACGTCGGCTCGTCGGCGATCAGCACTTCGGGTTCGGCAATCAACATCATGGCGATCATCGCCCGCTGACCCATGCCGCCCGAGATTTCGTGCGGATAAAGGCGGGCCACGCGCTCGGGATCACGGATCTGGACGGCTTCGAGCATATCGAGCGCTTGGCTGTAGGTCTTGCTCTTGTTCGCCCTCGGATGGTGGAAGCGGTAGGTCTCGGCGATCTGTTCGCCGATCCGCATGACGGGATTGAGCGAATATTTCGGATCCTGCAGGATCAGGCCGATCCGCCGCCCCCTGATCGTCATCATCGTTTTTTCGTTCGCGTTGAGCAGATCGACGTCGCGAAAGCGCATCCGCTCGGCATTGACGATCGCCGTCGGTGGCAGCAGCTTCATGATGGCGCGGCCAACGGTCGACTTTCCCGATCCGGATTCACCGACGATCCCGAGCTTTTCCTGTCCAAGCGAAAAGCTCACGCCGCGCACGGCCCGCACCTGTCCGCCGCCGAAGGCGATTTCGAGGTTTTGAATATCGATCAGGTCAGTCATTCCGAACCTCGGGGATCGAGAACATCGCGAAGCGCATCGCCGACCAGGTTGAAGGCGAGGCTGACCAGCGCAATGGCAATGCCGGGTGCCGCGATGACCCAGGGGCTGTCGAGCATGAATTCACGTCCGCTGGCGGCCATCGAACCCCATTCCGGCCACGGCGGCTGCGCGCCGAGGCCGAGGAAGCCGAGGCCGGCGGCGGTGATGATGATGCCCGCCATGTTGAGCGTGACGCGGACGATCACCGAGGGAATGCACATCGGCAGGATGTGGCGGGTGATGATCGCAATTGACGTCGCGCCCTGCAGACGTACGGCGGCGATATAGTCCGCCTTGCGAAGGCTGAGCGTCTCGGCGCGCGCAAGGCGCGCGATCGGCGGCCAGGCCGTCAGCGAAATCGCGATGATCGCATTGGTGATGCCCGGACCGAGCGCTGCGGCAAAACCCAGCGCCAGCACGAGGCCGGGGAAGGAGAGAAAAATATCGGTGACGCGCATCAGGATTTCATCGACGATGCCGCCGAAATAACCTGAGACGGTGCCGATCAGCAGGCCGAGCGGGGCGACAATGACCGTGACGAGCATGATGATGTAGAGCGTCGTGCGGGCGCCATAGATCACGCGGGAAAAGACGTCGCGGCCGAAATTGTCGGTGCCGAGCCAATGGCTCGCCGATGGCGCGGCAAGACGCCCGGCCATGTCCTGACCGATCGGATCGTAGCTCGTCAGCAGGGGTGCGGCCAGCGCCACGACGATCAGCAGCAGGATGATGGCCAGTCCCGCGAGGCCAAGCGGGTGCAGGCTGAATTTCCGCCAGCCCTGATGAATTTGCTGCGTCGATGACTGGAACCAGCCGCGAGGCTCCGGTGCGAGCAGCCAGTTGCGAAGGCCGCCGGTGTTGACGCTGTCTGCGTGCTCAGAGGAGATCGTCATGGCGTCACCGTGTCCTCGGATCAAGAATGCGATAGAGGAAGTCCGACAGGATGTTGATCGTCAGGAAGACGGCGCCAATCGTCAGCACCGAACCCATGACCACGTTCATGTCGTTCATCTGCAGCCCCCGGGTCAGGTACTGGCCGAGTCCGGGCCACCCGAAGACGGTCTCGATCAGCACCGCGCCTTCGAGCAGACCGCCGAAGGTCAGCGCCATGATCGTCAGGAGTTGTACGCGGATGTTCTTGAATGCATGGCGCCAGACCACCTTTCGGGTGCCGAGCCCCTTGGCCCGCGCGGTGATGATGTATTCCTGGCTCAGTTGCTCCAGCATGAAGCTCCGCGACATGCGGCTGATATAGGCGACGGAATAGTAGCCGAGGATTGCCGCCGGCAGGATGATGTGGCCAAGGGCGTTGTAAAACACGTCCCATTGGCCCTGAATCGCCGCGTCGATCAGGAGGAAGCCCGTCATCGGCGTGACGAGGCCTTCATAGAAGACATCGATCCGGCCCGAGGCGCCGACGAGTTTCAGCTTCGCATAAAAGACGAAGAGTGCCATCAGCCCGGTCCAGAAAATCGGGATGGAGTGGCCGGCAAGGGCGACGATCCGCGCGACGTGGTCGATAACGGTTCCGCGCCTGACCGCAGCTGTGATCCCTAAGGGAATGCCGACGATCGCCCCGATGATCATGGCGATGATCGCAAGTTCGATCGTCGCGGGAAAGATCGTCAACAGATCGGTGAGGATCGGCTGGCCTGTCGTCGCCGACATGCCGAGATCGCCTGTGGCGATCTTGCCGACGTAGGAGAGGAACTGCATCCAGATCGGCTGCCCAAGACCCAGCTCGTTATAGACGCGATCGTAAACCTCCTTGCTGACTTCCGCCCCGGTGATTGATAGCACCGGGTCGGCGGGCAGCAGGCGGCCCATCGAGAAGGTCAGGAAGAGCAGGCCGAGCAGCGTCGTCACGACGGCCACAACGCGTCCCGCCAGGCGCCGCAGCAGGCTCAGTCCCGGGTGCGGGGCCGCCTCGGCGAACCCACCCTTCGATGTCATATCGGCGCTCGCCACGCGTTCTACTCCTTGGTCACGTCATGCCAGCGCGTCGACCAGGTCGTATGCCCGTGATAGCCCTTCACGTTGGCGCGCATGACATAGGGGTCGGTTCGCTGGAAGAAGATGACCAGCGGCGAAGCCATGCCGGCATAGATGCCATCCATCTTCTTGAAGATGTCGGTGCGCTTTTCCGTGTCGCGCTCCTTCATCGATTGGTCGATGAGCGTGTTGAGCTCGTCCACCTTCATGCCCGTGCGCCAGAGGTAATAGCTGCCGAGGCGTGCCTCGTCGCTATTGTCGGGGTTGAAGGCATATTGCGTGGCCACGGCGAAGGGATCGGGCAGGCGGGCGCCGGAATTGCCGAGCAGGACTTCGAATTTGCGCTCGCGGAAGGCGGGCGTAAACTCGCCGGGCACGAGATCGAGATCGATGCCGGCGGCGCGGGCACTCGCCTGCAGCGCTTCGGCGAAGGGCAGGGTCGGGGCTCCCGACGGATTGAGCACCTTCTTCAGTCCGTTGGGATATCCAGCCTCCGCAAGCAGTTGCTTGGCCTTGGCAGGATCGTAGTCGTAGCGGATTGCCGCCTCCTCCGGCGCGCCGATCATCCCGCGCGGGATCATCGACTGCCAGGGAAAGCCGGTATGGCGCATGATGTTGCCGGAGATCGCTTTCCAATCGAAGGCATGCTGGAAGGCCTCGCGAACCTTCGGCTTCTGCAGATCCGGGTCTTTCTGGTTGAGGGCGATATAGTAGAAGCCGAGACCCGGGACATTCTCGATAACCATGTCCTTCTTAGTGGCGAGCGCATCGAGATCGCCGCTTGCCACATACTGGCCGACGTCGACGTCGCCGGCTTCGAGCTGAAGCCTGAGATTGCCGGATTCCGGGATATGGCGGGCGACGACGCGAGCCATGGCCGGCTTGCCGCCCCAATATTTCGGCTGCGCATTGAAGATTGCCACATCGTTCGGCCGCCATTGCGCCAAGCTGAACGGCCCGCTGCCGGCGGAATTGGCCGAAAGCCAGGCGCCGCCGAAATCGCCGTTCGCCTCGTGCGACAGAACCGTCTTCTTGTCGACGATGCCGATCGACGAGCCCGCCAGCGAATAAAGCACGAGATCGGTATTGACCGCCTGCGGCAGCTCGATCTCCAGCGTATGCTCGTCCTTGGCCCGCACGAGCTTTTCGACGTTCTCGGCTGTGAAGCCCCAGAGCGCGATGTCGGTGGAGCCGACCTGGCCCATCTTGATGACGCGCTGGATCGACCAGGCCGCATCCTCGGCGGTCACCTTGTTGCCGCTCTGGAAGATTGCGTCGTCGCGCAGGGTCATCGTGATGATCTTGCCGTCCGGCGAGACGCTCCATTGCGTCGCAAGCATCGGCTTCAGCGTTTTAAGATCGTCCGGCGACAGCTGCACGAGGTTGTCGTAGAGGTTCGAGATCAGCTCGGAAACCGTGCGGGCATTGTTCTGGGCCGGATCGAGCGTCCTTATGCCGGTGAGATTGGTGCCGATCACCAGCATGTTGGGCGGTGAGGCGGCCCAACTCGGTTGCGCCGCCATCAGGGCGCCGGTAATAGCGATCGTTGTCAGTACGTGTCTCAGCATCTCAAGACCTCCCAATCCTGTTGCTCGTGGAAATAGTATCGAATTCAGCCCGCCGCCTTTACGGCCGGCTGGTCTGAATGTGTTTGAATGTCGCCTTCGACCTCCCAGCCTTGAAGCAGTCGATGAAGCTCCTCGCGGTCCTGCTGGTCGAGCTGCGGCAATCCCGGCACGCGCACAGGGCCGACATCGAGACCGGAATAGGTGACGGCCTCCTTGACGACGGTCACGTTCGCGCCGTTGCGGAATTTGGTCCGCATCCGCTCGAATGGCTCGAGCTTGTTGACGATCGCCCTGGCCGCGGCAAAATCGCGTCTTTCGAGCGCAGCGTGGACCTCAAGCGAGAGCTTCGGCGCGACGTTGACAAGGCCGGACGTGAAGCCGCGGGCGCCGGCCGCGGTAAATGTCGGCGCCCAGCTTTCCGCCAGGCCGCAGACGAACAGCGCGCCGCCGGGATCGGCCGCCGGGATCGCTCTCGACAGCAGCATCAGGTCAGTCGTCGCAAACTTGATGCCGGCAATATTGCCATGGTTTGCCAGGCGGACGATATCGGCGACGGCGAAACCATCCGCCCTGACATAGGCGATGAGCGGCAGGGCCGAAGCATCCGCAAGATTGCAGAAATAGTCGATCTGGGCAGCAGGTGCTGCGAAGGGATCGACGGGCTGATGGGACATGACGGCGGATGCGCCGATCGCGGCCGCATCTTTCGCCATGCCGATCGCCTCGCGCAGCGACCGGCCGACTGCCGCCGTCACCGGTGCCTTGCCGTCGACACCTGAAACCGCTGCCTCGTGGACGATCCTGATTTCCTGCGGCGTTAGCGCATAGAATTCCCCGGTATTGCCGGCAGCGACGATGTTGTGAATGCCCGCCGCCGCCACCCGCGCATAGACCTTCGCCGTAATCCCAGGTTCGACTTCGCCTCTCCCGTCATAGGCCGTGACGGGAACACCCGAAACGCCCGTAAGCGCCTTGCGCATGATCGCGATGCTCATCTTTCTTCCCCGTTCGCTTTCCATCCAAATGGTCGTTATCCGAAGCGGAAAGGCGCCAAGCCCTCCGCATCCACGTCGAAGGCGATCACCGTCCCCGCCTCGAAACGTCCGGTGCGATCCGTCGACAGGCTCGTGACGAAGAGGGTGCGCAGATCCGGCCCGCCGAAACACGGCATCGTCGGTGCGGGAACCGGCAGAATGTAGATTTCGACGATTTCGCCTTCGGGCGATATTCTGTTGAGGCGACCGGCGGAAACGCCGGCACTCCAATAGAACCCGTCACGATCGGTTGTCGCTCCGTCCGGCCGACCCTCGTCTTCCGTGAAGCTGCGAAGCCGGCGCCCATCGCCGAGGTCGCCCGTATCAGGATCGAAGTCGAATGCCTGCAGGAAGCATTGCCGGCTGTCGGAATGATACATCCGCCGGCCGTCCGGCGACCAGGCAAGGCCGTTGGAACTCGTCAGTCCGGTTGCAACGGTCCGCCTGCGGCCATCGCCGCCCACGCGGTAAAGTGCGGCATCATTGGTCTGCGGCTTGGCTTCGCTGAACGAGCCGATCCAGAAGTGCCCATCGGGGCCGACCTTTCCGTCATTGAGGCGGCAATTGATGTCGCGTCCAACCGGATCGCACACAAACTCGAAATCTCCCGAAACCGGATCGAAGAGATGGACGCCCGTCTGGAGCCCCACGACGATCCTGTGATCGCGGCAAAGCCCGAGCGCGCCGATTGCGGCCGGCATGTCGAAGCGGTCGATCTTTCCTGAAGGCGAAAGCCGGACGAGCGCCGGCGCCAGAATATCGACGAACCACAGAGTACCGGTCCCCTCGTCCCATACCGGTGATTCACCAACCGTCAGCGGTTGCTGGATAACGGAACGGACGTCCGGGCGGATGACCCGAGGCGCCGTCATTCAACCGTCTCCGGGCTCTTGGCCAAGCCATCGGCGTCGCGTATGCGGATGGTGCCGTCGTGATTGATCTCACAGAACCCGCCACCCTGGAACGCCAGCGCGACCGGCCCTTCGGATCCCTCTTCGATCAGGGCGTGGTCACGCGGCCGGTCCTGCGGCTGGTAGCCCAATCGTGCTGCCAGCTCGTTGTCCCACCATTGCGTGTCCGTGTCGGAGACGCCGTAGACGACTGTTGCAGCGATCTGTGAGTGGGTGAGGCCGATCCGCACCAACTGCGCCAGGTCTCGCGCGCTGATCCAGATCGCAACCGATCGCTCGCTGTTGGGATAGGTGCCCGCATTGCCGATGCGGATGGACAGGGAGCGAATACCTGATGTGTCGTAATAAAGCCCCGCCACAAGTTCGCCCCAGCATTTGGAAAGTCCATAGGGGCTGTCGGGGCGCATCGGGTCGAGCGGCGATACGAGCTGGCCGCGCGGATAAAAGCCGGTGGCATGATTGCTTGATGCATAGACGACCCGCTGGACCTTGTTGATCCGCGCCGCTTCGTAGAGATTGTATGTTCCAAGCACATTCGCGTGCAGAATGGCGTTCATGTCGATGCCGCTGGCAATACCCGCCAGATGAACGACGCCATCGATATCCTTCAGCGCAGCCGTCGCCTCGTCGAGCTTTGTAAGGTCGGCCCTGACGAAAGTCTCGTTTTCGCCAAGCCCGTCAGGTTCCTGGAGATCGATCAGGCTGAGGTGCTCGACATGCGGCCGAAGAAGCGGGCGCAGTAGCGTCCCTACACGTCCGGCAGCACCCGTCATAGCGACCCGTTTCATCGTCTCTCCTCCCATATCGCTCAAACGCCCTGGAACATGCGGGCGCGAGCATTCAATATGTGTCTCTTCATCGCATCATGCGCTTCGGTTTCCCGGTGCGCGAAGATCGCTTCGACGATCACCGCATGCTCATCCTGGACGCTGCGGATCTGTTCCGGCGTCCGCTTCAAGCTCAAGCTTCGCGTAACGGAATGCCCGATGGCGAAATGCGGCTTGAACCACTCGCGCAGGGTGATGTGGAACTGGTTACCGGTCGCCATGGCAATTGCATCGTGCAGAGCCTGGTCCTCCTCGGCGCCAAGCTCCCCGTTGCGCAAACATTGCTCGATCGAAAGAAGCGCTGCCGTTATCCGCTCCTTGTCGACCGGCTGCCAGTTTCGCGCGGCAAGCTCCGCCGCCTCGGCTTCGAGACCGGCGCGGAATTCGAAGAACCGCTGGACATCGGCCAAGGAGCCGACCGGTACCATTTTCAACATCGACGAATCCGGCCTTTGCCTGACATAGGAACCGGAACCCTTGCGCGAAACGACCAGGCCATCAGCTCTCAAGCGTTCGAGCGCTTCGCGCACGACGGGTCTCGATGCGCCGAAATCAGCGGCGAGCTTCGTCTCCGGCGGCAGTCGTTCGTTCACCGGAAAGTTGCCGTCGGCGATCATCCCTACGATCTTCTCGTAGATGATGTCGCTGAAGCGCGTTGCGCCCCTGTTCGAAACGGCATCGACCGCGAATGTCATTATGATCCTTTTCTCTCAACGCCACGTGCGCCGGGTCAGCGGCCGCACCCTTGCTGTCGCCGACCATATGTTTAGGGCGGCGTACAGCATTTGACAAATATGCCGTCTATCGTCCGGTCGGCCGTGTTTTCAGCGGCGCATATCGCATTTCAATGCAGCAATGGCTACAAAATTTGTAATTATCTGTCAACTCTTGTAATCATTTGAGAACGTGTTTATGGTTTCGGTCGTAGCGCCGAGGAGGGCGCCAGCGTCGGGTCGGGAGCCCGGCGCATCAGCCGGTGCAAGGCTGCGCCGGCACAAAAGGGAGGAATTCGATGGCCAAAGAAATACTGTCGCGTGGCGTCACCCGCCGCGCCGTGCTTGGCGGCATGGCTGGTGTCGCGGCGTTGTCTATCGCCGGTCGCGTGTCTGCCGCAGGCGGTGAAGCGCCGGCCCTTGCGCAGCTCGCCAAGGATGGAAAGCTGCCGCCGCTGGCCGAGCGCCTGCCGAAAAAGCCGATGGTCGTGACGCCGTTCGAGAAGGTCGGGACCTATGGCGGCTCGCTGCGCCGCGGCCTTCGCGGTTCATCCGACCATAACGGCATCCTGCGCATGGTCGGCAACCAGAGCCTTGTGCGCTGGAACCTCGATTTTACCGCCGTGCAGCCGAACCTTGCCGAGCGCTGGGAAGTTAGCGACGACGCAACACAATTCACCTTCCATCTGATCGAAGGCGTGCGCTGGTCCGACGGCCATCCCTTCACTGCCGATGACGTCGTTTTCGCGATCGAAGACTGCGTCAAGAACACCGAGCTCTACAGCTCGACACCGGCGCAGCTTGCTGTCGCCGGCAAGCCGGTCACGGTCGAGAAGATCGACGATTATACGGTGAAATTCACCTTTGCTGCGGCCAACGCGCTTTACCTGGAAAACCTCGCCACACCGCTTGGCCAGCATCCGACGCTGTTCCCGAAGCATTACTGCAGCCAGTTCCTGCCGAAATATAATCCCAATATCGAGGCCGATGCGAAGAAGGCCGGCGTCACCAGCTGGACGGAGCTGTTCCGCAGCCGTTGCGGCGACATCGAGATTCCGTCGCGATGGGGCAATGTCGACAAGCCGACGCTCGATCCGTGGGTGGTCAAGGAACCCTATGCCGGCGGTGCGACGCGCGTCGTCATGACCCGCAACCCTTATTTCTGGCAGGTCGATACCGAGGGCAACCAGCTTCCCTACATCGATGAAATCAACTTCGGCATCTCGCAGGACGTCGAATCGCTGATGCTGAACGTCATCTCCGGAAAGATCGACATCCAGGAACGTCACATCAGCGTTCTCGCCAACAAGCCGACGCTGTCCAAGAACATGGCAAAGGGCGATTATCGGCTGCTGACGCTCGTGCCTTCGGCCTCGCAACAGTGCCAGATCTATTTCAACATCACCCACAAAGATCCTGCCATGCGCAAGATGTTTGCGGACAAGTCGTTCCGGCAAGCGCTCTCGATCGGCATCAATCGCCCGGAACTGATCGACATCGTCTATTTCGGCCAGAGCGAGCCCTACCAGGCCGGGCCGCGTCCGACCCACCCCTGGTATAACGAGACATACGCACGCCAGTTCACCGAATATGATGCCGACAAGGCAGGCGCGATGCTCGATGAAGCCGGCTATAAGAAAGGCGGCGACGGTTTCCGCCTCCGGCCTGACGGCCAGAAGGTGTTCTTCTCGATCGACGTCATTCCGACCCTCTATCCCGACCTCGTCGATGCCCTGGAACTGGTCAAGGCGCATTGGGCTCAGATAGGTATCGACATGAAGGTCAACACGATCGAGCGGGCGCTCTATTACACCCGCGGCGACGACAACGCCCATGATGCGGCGGTGTGGCCAGGTCCTGGCGGTCTCGATCCGATGCTCGATCCGCGCGATTTCTTCGCCTTCCATCCGCAGGGTTCGCGTTACGCCATTCCGTGGACGCTTTGGTACACCTCCAACGGTGCCCGCGGCGAAGAACCGCCGGAAAGCCAGAAGAAACGCATGAAGCTTTTCGACGAAGCGCGTTCGACGGCCGATCTCGACAAGCGCGGTGCGATCATGAAGCAGATCTTCGACATCGCGGCCGAGGAGTTCGAGACCGTCGGCCTTTGCCTTGCCGTCGGCGGCTTCGGCATCATCCGCAACAATCTGCGCAATGTTCCCGAGAAGGAGCCGGATAGCTGGTCTTGGCCCAATCCCGGCCCTGCAATGCCGCAGCAATTCACCTTTACGAGCTGATTTTCGTCTTGAGCGCCGTGCCATCAGGTACGGCGCTTTCTTTCAGTTCGCCCTCCGCGATGCCTTGCCGGTCCTGACGGTCGACCAGGCCCGGGAGGCGGCGTTCAATGCAAGAGGCGCCTCATGCTGGTCTTTATCGCCAAACGCTTCCTATGGATGATTCCATCGCTGTTTGCCGTCAGCTTCCTGGCTTTCGTGCTGATCCAGCTGCCGCCGGGCGATTATGTCACGACCTATATTGCGACGCTGGCAGCCTCCAACGAAATCGTCGATCAGAACACGGCGGCGCAATTGCGCGAGCGCTTCGGCCTCGGCGACCCGATGCTCGTCCAATATTTCAAATGGATGTGGGGCATTCTCACGCGCGGCGATTTCGGCATCTCCTTCGAATGGCAGCAGCCGGTCTCTGACCTGATCTGGGAGCGCATGGCGCTGACGCTGGTTCTGGCCCTGTCGACATTGATCGCCACCTGGGCAATCGCGCTGCCGATCGGCGTCTATTCCGCCGTGCGCAAATATTCGATCGGCGACTATTTCTTCACCGCGTTCACCTTTTTCGGCCTGGCCGTTCCGTCCTTCCTGCTGGCGCTGGTGCTGATGTATGTCGCGGCGGTCGAATTCGGACAGGATGTCGGCGGGCTCTTTTCGCCGGAATACGAGAACGCGTCCTGGAGCTTCGCCAAGATGGTCGACCTCTTCTCGCATCTCTGGCTTCCCGTCATCATCCTTGCCGTCTCCTCGACGGCGAGCCTCATCCGCGTCATGCGCGCCAACATGCTCGATGAATTGCCGAAGCCTTACGTCACAACGGCCCGGGCAAAGGGTCTCTCTGAGTTCCGGCTGCTGATGAAATATCCTCTGATGATCGCGCTCAATCCGTTCATCTCGACGATTGCCTGGCTGCTGCCCAACCTCATTTCCGGCTCGGTCGTCGTCGCCATCGTCCTCAATCTGCCGACAGCAGCACCTTTGCTGCTGCAGGCGCTGATGGCCCAGGACATGTATCTCGCCGGCGCCTTCGTTCTGCTGATCTGCGCGCTGACGCTGATAGGCTCTTTGATCAGCGACATCCTGCTTGCGCTGGTCGATCCCCGCATCCGGTTGGAATAGGAGCCTCACGTGGTCGACATCCCCATTACAAATATTCAGCCGGATCGCGCCGCCGTCGCATCGCAGTGGCAGCTCATCTGGTGGGCTTTCCGCCGGCACCGGCTGGCCATGGTGGCGCTGGTCGTCACCGTGCTGATGTATATCGTCGCCCTCATTCCCGGCTTCTTCGCCATCAACGATCCGTACCTGCAAAATGCGCGGGCGACCTTTCACCCGCCGCAGAAATTGCATCTGATCGATACTGAGAACGGGTTCTCCTTCGGCCCGCATTATTATCCGATGAAGCTGACCCGCGATCCGGAAACGCTGGCCGCCATCTACAAGGAAGACACGACGAAGCGTGTCGATGTCCAGTTCTTCGGGCGCGGTTATGAATATTCCGTGTTCGGCCTGTTCAGGACCAACATCCATCTGATCGCCTCGCCCGACAAGACGACGCCGCTGCTTCTCTTCGGCGCCGACAGGCTTGGGCGCGACGTCTTCAGCCGAACGGTGCAGGGCTCGCAGATCTCGTTGTCGATCGGCCTCGTCGGCGTCTTCTTCTCGCTGATGCTCGGCATCGTGCTCGGCGGTATCTCGGGATATTACGGCGGCCGCATGGATTTCTTCCTGCAGCGGGTGATCGATTTCGTGCTGTCGCTGCCGACGATCCCGATCTGGCTGGCGATGGCCGCGGCGCTGCCGCAAGACTGGCCTGCGACGCTGCAATACATGATGATCACGATCATCCTGTCGCTGACCGGCTGGGCGCAGCTCGCCCGCGTCGTTCGCGGCCGCTTCCTGTCCTTGCGCACCGAGGAGTTCGTCGCTGCCGCCAGGCTCGACGGCGTTCGCGAAAGGCGCATCATCTTTCGCCACATGCTGCCGAGTTTTGCCAGCCATATCATCGCGTCGATCACACTGGCGGTGCCGGCGATGATCCTTGCCGAAACCTCTCTGTCTTTCCTGGGGCTCGGTCTGCAGCCGCCGACCATCTCCTGGGGCGTGCTTCTGCGCGAGGCCCAGAACATTCGCTCGATCGCCACCGCGCCATGGCTCTTCATGCCGGGCTGTGCCGTCGTGGTCGCCGTGATGGCGCTCAACCTTCTCGGCGACGGCCTGCGCGATGCCGCCGACCCCTACAACAAATGAGGCCGGCATGACCGATATCCTTCCTATTGCCGGCAGGCCGCTGTTGCAGGTGAAAAATCTGACGGTCGAGTTCCCTCTGCGCACCGGCGTCTTTCGCGCCGTCAGCGATCTGTCTTTCTCGATCGAGCCGGGCAAGACGCTCTGTGTCGTCGGCGAAAGCGGATCCGGCAAATCGGTGACGGCGCGATCGATTCTGCAGATCGTCGATGCGCCCGGCCGCATATCCGGCGGATCGATCATATTGAACGATCAGAACGGCGGCTCGATCGATCTGACCAGCCTCAACCCGCGCGGGCGTCAGATCCGAGCGATCCGCGGCCGCGACATCGCCATGATCTTCCAGGAGCCGATGTCGTCGCTGTCGCCGATCCACACGGTCGGCAACCAGATCGTCGAGGCGCTTCGCCTTCACACCAGGATGAGCAAGGCAGAGGCGCGCGCTGAAGCCATATCGCTGCTCAGCCAGGTCGAGATTCCCTCGCCGGAAAAAGCGCTGGACCGATATGCCTTTCAATATTCCGGCGGGATGCGCCAGCGCGCCATGATTGCCATGGCGCTCGCCTGCAAACCGCAACTGCTGATCGCCGACGAGCCGACCACGGCCCTCGACGTGACGACCCAGGCCGAAATTCTCGACCTGATTGCCCGGCTGCAGAAGGCGAAGGGCATGGCGGTTCTCTTCATCACGCATGACATGGGTGTCGTGGCGCAGATCGCCGACGATGTGCTGGTCATGCACAACGGCGTCGCCAAGGAATATGCGCCGGTCGAGCAGATCTTTCATGCGCCGAAAGACGACTATACCCGCATGCTGATCGGCTCGGTGCTGAAGCTGGAAGCGAAAGCCGAAATCCGGCTGGCGCGCGCCCCGCTCGACACGACGGCGCCACCGATCCTCGAACTCCGCAATGTATCGATGGATTTCGGCGAGGTGAAAGCGCTGGACGATGTTTCCATTTCGCTTCTGCCGGGCGAAACGCTCGGCATCGTCGGCGAGAGCGGTTCCGGCAAGACGACGATGGGTCGCTCGATCATGCGGCTGATCGATCCGACTGCAGGCGAAATTCTCTATCGCCGTGCCGACGGCGACATCATCGATCTGGCAACGGCAAAAGGTCAGACGCTTGCCGCCGCACGGCGGGAATTGCGGATGGTGTTTCAGGATCCTTTCGGCTCCCTCAACCCGCGCATGACCGTCTCCCAGATCATCGGCGAGCCGCTGCTCGTCAATGGCGTTGCAAAGGGGCGGGCGCTGGAAGAGCGGGTTTGTCACCTGATGGAGCAGGTTGGTCTCGACCCGAGGGCACGCGAACGCTACCCGCACGCCTTCTCCGGCGGCCAGCGCCAGCGCATCGGCATTGCCCGCGCCATCACGCTTAATCCGCGCGTCATTGTTGCCGATGAGGCGACCTCGGCGCTCGACGTATCCGTGCGCTCGCAGGTGCTCGACCTGTTGATGCGTCTGCAGGACGAACTCGGGCTCGCCTATATCTTCATCAGTCATGATATCGGCGTTATCCGCTACATGTGCGACCGTGTGGGCGTCATGTACAAAGGCCAACTCGTCGAAATCGGCGACGCGGAGAAGGTCTGCCGCACGCCCGAGCATGCCTATACGCAGGCGCTCATATCAGCGATCCCGCGCCCCGATCCGCGTGATCGCGACCATTCGCGGCGCTTCCGCTATGTCGCGCCGGACATTTTGAAGAATGGGAGTTTTCAACGATGAAAATTACCGGAATCCGCACCTTTCTCATGCATGTCGGTCAGCCCGATCCCGCGAACTGGGCTTCTGACCAACGGTCCAGCAGTGGCGCCTCGAAACAGTTCGGCGGCACCAGAAACTGGCTCTTTCTGAAGATCGATACCGACGAGGGCATCACCGGCATCGGTGAATGTTCAGGCTGGCCGCGCGTCGTCGAGACGGCGATCCATGATCTCGCCCCACTCCTCATCGGCGAAGATCCGGCCCATACCGAACGGCTATGGCAGAAGATGCATATCGCGATGATGGGCCATGGCATGCTTGGGACGGTCGGAGGCGGTGCGATGACCGGCATCGACATGGCGCTATGGGACATCAAGGGCAAGGCGCTCGGCGTGCCTGTCTGGATGCTGCTCGGCGGCAAGGTGCGCGACCGGATCCCGATCTATTCGCATGCGAATACGCCCGAGCGCGCGCTTGCCATCAAAGCGCGCGGAATAAAGGCGATCAAGTGCGGCGGCGTCGCTGATCCGGTCCGCAAGGTTGCTGCGCTGCGTGACGCCGTCGGCGACGACATGGACATCGCCATCGATCTGCATGGGCCGCCGTGGCTGACGCCTGCGGATGCCTGCCGGCTGGTGCGGGCGCTCGAACCCTATGAATTGATGTGGGTGGAAGATCCGATCGCGCCGGAGAATATCGACGGCTACCGGCGTATCCGCGACGCAGCGCATGTGCCACTTGCCGCCGGCGAACGCTCGGCGACCATCTTCGGCGAGCGTGAGCTCATCGAGAAGGAACTGGTCGACGTGATCCAGCCGGATACCGGGCGGGCCGGCGGCATCACCCAGATGAAGAAGATCGCGGCCATGGCCGAAGCCCATCATATCCAGATGGCGCCGCATTCGGGCTCGCTCGGGCCGGTGGCGGAATATGCGGCTTTGCATCTGCTTGCCGCGATCCCCAACGCGCTCATCCTCGAGCGCCTCGACGACGACTGGGACGGCCGCCGCCAGACGATCGTGCCGCATCCGCAACAGGTCGACGGTTTGATCGCCGTTCCTGATGGCCCGGGACTTGGTTGCGATATCGACGAGGCCTTCGTGGCGCGCTTCCCCAGCAACGGCAATGTCTCGGTCCCGCAAAGTGCCGGCGCCTACAATCCCGGAACCGACAATGAGCACCTCTACGTGCAAACGCGCCAGTCGCGCCGCACCTATTTCAATCGCTAGAAGGACAGAAAGATGAAGATCGACCGCATGCGGGTTTTCATGACCCGCGACAAGGACCGTCCCCGCGTGATCGTCGCGCTCGACACCGATGACGGGCTGACGGGTTGGGGCGAATGCTACAATCACGGCCCCGACAAGGCGCTGCCGCCGCTCCTGGATTATCTCTACGAATTTCTGTCCGGCCAGGATCCGACACGCGTCGACTATCTCGTCAATCTGTTGATCCAGCAAAGCCGGTTCCCGCCGGGCGCGCTCGGCCTTGCCGCGATCTCGGCGCTCGATCACTGCCTGTGGGACCTTGCCGCCAAGGCGGCGAATGTCCCGGTCTACAAGCTGCTCGGCGGCGAGGTGCGCGACCGCATCAAGGTCTATGCCGGGGTCTATACCGCACCGGATGCGCCGGCGGCCCGCGACGAGTTCGATCGTCTGAAGGAGGGATGGGGGTTCACCGCCTTCAAGCTCAGCCCCTGGCGGATCGACATGCACTCCAACCGCTGGGGTAATGTCGTCAAAGCCTCGGCGGATTATTTCCGCTCGCTTCGCGAAACGGTCAATGACGAATACGAAATCGCCTTCGATGCCCATGCGAAGATTTTCGAGCCGATCGCCGCTCGCCAGCTCGGCAATGCGCTGGCGCCTTATGATCCGCTGTTTTTCGAGGAGCCGCTGCGTCCTGAAAATATCGAGGCCTGGGGCGACCTGAAACAGGGTCTCAACTGCACGCTTGCGACCGGCGAGTCGCTCTACAACAGAAACGAGTTCCTGCGGCTGCTGCAGGTCAAGGGCGCCGACCTCATCCAGCCGGATATCTGCGTCGTCGGCGGCATCAGCGAAATGCGCCGCATCGCCACACTCGCCGAAGCCTTCTTCGTCGGCGTGGCGCCGCACAACCCGATGGGACCGCTTGCCACCGCGGTCAACGTTCATTTCTCGGCCGCGGCGCAGAATTTCCGCATCCTCGAATACCGGCTGCCGAAGGGCCAGGCCTATGTCTATGGCGGCCTCGATATCGAGAAGCGGCAGGGAGAAACCCGCTATGTCGTCGATCCCTATCTGCCGAAGGACGGCTATCTGGAGCTGCGTCCCGGCCGGCCGGGCTGGGGCGTCGAAATGGACGAAAAGGCGATGCAAGAGGAAGGTTACATCCATTGGCAGCGGCGCGTGCCGAAACGGCCTGATGGCTCCTACGCCTTCGCTTGAGAGCATCATCTGCTGACAACGAGGCCGGCCGCTGCCGAAGGGAAGCGGCCGGCCTCATGTTGTGTTCGCTGCTGCGAGAAGGCGATGCGGAGCCGGACAGGTTGGATGCTCGCCTGCCAATTTGTTGGCCACAGGGAGAAACCGAAAAAACCCCTGTGTTCATCATCCCTGTCGCGTTCGGTTAACACGGCTCTCGACCCAGAGCTTCCCAGAATCCGCGGCCCGCGCCGATCCAGCCACGCGGCCTGCTTCGGCAAACCAAAGCCTATGTCCTCGGATCGTTTTTCCGGGAGGAGCGCGGAGAGGGCGTTCACGCGGCCGATGCGGATCGGCATATCGGCAGGCGAGTGTCGCCTCCCTGCCTATCGCGCCGATACCAAAGCCTAGCCGTTCCGATACCTTCCGCCAATACCAAGCGAAAGTGCTGCTGGCTAACCTTGTCTGAATCTGCCGCCAGGCGCCGGCACGCAAGGAGACCCGAACCATGTCACTCTTTCAAAGCGACTTTTCCGGCGCAAGACGCCATCCGGCTTTGCCCGCGGCCGAAATGATGGAGGCCGCGCTATGAGACAGGTTCTGAAAGTCATCGTCCTCGGCAGCATCGCCTGCCTTCTGATGGGCTTTGCCAGCACATGGGGCGTAAACTACTGGCAGGCCGGCCGTTTCGAGGAAGCGACCGACAACGCCTATATACGCGGCGATATCACCTCGCTCGCGCCGCGGGTCGCAGGCTACGTCACCAAGGTCAATGTCGACGACAACGCCATGGTCAAAGCCGGCGACGTTCTCTTTACGATCGACGACAAGGACTATCGCGCCCGCCTTGCCCAGACTGAAGCCAATCTTGCCGCTGCGCGCGCGGCTCTCGCCAACAATCGCGCCGAGCAGCAACTCCAGCAGGCAACGATCATCCAGGTCGATGCACAGCGCCAGGCCGCGGTGGCCTCCCGGCTTCTGACGGAGCAGAATCTCGCGCGCGCTCTTAATCTTGTCCGGGCAAATGTCGCAACCCGGGCGCAGGTGGAGGCGATGCAGTCGGCCCGCGACCAGGCGAATTCCACCGTCGAGGCTGCCGAAGCGGCACTTGCCGCACAGCGCAGCAAACTTTCGGTCATCGCCGCGCAGAGGGAGGCCGCCGAGGCATCGATCGCCCAGGCGACGGCGGCCCGCGATCTCGTGCGCATCGATCTCGAAAATACCGTGGTTCGGGCGCCTATCGACGGTGTAATCGGTAATCGCCAGGTGAGGCTTGGCCGCTACGTCACGCCGGGCCAGGCGCTGATCGACATCGTGCCGGTCGCCAATATCTGGGTCGTGGCCAATTTCAAGGAAACCCAGCTCGAGCATATGAAGATCGGCCAAAACGTCCGCATAACCGTCGATGGTTTCCGCGACGTCAAGATCGAAGGCGTCGTCACGAGTTTCGCGCCAGGCAGCGGTTCCGCCTTCAGCCTGTTGCCATCAGACAATGCGACCGGCAACTTCGTTCGCGTGGTGCAGCGGGTGCCGGTCAAGATCAGCCTCTCCGGCAATCCACTGTCGGGCCGCCTGGTTCCGGGATTGTCGGCCAAGGTTGCCGTTTGGATCGGGTCTCCCGAGGAGGCCAAGTGATGACGCCGCTGCCGGTCGCGAGCAATGCTGGGATCGATTTGCGCGGATGGATACTCATTGCCGGGATCAGCATGGCAGCGCTTGCCGAAGCCGTGGCGAGCACCGCGATTTCAACCGGTCGGATAGACCTGATCGGCGACATACATGCGACGCCGGATGAATTCCTCTGGCTCGACGTCGGCTATACGGCGGCAAAATTCACCGGCTTTGCGATCAGCGCCTGGCTGATCAATGTCCTCTCAGGCACGGTCGTCCTGCGTTTCGCCACCGGCGTGCTCGCCATTGGCTGTGGGCTGGCCGCCCTGACGCAGGATGCCGGCTTCCTGACGGCGTTGAGACTTCTGCAGGGTCTTGCCGGCGGCGTGCTGCTCGTCTGCGGCCAGACCGCCTTGTTCCAGCTGTTCGATCGGCAGCGGCAGCCGCTCATCCAGTCGCTGTTTGCGACCGGGGCGGTCGTGGCGCCTGCCTGTTTCGTGCCGCTGATGTCGGGATGGATCGTCGACAACTGGTCGTGGAACTGGATTTTCCTGACCGGCTTTGCATCCGGTCTCGTGGGATTGGCTCTGGCGGTCGCAGGCGGCGAACTTAACAGGATGGAGGCGCCGGACCGCGGTTTCGATTGGCCTGGCCTCGTCCTACTCGCAGCCGCGGTCACAGCGCTGACCTATGTGCTGAACCAGGGCAGCCGATGGAACTGGTTCGACGAAACTCGGATCATCCTGCTTGCAGCTTTCGGTACTGCCGCCCTGGTGGTATTCGTCATCTCGCTATTCGGCACGCACAAGGACAAGCTGATCGATCTCTCGGTATTCCGTGATCAAGATTTCGCTTTCGCTTTCGCCGTCAGTTTCGTCGCCGGTTTTGCCCTGACCGGCAGCGCCTATGTCATTCCGTCTTTTGCCGTTTCCCTGCTCGGCATGACCGCGACCGAAGCCGGATGGCTGCTGCTGCCGAGCGGCTTTCTGTTCATCGCGACATTGCTGCTGGTTGCGTTGCTGATCAGGGTTGGACGCTTGCCGCCGATAGCGACGGTTCCTTTCGGCATTCTGACCTTCATGGCGGCGATGTGGATGCTTTCGCAGTCGAACGCCGAAAGCGGCGCGGCCGACATGAACCTGGCGATCCTGCTGCGCGGCGCCGGTCTCGGAATGCTGTTCCTGTCGCTGACGCTGATTGCGCTTTCCGGCCTGCCGCGCGCGTTTCTCGTCTATGGCGTGGCGCTGTTCAATATCGGCCGGCTGGCGGGCGGCCAGATCGGTATCGGCAGCCTGCAGACCCTGATCGACCGTGAAACGGCACAGAATCTTGCGGTGCTTGGCGCCAACCTCAATAACGGCCACCCGGCCGTGATCAGTCGCCTTGCGCAGATCAACGGTCTGCTGGCGGCCAAAGGCGTCGAGCCGGGGGGCATCCCGAAAGCGGCGATGAGCATGCTCGGGCGGCAGCTTTCCAATCAGGCCGCGGTCATCTCGTTCGAAACCGCGTTCTTCACCATCGCCCTGCTCTTCGTCGTCGCCGCCCCGATCCTGATCGCCTACAAGATCATCCTCGGCAAAATTGGGGGCCACTGATGAGCGGCGAGATCAATGCCCTGTCATTGTCAGGCGCTCACGGTCCTGACACATTCGGCGACAGTGTGACGGTACGATCCGAAAATGTCGGCGAGCGTATCGAGCACGGCTCTCGCCGCGCCGGATTGAAGTGAATAGTAGATCGTCTGGGCGTCCCTTCGGGTCTGCACGAGTTCCTGTTCTCGAAGAATTGCCAAATGCTGGGAAGTCGAAGATTGGCTCAATCCCACCTCGTTGGCCAGGACGCTCACGGACATTTCTCCTTCGGCCAACAGATGCAGAATGTGAAGCCGTTTGGCATTCCCCATGGCCGACAGGAAGTTTGCTTCGTTGTCGAAGGCGTTGGTTTCAGGGGAAGGCGCGGCTGACGATTGATTGTTCAAGGCGAGATCTCCTTTGGGGAACCAAAGCCGGGTACCTGGTCATATCCCCGAGCTTTAATTTAGAGATAGCGCATGGGTGCGGGGCCGAAACCCATTATCGGCGCCGCATCGTCTTTTCCGGCGCGAATCGGATACGGCGCGCATCAAATGGACAGCGGCAGATCGTCTTCGAGCCCGGCATCCTTCGTCTACTAGCGCGGGCCGACCTGGCGCATTTGTGCGGGCAGTGTTTCCCAGGCCCGGATCAGTTCGCCGATGGAGGCCGCCTCCATCTTGTGCATGACATTGCTGCGATGCAGCTTGACCGTCACCTCGCTGATGCCGAGGTCGAAGGCGATCTGCTTGTTGAGGCGGCCGCGCGCCACTTCATGCAGGACCTCGCGCTCGCGCTGCGTCAGCGTCTCCAGGCGCTTGATATTGCGCTTGGTGATCGCCGCTTCGGCCCGTCGCTCGGCATCCATCGCAATGCCGGCCGTCACGGCGTCGAGCAGCGTCTGGTCCCGCACCGGCTTGGTGAGAAAATCCACGGCGCCGGCCTTCATCGCCTGGACGGTCATCGGGATGTCGCCATGCCCGGTCAGGAAGATGATCGGCTTGGAAATGCCGTTTTCGGCCAGATGGCTCTGCAGGTGAAGGCCGCTTGCGCCTGGCATGCGCACGTCGAGGATCAGGCAGCCGGGGCTATCCAATATATCGGCCTCAAGCAATTCTCGGGTCGAAGCAAAACTGGTCGACTGGAAACCCGCCGACAGGATCAGCTCCGATAGCGCCTCGCGAACGGAGACGTCGTCATCGACGATAATGACGAGCGGCTGGTTCTCTTCATAACTGCATTGCAATGATAACGGCGCCGATCTCCGCAGCAACGGCTGGTCAACTCTCATGTCACCCTCCATCTGTCGATTTATGCAAAGCGTTGGCAATGGCCGCCAGCAGGGCCTGGGCATCGAAGGGCTTGCGGAAAAATCCGCTTGCGCCTTGAGCGCGTCCCTGATCGGCTAGCTCGTGGCGGCCCGTGATCATGAATACGGGCAGTTCCGGACGCGACTTCCGCACGAGGTCGCGAAGTTCGAAGCCGTCGATGCCAGGCATTCCGATATCGGTGATGAGCAGGTCGAGGTCCGACAGCCCGTTGACGAGCAGCGAGCCCGCCGATGAAAAGCTGCGGGCCACATAACCCGCCGATTCCAGAAGGTCGCCCATCGATTCAAGCAACCTTGGATCGTCATCTACAATTGCCACGACGTGTCTTGTCTTGTTCATCTTCAATTCCCTCCCACTCTGCGCGAGTGGGTTATCGGTATTTCCAATCTCTCCGCGATCCGCACCAGATCGGCGAGCGACGCCGCGGCCATTTTCTGCATCACGTTTCTTCTGTGGATCTGCAGCGTGACTTCGCTGATCCCCAGTTCGGCTGCGGCCTGCTTGTTGAGAAGGCCGCTGACGACGAGCGGCAGCACCTCGCGCTCGCGTGGCGTCAGGTCGAGATAGTGTTGTCTCATCACGTCGATCTCGGCGCGTTCGGCTCTCTTTTCCCGATCCTGAGCAATCGCCGCGTGGATTGCCGCCATGAGATCCGCATCGCTGAACGGCTTGGTCAGGAAGTCCACCGCGCCGTGCTTGATCGCACGCACGGAGGAGGGAATGTCGCCATGTCCGGTAATGAAGACGATCGGCGGATGATCCCTGTCGGCGATCTGTCTCTGCAGATCGAGACCGTTGATGTCAGGCAGCTCGATATCCAGCACGAGGCAGGCAGGCACATCCGGCTTGTCCGCACTCACGTAGTCGCAGGCCGATTCGAAGGCGATGGCGTGCATGCCGTGCGAGTCCAGCAGCTCGACGAGCGCTTCCCGGATCCGTTCATCGTCGTCGACGATGAAGACGATATGGTCGTCGGCCGTCATTGCGCCGCCTTCGTTTCAATAGGCAACGTGAAAATCAACGTCGCTCCGCACGGATTGTTCTTCTCGGCCCACAATCGTCCGCCGTGCAGTTCGACGATCGAGCGGCAGATGGCCAGCCCCATGCCCATGCCGTTTTCCTTCGTCGTGAAGAACGGCTCGAACATCTTTTCGGGAAAGTCGATGCCCTGGCCGCGATCGCTGATCTCGGTCTGGAGGATATTCCCGATCTGGCGCACGCGGATTTCGATGACCCTGTCGCCTGTCGTGGCGTCCATTGCCTCGATGCCGTTGCGGATGAGATTGATGAGAACCTGCTGGATCTGGACGCGGTCGATTGCGATGAGCGGAAGGGTGGCGTCGACCCCCACCTCCATCCGAACGTGACGACGCCAGGCCTCGTCGGCCATGAGGTTGCGCGCTTCGTTGACGATACCGGAGAGCGTCGATGGGGTCCTCCTGTCTACGGATTGCTTGAACAGAGCGCGAATGCGGCTGACGACATCCGCCGCCGAGTTGGCATCCCGGATGATGCGCTCGACCGTCCTCTGTGCCCGCTCCATATTCGGCGGCTCGGCCATGAGCCAGCGCTGGCAGGCGTGTGAGTTGGCCACGACGGCCGCGAGCGGCTGGTTCACCTCGTGCGCGATGGAGGCTGAAAGTTCGGCCAGGCTCGCCACCTGACTCGCCCGTGCAAGACCCTCTCGCGCCCGACGCAGATCTTCTTCCGCGTGAACCTCGCCGTCGATATCAAGGCAGATGACATTCCACTGGACGATGACGCCTTCGGCATTGCGCATCGGTGCCGCACGCGTCTCGACCCAGCGATATTCACCATCATGGCGCCGCAGACGGTGCCTGCGCGCATAGGGCTCGCCGGTGGACAATGAATGGGCATAGTTTTCCTTGACCCCTACCACATCGTCGGGATGAACACCGGCATCGAGTGTGCCGTCCAGCCGGGTTTTGCCCGTTCCGTCCAACTCTTCGAGATTATAACCGAGGAAGTCGCGCAGTTGCTGGCTGCGATAGATCGGCTCTCCATCAGGTGCTGCGCAATCGATCATTGCCGGCAGCGTTTCAACGAGCTGCCAGAGCGATCGTTCTCTCTCCCGCAGTGCGTCCTCGACGCGCAGTTGATCGTCGATGTCATGCGAGAGGCCGTACCACTGAACGATCCGTCCATTATCATCCCGCAGCGGCTCCGCGCTGCCTTTCACCCAGCGATAGACACCGTCGGCGCGCCGCAGGCGATATTGGCTGGAGAAGCGCTCCCCGGTGGCGAGAGAATGGTTGAGCGCTTGCTCCAGGCCGGCGGCATCGTCGGGATGGACTGCGGCCTCGATGAGCGCTGCCAGGCGGCTGACGCCCGGCTTTTCCATATCGGCGATATCGAGACCGAGAAAATCGATCAGGCGTTGGTTGAAGAAGGTCGGAGCGCCTTCCGGATTGAGCCGCCAGAGCAGGCTCGGAACCATGTCCACGAGTTGCGAAAGCTCCCGCTCGCGGTCGCGCAGTGCTTCCTGCGCGCACATCTCGTCGTCGATGTCGACGGATATGACATACCATTGCATGATCGCGCCGCTTTGATCGCGTAGCGGCTCGGCTCGGCCATCGACCCAGCGATAGGCTCCGTCGAAACGGCGCATGCGATATTTTATCGAGAAGGGATCGCCGCTGGCGAGGGAATGATGAACCGTCTCGAGCAACCTTGATGCGTCATCGGGATGGACGAGGGTGTGGATGACCGAGGAGAGGCGGCTCATGCCGGGCCTGTCCATATCGCCTACGTCGAGACCGAAAAAGTCGATGAGGCGCTTGTTGAAGAAGACCGGTTCGCCTTCCGGCGTCAGGCGCCTGATCTGGGCCGGGACCATGTCCACGAGCTGCGACAGCTCGCGTTCGCGGTCGCGCAGCGCCTCCAGCGCACGCACCTCCTCGTCGATGTCGAGGGAGACGCCGTACCATTGCACGACCGCTCCGTGGTCGTCACGCCGAGGCTCCACTCTGCATTCCGCCCAGCGATAGACGCCATCCTTTTCAAGCCAGCGGAACCGCATGGCGGTGCCGCCGCCGGTTTCGAAACAGGTGCGCAGCGTGCGCTGCACTTCGGACGCATCCTCGGGATGGACCAGCTGCTGCAGGAGCTCATCGATGCGCGGTTCGGCCTGCGCGTCAAAATTGGCGATGACGGCGTGGAAATGATCCTGGTAGCGTTTGTTGAAGTAGATCGATCCGCCAGTCGGTTCCACGCTCCATATGCGGACCGGCACGGCGTCGATCATCTGCTGAAGCTGCCGTTCGCTCCGGCGCACGGTCTCTTCGGCATGCACCTGATCGTCGATGTCGTGACAAAGGCCGTACCACTGGACGATGTTGCCGGCGTGATCTCGCATCGGTTCGGCGCGGCTCGACATCCAGCGATAGAGACCGTCGGCGCGCCGCAGCCGATACCGCATGACGAAACTCTCGCCGGTGGCAAGGCAATGGCGAAGGGCGTCCCTGAAACCGGCTGTATCATCGGGATGAACGATGGCCTGCAGGACCGCCTCCAGCCGGCTCATGCCTGGTCTGTCCGAGTCCGCCACGTCGAGACCGAGGAAATCGACCATCCGTCTGTTGAAGAAGGTCGGCTCGCCGTCGGGCGTCAGACGCCAGACATGACTCGGAACCATGTCCACGAGCTGCGAGAGTTCCCGCTCCCGGTCGCGCAACGTCTCCACATTTTGGCGCAGTGTCAGCACCGCCAACTGGTGCTGCCGGGATATGGCGGCGACAATCAGCGCCGAAAATGCCGAGATGGCCAGAAACAGCTGCAGCATGATCTGATTGTGTTTCTGGGTTTCTGGATCACCGGCAAACTGGCTGGCGCCGGTTATCGTGAATACCGCCGTGATCAGAGCAAGCAGAGCGAGCGATACCGCGGCGCCCTTGAACTCGAAGCGGACCGCGGCCCAAAGAAGAGGCGGCATGATGATATAGGCGAAAGGAAGGTAGCCGCTGAGCGATAGAGCCGCGACACCGAGAAAGATCAGCCCCAGGACGAAGGCTTCCACCCATTGCGCGGCCGAGAACTGCGTCTTGCTGCGCCAGCTGTGAAAGAGGACCAACGCCAGCGGCGAAACGATGAGGACACCGGTTGCGTCTCCGATCCACCATAGTGGCCAGGCCGTCGCGAAGGATTGCGATTGAATCGCGAACCAGGCAAGCGTGGCACTTCCCACGGTCGCGCTCACGATCGGTGCGATTCCGGCAGCCAAGACGACGAACGTGAGAACTTCCTGCAGAGTTTCCATCTGAACAGGGTGCTTCAAGGTCCGGTTCACCAGCCATGCGGCGACCATTGCTCCAAGAGCGTTGCCGACATAGATCAGGAAGGCCGCGGGTACGGGGCTGTAGAACCACAGGAAATTGCTGAACATCTCTGCCAGGCAGCCCGCCAGGATCCACCACGGCCAGCTGCGCCTGGAGGCGAGGATGAGCGTAGCGACGAAAAGCCCGCCCGGAGGCCAGATGGAAATACCCGTTCCCGGCACGATTGCCAGCGACTGTGCGAAGCCGCAGGCGAGTACATAGGCGAGGAAGAATAGCCCCAGATGCAGGAACTGGGGACGGTGCGACCAGACGCTCAGCATCAGCTGCTCCTGCCGGACAGAGAGTCCCGGGGGATCGTCAGCATTTCCTGCAGCAGTCGTTCTCGATTTTGGGGCTGGCGAGCTCATGTTACAAAGCGTAATCCCGCCGAACCACAACCGCAACTCATGGAAACCCATGCATTGCGCGGGAATGTAGCCGGAATTTTCGGGCGAACGACGGATCTGAAGACTGTTCTGTTTTCCCGATGGCGCATCCTAGACTTCAGGCTGGTTCCGCTATGCCCTACGGCTAGGGCGCCAGACCTCAGGCACGATGGAAGGCGTCCGGCTTTCCGGTCATTGTCGATCCGCGTGAGGCATTGCAGAAGACATGCAACAGAGGATGCCGATATGAAAGTCACGGTGGTGGGAGCAAGCGGTCTCATCGGAACGCGGCTCAGCGAGAAGTTGCGCCGATCGGGCCACGACGTCGCGGCCGCATCATTGTCGCTTGGCGTCGACACGGTTACCGGCAAGGGACTTGATGTGGCGATGGCGGGAACCGAAGTCGTTGTGGACGTGACCAATGCCGCATCGTTCGGCGACAGTTCGGCGTTCGATTTCTTCAAGGCGTCGACGAAGAACTTGCTCGCAGCTGCGGCGCAAGCCGGCATCCGGCACTATCTCGCACTCTCGGTCGTTGGCACGCCGCGCCTGGTGGAGAGCGACTATTTTCGCGCGAAAATGGTGCAGGAAAATCTGATCCGGGCTTCAGGTCGACCCTACACAATCCTCCGCTCCACGCAATTTTACGAGTTCATAAACGGATTGATCGACATCGGGGCTGAAGGCAATGTCTTGCGGTTGCCATCGGCCTTGATGAGGCCGGTCGCAGCCGGAGATGTCGCCGCATTCCTGGCGGAACTGGCAGCCGGTGCTCCCTTGGGCGATGTCGTCGAAATCGGCGGCCCGGAGCAGTTCGGCATCGATGAAATCGCCCGGATCTATCTCGCCGCGAACGAAGACGAACGCCAGGTGATAACCGATCGATCCACGTCATATTTCGGTGTCGAATTGACCGACGACGCCCTGATCCCCGCCGCCGGTGCGCGCGTGGCGCGCCAGACGCTTTCCGACTGGCTCTACCAATCGATGGCCGCTTAGCAACCGGCTTCTGCAGCAAGCATTGGGCTTGAAATTTTACAATGCAAGTAATACTATTCAATAGATAAGTATTACAAAGGCGCCCAATATGGCCACGACCGTTACCGCAAAAGGGCAGGTTACCATTCCAAAGCGGGTCCGGGATTTGCTTGGCATCGTTCCCGGCAGCCGGGTCGACTTTCATCGCGCTGCCGACGGCAGTGTGGTTCTGACGCGCGCTGACCATAAGCGGCCGGCCAGTCGCTTCGAGAAGCTGCGCGGCCATGCCGGCAAGGGCCTCGGTACCGACGCCATCATGGCTTTGACGCGTGGCGAAACGTGACGCTCGTCGACACCAATGTTCTTTTGGACCTCGCGACCGATGACCCGAAATGGTCGAGTTGGTCGATAGCCCAGCTCGAGACGGCGAGCATCGAAGGTTCCCTGCTGATCAATGATGTCATCTATGCCGAACTTGCGGTTCGATACGACAGGATCGAAGCGCTCGAGACTTTTCTGGAAGAGGCCGGCCTCGAGATGAGACCAATGCCGAAGGCCGCCCTGTTTCTTGCGGGCAAGGTCTTCACGCAGTATCGCAAGGCAGGCGGGTCACGCACCGGCGTGCTTCCCGATTTCTTCATCGGCGCTCACGCAGCCGTAGAACAGCTGCCGCTTTTGACCCGTGATGTCGGCCGCTATCGCACCTATTTTCCGTCATTGAAATTGATAGCGCCTGTTTCCTAAGCTCATTGATACGGCGTGTCGAAGCCTTCAATAAACCTTCATGAAGCTCAGGGTTGAAATGGTCGCGCCCAGCTCCAAATCCCGTCGGCGGTAGTCGAAACGCGAGGGGAGGGCGCATGGGCAACGCGCATATCGATCGGATCGGCCGGAACAAATCGGCCTTGGGCTTCATTCTCGTCATTTTCTGCCTCCTGTCCTGCTCCCAGGCATTGGCGGCGCCCGGCGATATCGGCGGCCTGACGGTGACCTTGCCCGATGCCGCTTCCGGCTGGAGGAAAGCCGGCAAGGGTAATCTCTTCATGCTGCAGAAGGATTTTCCGGAGACCGAGGACGATAAGCGCGGCAGTGCTTTGATCCAGATCACCAAGCCGCTCCCGGCAACGCGCAATTCCCTGCAGGCCGGCATGAAGACCTTCGTCGCGACGCTTCCCGACATGGCAAAGGAAGATATCCTGATCAAGCATTATGGGGTCACGGTGAACGGCTACGACATCCGCGTGGAAGAACGTTGCTGCGTCCACCAGAAGAACGTGACCATCAGCCAGATCGTCGTCGGCATCGCCGGCGACAAGCGGCAGGCCTTTCTGCAGCTCGTGCTGCTGAATGTGAACGGTGACAGAAGCAGCAGCGCCGAGGCCGATTTCGCAACCCTCGTGCGCTCGGTGAAGCTTGATCCTTCCGACAAGGATTTCGATCTCGTGCCGGCGAGTGACGACGGCGGGCTGGACGGCGTCTTCACCCATCTCGATACCGGCCTCCGGCCGAACGTCTTCGGCGGCATGGATTTCTATTCGGACAGCACGATCACCATGTTCGATCCGAATGGCCTGTTCAGCACGGAGTTGCCGAAGGGCGGCAGGAGCATTGCCGAACATTGCAGGGACACCCCGACCGATTGCGGCCTTTACAAGCTTGCCGGCGGCGGTTTCTTCTCATCCGCCGGGTCGTCGATCGAAATGCGCAGCGTCACCTCTGCCTACGGCACGATCGAGATCGAGACGAAGCCGTTCTCGAAAAAGGGCGAAGACCTGGTGATTGCCGACGCAGACCACCGCGCCGTGCCGCCGTTTGATGAGGGCACGACGCTCGACGGCGAATGGGTATCCACCTTCGCCTCGAGCGGCATGACCGCGACCTCATCGGGATCGGTGGCGTCCAGCCATACGCTGACGCTTCATCGAAATGGTACCTTCGAACGCACGGGCTGGTCCGGCGCCTCGATGACGAACGAAATCGGCGGATCGCAATCGGGCGTCACCACGTCAAGCAACCGGCCGGGCGCAAGCGGACGCTACAAGCTTTCCGGTTATCGCCTCGATCTGACCGACGCCAGCGGTAGGACCGAAACCATGAGCATATTCGAACCCGACAAAGGTTCCGACGGGCTTCTGGTGATCAACGGCAACAACTACCTAAAGGACGATGGGAAATAGAGATGTAGCGCCCAAGCTTTTGATAAATATGGCTTATAAGGCGACATGATTGACCTCCCGGTTGGTTGCAAAGCCACCGTAGTTATCGGTCACTTCGAGTCATCGGCAATGCGCGAATCACTTGAAATCTGGCTCATGTCGCCAGCCGTCTTGGCGGGCTGAAATGGGCGGTTTGGTTAAGCATTTGTAAATTGGTAACGAATCGAGGCATATAGTAACTGCGCAACTGAAGCGCTTTCGTTCAAAATTGCGCAGTTACCTGGGAAAAAGATCATGCAGCCGAGTCTTGCTCTTCAAGACGATCAAGAGCACCTCCCATCGCTTCTGGCAACAGATGCGAAGGAGTTATCCTATCAACTTCAGCAGCATCAGGCAAAAATCTTTCCCCCGCTCTCGCAAAAGACCATCAGAACATTTTCGCCGGCGGAAGCTGCGGCCTTCATCGGCATCGGCGAAGGTTATCTCCGCCAGGTGGCCGCCGACGGCCATGGGCCCGATCCCCTCGCAAACGGACGGCGGCTTTACAGTGCGACGGACATGGACCGGATTCGCCGGGTCCTCGACGAGCGAAACGGAACGCCGAAATATGTGCCGGCCCGCCGGCCGGGCGAAAAACTCCAGATCATCTCCGTCATGAATTTCAAGGGTGGCTCGGGCAAGACCACCACTGCGGCCCATCTGGCGCAGTTCATGGCGCTCAGGGGCTACCGCGTGCTCGCCGTCGACCTCGATCCGCAGGCCTCGTTGTCCGCCTTGTTCGGCCATCAGCCGGAGTTCGACGTCGGAGAGGGCGAAACGATCTACGGTGCGATCCGATATGAGGAGCCGCGCCCCATCGCCGACATCGTGCGCGCCACCTACACGCCCAATCTGCATCTCATTCCAGGCAATCTCGAGCTCATGGAATTCGAGCACGAGACCCCAAAGGCGATGGCGTCGGGTACGGCGGAGACGATGTTCTTTGCCCGCATCGGCGAAGTCCTGACGGAGATTGAAAGCCTTTACGATGTCGTGGTTATCGACTGCCCGCCGCAGCTGGGGTTCCTGACGATGTCGGCGCTCTGCGCGGCCACCTCGGTCTTGATCACGGTCCACCCGCAGATGCTGGATGTGATGTCGATGTCGCAGTTTCTGACGATGACGAGTGAGCTGATGTCCGTCGTGGAAAAGGCCGGCGGGCGCACCAGTTATGACTGGATGCGCTATCTCGTGACGCGGTTCGAGCCGAACGACGGACCGCAAAGCCAGATGACCGGCTTCATGCGGGCGATCTTCGGCAATCGAATGCTCCACAACGCCATGGTGAAGTCGACGGCGGTCGCCGACGCCGGCGTCACCAAACAGACACTCTACGAGGTCGAGCGGTCGCAGTTCACACGCGGAACCTACGATCGGGCACTGGAGTCGCTCAACCTCGTGAACGGCGAGATCGAGGCGCACATTCGCTCGACCTGGGGGAGGAAATAGATAGATGGCGCGCAAAAACCTCATCGAAATTTCCGCTCCGAACCCGGCAAGGGCGGATGCGGTCGCGCCGCGCGACAATCGCCCCATCGCCGGATTCGTGCCGCAGGAGCGCAGTGCCGCGCCGGTCGGCGGCATTACCAAGACGCTTGGCAACATTACCGAGAAAATGGAGCGGGCGAGTGAACTGGAACGGCAGCTTGCCACCGGGCAGACCATCATCGAGCTCGATCCCGGCCTGATCGACGCTTCCTTCGTCAGCGACCGATTGGCAATCGATGCGGCCGAACTCGCGCAGCTTGTCGAGCAGATCCGCGAGCATGGGCAGCAGGTTCCGATCCTTGTCCGCCCACATCCCGAAACGAGGGGACGCTACCAAGTCGCCTACGGCCATCGTCGTCTGGCTGCCGCCAGAGAAATCGGCATCAGGGTGCGCGCGGTCGTTCGCGATCTCACCGACGGTCAACTGGTCGTCAGCCAGGGACAGGAAAACAGCGCTCGAACCAATCTCTCCTACATCGAGCGCGCGCTCTTCGCATCGCGGCTCGAGGAACGCAGCTTTGGCCGCGATGTCATCATGGCGGCTCTCGGCGTGGACAAGGCGGCGTTGTCGAGAATGCTGATCGTCATACGACAGGTCCCGCTTGATCTCGTCAACGCGATAGGTGCAGCACCTGATATCGGCCGCCGGCGATGGTTGGAACTGGGCGAGCGGCTTGAGAAAGCCGACGTCGAAAAGATCATCGCGGAGTTGTCCGCGGACGACGCGCGCAAAATTTCGAGCGACGAGCGGTTTCACCGGGCACTCGTTCTGGCAACGAAGAAGACGTCTGCGCCGAAGCCGGCGGTGGCCAAAACCCAGGTTGGTGGCGTGCCTGTCATGATCAAGAAGACGGCGTCCGGTGCGACCTTCGTCTTCGACGGCAAGACCGCGCCCGGTTTCGATCAATTCGTCCAGGAAAGGCTGAAGGGCCTGTTCCAGGAGTTCAACAAGGACAGAGGAGCGTAGCGCGCAAAAGAAAAAGGCCCCCAACGACGCCGTCGTGGAAGCCCTTCTCAGATCTTAAGCACATCGAGAATCGCATTTCCACGAATCACAGTCAAGCGTCTTAGGCACCAAATTGGTGGATGGTTTTCTTTTGCCTGAACGAAGGTGAAGGCAAATGGAGAGTGGATATGTGACGACGCCCTTCGGGCGGCGGCCGATGTCGCTTGGCATGCTGGCAAGCCAGCAACTGGCCGAGACCATCGAGCCGGGGATGAAACGCAGCAAATGGAAGCTGTTCAGGGCGATCTGCGAAGCACGGCCGGCGCTTGGCGTCACCGATCGGGCGCTGACGGTGCTCGACGCGCTTTTGACCTTCTACCCTGACGACGAAATCTCCGAGGAAAAGGGACTGATCGTCTTCCCGTCGAATGCGCAGCTTTCGTTGCGCGCTCGCGGCATGACCCCAGCCACCCTCAGGCGGCATCTTGCCGTTCTGGTCGAGGCAGGCCTGATCCTGCGCAAGGACAGCCCGAATGGAAAGCGCTATGCGCGCCGCGACAGGGCAGGGGCCATCGGCGAGGCCTTCGGCTTCAGCGTCGCACCGCTTCTGGCTCGTGCTGTCGAAATCGAAAGCCTGGCCGCCCAGGCGGTTGCCGACCGGGAGTTGCTACGGGTGACCAGGGAACGCCTGACGGTGTGCCGACGCGACATCTCCAAGCTGATTGCAACGGCCCTCGAAGAAGGGGTTTCCGGTAATTGGGAAGGCATTTCGGTGATGTTTCGAGCGCTTCTTGCGCGAATTCCACGCGTGGCGACTGCTGAACACCTGGCACCGCTGCTCGACGAGATGGGGCTGCTGCGCGCCGAGATCATCAACATGCTGGAAAGACGGCTAAAAACACAAAAAATAGACGCCAATGAGTCTCAAATTGAGCATCACAAACAGAATTCAAATCCCGACTCCATTTATGAACTTGAACCAAGCTTCGAAACGAAGCAGGGCGAAAAGGCAGCGGCCGATAACGACCCGAACGCCGGGCCGTCGGACGAACGAAGATTGAAACAGCAAAAGCCTTCCGGCGGGATGAGCAACAGGGCGGGGGGCGCGGCCGATCCGGGCGCCGGACCAAGCCTGAAATCCTTCCCGCTCGGCCTCGTCCTCCAGGCCTGCCCCAGTATTCTCGATTACGGGCCTGGCGGAAGCATCGGCAATTGGCGAGACCTGATGTCGGCCGCCGTCGTCGTGCGGTCGATGCTCGGCGTCAGTCCCTCGGCCTATGAGGAAGCCTGCTCGGGCATGGGGCCGGAAAACGCCGCAACCGTGATCGCCTGCATCCTGGAAAGGGGAGGGCACATCAACTCGCCCGGCGGTTATCTCAGAGATCTGACTCGAAGGACCGAGAGGGGCGAATTTGCGATCGGCCCGATGCTGATGGCGCTCGTGCGGGCGAACGGGCCGACGGCGAGGCATGCCAGTTGATCGTTAGCAAGCTATGGCCGCGACAATCGTGTAACGAGGCAGTGTGCAATCACCTCTTTACAGCTAACATGTTAGCCTGCTACAGCTGACGCGGAATTGGGAGGAAGCATATTTGACACAGAAATTCGGGCTCTCGGTCGCTCTCGCCACACCGTTCGACAGCAATGGCGATATCGCGATCGAGGCGATGATCGAGCAGGCACGCCGAAGCCTCGCTGCGGGGTGCTCGAGTGTGACGCTGTTCGGGACGACGGGTGAAGGTTCTTCCATCGGCACGCAGGAACGTGAGCGTGTGCTCGCTTCCTTGCTCGATAGTGGGATAGCCGCAAATCAGATCATCGTCGGTGTGCTGGTCGACGCGGCCGAGGATGCGGCGATGCAGGCTGGCCATGCGCTTTCCAAGGGAGCCCGCAATATCCTTCTTGCTCCTCCTTCCTACTTCAAGAACGTCAGTGACGATGGCGTCTTCCAGTGGTTCTCGGCTGTCTTCGCCATCCTGGGCGACAAGGCGCGAGACATTATCGTTTACAACATTCCCTCGGTCACCATGGTTCCGCTGACTGTTTCGCTGATCGGCCGCCTGCGGACCGCCTTTCCCAACGTGGTAACGGGCGTCAAGGATTCCTCCGGCGATTGGCCTTTTACCGAAACGCTACTGAAGGCGCATGGCGATCTCGTCATCCTGGTGGGGGACGAACGTCACCTGGCGAAGGGCGTGCGGCTTGGCGGCGAGGGTGCGATCTCCGGCATGGCGAATTTCGTACCTCGCGAAGTCAAGCTGATGGCGGAGGAAGGCATGGACGATCCTCGCGTCGAGAATTTCGTGGACGAACTGCTGAAATTTCCGGTGACCGCCGCCGTGAAAGCGATGGTCGCTCACCTGACGTCGGATGAAATCTGGCTTGCGGTTCGACCACCACTCGTCTCAATATCCGGCGAAGGGCAGGCGCAACTCGCTCTTGCGTTCGACACTCTTTTCCGCTCGAAAGCGGCATAGGTCGGAGATGTTTCTGGGGGAGGCGATGGACGGAACGGACGAGCAGCCGACACTGCGGGAAAAGGCGTATGAGAGCTTCACACGCCACCTTCTTGCGCGTGACGTGCGCCCCGGCCAGTTCGTTTCGCAGCGTCGCCTCGTCGAGTTGACGGGGCTGACGCTTGGCGCCATCCGCGAACTCATCCCGAGGCTCGAAGCCGAAGGTCTGATCAAGACGGTGCCCCAACGGGGGTTGCAGATCGCTCATATTGATCTGAACCTCATTCGCGAGGCGTTCCAGCTGCGCGTCTTCCTGGAGAAGGAAGCGGTCGCGCTTTTCACCCGCTCTGCGTCTGACGAGACGGTCGCTGGGCTCCTGAAGCAGCATCGGGATATTGCCGACGCCATTCGAAACGGCGATGGATCGCACGAACTGGAAGTGCACGCGCAGGCTGTCGATTGGGGCATGCACGATGCTTTTATTGATGCTTTGGGAAATACGATCATCTCGAACGCCTACCGGGTGAACTCGATCAAGATGCGCCTGATCAGTCAGGACCGTTTTCGAATCGATGGTCACGTCGGACCTGTCATGGTTGAGCACCTGAAGGTGCTCGAGGCGATCGAACGACGATCGGCGGCGGACGCCGTCAACAGCCTTGTCGCACATATCAATCATGCAAGAGATCGTGCGCTCAGGATATAATCGGAAATAAACAGCCGGGGGTGAGGAGATCGCCGGCAAAAGGAGGAGGAATCACATGTCATCGTTTTTGAACCCGACGAGACGCGGCTTTCTGGCGGGTACGGCCGCTTTTGGCGCCAGCAGCATGCTCGGCGTCCGGTTGGCATCGGCTGCCGTTGATTGGAAGCGCTTTGCCGGCACGACGCTTGAAGTCAACCTGGTCAAGAGCCCGCGCAGCGAAATACTTCTGAAGTACTTGTCCGAATTCGAGGAGCTCACCGGCATCAAGGTCAATGCCGAAGCGACGCCCGAACAACAGCAGCGTCAGAAAACGACCATCGAGCTGAGCTCCGGCAAGCCCAGCTTCGATGTCGTGCACATGAGCTACCACGTCCAGAAGCGGCAGTTCGAAAAGGGCGGCTGGCTTGCCGATATCGGCGGTTTTCTCAAGGACCCCTCTCTGACCGACCCGTCTCTGGTTGAAAGCGACTTCGCCGAAGCCGGCCTGACTTTTGCCAGAGATCCGGACGGCGTTCTGCGTTCGCTTCCATTCTCGGTCGATTACTGGATCATCTACTGGAACAAGACGCTGTTCGAGAAGAAGGGGCTCGCCTACCCGACGACGTTCGAAGAACTCGCCAGTGCTGCGGAGGCGCTCACCGATCCTTCCACCAACACCTACGGTTTCGTCGCCCGCGGCCTGAAGAACGCCAATACGCCGGTCTGGACGTCGCTGCTGCTTGGGTATGGTTCGAGCCCGCTCGGTCCGGATGGCAAGCTGCGCACGACATCGCAAGAAGCGATCGATGCAGCCAAGCTCTATCAAAGACTGATGACCAAGACCGCCCCTCCCGGCGTCTCCGGCTTCAACTGGGCCGAGGCGCAGTCGGCCTTCCTGCAGGGCAAGATCGGCATGTGGCTGGACGGCGTCGGTTTTGCACCGCCGATCGAGAATCCGGAAAAGTCGCGCGTCGTCGGCCAAGTCGGTTACGGCATCATGCCGAAAGGTCCGAAGGCACAAGCCGCAGGCACCTTTGGCGACGGCCTTGGCGTCGTCGCGGCAAGCCAGAAGAAAGAAGCCGGGTACCTCTTCTGCCAATGGGCGATTTCGCATGAAATGGGCGCACGTCTGCTGCAGGCCGGCGCCGGCGTTCCTTTCCGCCAGTCCGTCCTCGAGGATGCGAAGGTCCGCGAAGGCGTCAAGATGCCGGGCGCCTGGCTTGATGCCGTCGTCGGTTCCGGCAAGATCTCGCAGCTCGCGCTGCCGGTCATCATTCCGGTCACCGAGTTCCGCGATGTCTATGGTGTCGGTCTCACCAACATGATCGGCGGCGCCGATCCCGAAACCGAGCTGAAGGCAGCGACGGCACAGTTCGAACCCGTCCTGGCGAAAAGCGAGGGATAATGGCCTCGACTAGCATCGAAACGGCCGCAGTGGCCAAGACGTCGAAAGGAAGGAGCAAGCCGGATCGGTTTGCTCCTAACTACTGGCCTTTCGTTATCCCGGCGCTCATCGTCATTGCGGCCGTCATCGTTTTTCCATGGGTGTTTACGCTTTGGATGAGCGTCAACAGCTGGACGCTTGGCCAGTCCCAGGTGTTTGCGGGATTGGACAATTATGCCCGGCTGGTCGTGGACATGCGCTTCTGGGACTCGCTATGGCATACGGTGCTCTATACGACGCTTTCCGTGGTGGTCCCCCTTTTTCTAGGGACGCTCGCAGCGCTGATCTTCGATGCTCAATTTCCGTTGCGCGGACTTATCCGCGGCATATTCGTGATGCCGATGATGGCCACACCCGTCGCCATCGCGCTGGTCTGGACGATGATGTACCATCCGCAGCTCGGCGTGCTCAACTATCTCCTCTCTTTCATCGGCATCGGCCCGCAGGAGTGGATCTATAATCAGAGCAGCGTCATCCCGTCGCTGGTACTGGTCGAGACCTGGCAGTGGACGCCGCTTATCATGCTGATCGTGCTCGGCGGTCTGGCGGCGGTTCCGCGTGAGCCCTATGAAAGTGCTGAAATCGACGGAGCCAATGTCTGGCAGAAATTCCGCTATCTGACACTGCCGATGATCGCACCGTTCCTGATGATTGCCGTGATCATCCGCAGCATCGATGCGGTGAAAAGTTTCGACATCATCTATGCCATGACCCAGGGCGGCCCGGGTACGGCGTCTGAGACGATCAACATCTATCTCTACAACACCGCTTTCGCCTACTACGATATCGGCTATGGCTCGTCCATGGCGGTTGTCTTCTTCATCCTCATCGTCCTGCTCTCTTTCGTCCTTATGATGCTCCGGCAGCGCGTGAACTGGTCCGACGGGGAGGCACGCTGATGAAACGCAAGACGCTCGATCGCATCGGACTGCTGTTTGTTGCCCTGGTGATGATCTCGCCGGTCGTCCTGTTCTTCCTCTGGATGATCTCGCTGTCGCTGAAATATGAGATCGACAACGGCGCCTATCCGCCGATCTTCATTCCGGAACGCTTCGCCTGGTCGAACTATCTGAAGGTCTTCCAGGAGAACAACTTCTTCCTCTATCTCTGGAATTCGGTGCTGGTGACGGGTGCGGCCACGCTTCTGGCGCTGTTGATCGGCGTGCCAGCCGGATATGGCATCGCGCGGCTAAAGGCCGAGAAGTCCGCGATGGTCATCATGATCGCGCGCATGACGCCCGGCCTTTCCTTCCTGATCCCGCTTTTCCTGCTGTTTCAGTGGCTGAACCTGCTCGGCACGCTCCTGCCGCAGATCATCATCCATCTCGTCGTCACCGTGCCTATCGTCGTGTGGATCATGATCGGTTATTTCGAGACGACGCCGATGGAGCTGGAAGAGGCTGCAAGCATCGATGGCGCAACACCCTGGCAGGTTTTCCGCCTGGTCGCCTTGCCGATCGCCAGGCCGGGCATCGTTGTCGCCTTCATCCTGTCGGTCATCTTTTCCTGGAACAACTTCGTCTTCGGCATCGTGCTCGCCAGCCGCGAGACGCGCACGCTTCCTGTCGCGGTCTATAACATGCTGTCTTTCGAACAGGTCAGTTGGGGTCCGCTCGCCGCAGCCGCATTGATCGTCACCTTGCCCGTGCTGATCTTGACGGTGTTTGCGCAACGGCAGATCGTGGCCGGTCTGACGGCCGGAGCCGTCAAGTAAGCGGGTGAGACAACGGTTTTGACGACTTCTTCTGCCTTCGAACCGCCTCCCGGTCCGGCGCGCCGCGTTCTTTGTGTCGGCGCGGCAGTTATGGATACCCTGTTTCGGGTCCGCTCGCTGCCCACCGGCCAGGGCAAAATTCTGCCCTACGACATGCTGCAGATCGCCGAGGGCATGGCGTCGAGCGCCGCTTTTGCGGTCGCCCGGCTGGGCGGCAACGCCAGCCTCTGGGGCGCTGTCGGCAACGATGCCACCGGCGAACGCATCATTGCCGACCTCGGCAACAGCGGCATAGACACCAGCGGCATGCTGCGCGTGGACGGCGCCCGCTCGGCCGTCTCGACCATTCTCGTCGATGATCACGGCGAGCGCCTGATTGTGCCTTTTTACGACGCGGGCCTGCATGAGACGGTCAAGCCGGTCACAAGAGAGGACGTTTCTTCTTTCGATGCGGTGCTGGTCGACGTCCGGTGGCCGAAGCTTGCGTTGCGGACGCTGTCTGCGGCCCGAGAGGCGGGCAAACCGGCCATTCTCGATGGCGATGTCGCAGGCGATGGCGTAATCGAGATGCTTGCACCGGTTGCGAGCCACATCGTCTTCTCGCAGCCGGCGGCCGAGCGGCTTGCCGGAACGGCCGAGTTGGTGAAGGTCGTAGGCATTCTGAAGCGAAAGTTCGAGCATGCCTTCATCAGCGTCACCGCTGGCGAAAAGGGCTCTTTCTGGTTCGATGACCGAACCGGCGAAATCGTCCATCTTACCGCTCCGAAGGTGAGGGCGGTCGATACGCTCGCGGCGGGCGATATCTTCCATGGCGCTTTCGCGCTGGCTATCGCAGAAGGCTTGCCGATCGAAGAGACGATGCGCGTGTCATCCATCGCAGCGGCGCTCAAATGCCAAGTGTTCGGCGGTCGTACCGGCGCGCCCACCAGAACCGAGGTCGGAGATGCTCTGCGGGATTGGAACGTCGACGTTAGCCGCAGCGCTCTGTTCCCGCTATGAGTTTCGAAACCGCGATCAGCACTCCCATCAGCTTTTGACCGAGCCGGCGGTCATGCCTGCCATGAAATAGCGTTGAGCAACCAGGTAAAGGACCAGAAGGGGAAGGGAACCAAGCACGCTCATCGCCATCATCTCGTTCCATTCGAAGGCGTGCTGGCCCATCAGAAGCTGGATGCCGATCGGCACGGTTCTAAGGTCCATCGATTTCGTCAGCGTCAGCGCAAAGAGGAATTCGTTCCAGGCCAGCAGGAAGGTGTAGACCGCGGTGGCGACGATCCCGGGGATGGAGACCGGAACGATGACGCGCCAGAGCGCCGTCCAGCTCGAGCCGCCGTCGACCAGGACGGCCTCGTCCAGCTCTTTCGGCAGGGTGTTGAGGTAACCTGTCATCAGTAGGATGGCATAAGGCAGCGTGAAGACCATGTAGGTGAGGATCAGCGCCAGATAGGTATCGAAGATCCTGAAGGCGACCACCATTCCGAAATAGGGGATGAGAAGGGTGATCGGCGGGACGGTCTGGGTGCTGATGATGAAGATGTTCAAGGTGTTCTTGAACCGGAACTGATAGCGGCTGAAGCCGTAGGCGGTCACGATCGCGACGACGAGGGTCAAAGCGGTGACGACGCCGGCAACGAAGTAGCTGTTGATGAAGAACCGCACTTTCACCGGATCGTTGAAAATCGTCAGGTAGGCGGCTACCGTAAAATCATCCGGCAACAGCCGCGGCGGAAGCGCGAAGATTTCCGTATTCGATTTCAGCGAACTGAAAAACATCCACACGATCGGGAAGGCCGAAAAGACCAGGCCGATCGCCAGGCCGAGATAGGTCAGGATGGTCGGCAATACCGAACTCTTGAAGGAACGCTTTGCCATGGATCACCTGCGCTGCTGGTGTTTGATGTAGAAGTAGGTGACGCTCATCGAGATGATGAGGATGATCATTGCGCTCGCCGAAGCCAGCGAGAATTCGTATTGGGAGAAGGCGAGTTTGTAGGTGAAGGTGGAGAGCACTTCCGTCGAATAGATCGGGCCGCCGCCCGTCGTCATCCAAACGAGTGGAAAAACCTGCATCGTCCAGATGAAATCGAGGAGCGCGATGCTGATGATGATCGGCATCAGCTGCGGAATGGTGATGTACCAGAACTTTTGGATTTCGTTCGCGCCATCGATACCGGCTGCCTCGTAAAGCTCCTTCGAAATACCCTGGAGGCCGGCGAGCAGACTGACCATGTAGAGCGGATAGCCTGCCCAGATGTTTGCGAAGGTCAAAGCGTGGATGGCGGTGCGCGTCGAGGAGAACCACTCGACCTTGAAGTTGATGATATGGAGCGCCATCAGCACGCTGTTGACGACGCCGTTCGGGTCGAGCAGCAGGCGCCAGATGATGGCGATGATGACGGCCGTGAACAGCCAGGGGAGGATGAAGAGCACACGCAGGATGCTGCGAATGAGCGGATCGACGCGGTTGGTGTTCAACAGTAGCGCGAAGGCCAGGCCGATGATGAAGTGGAAGATGACGCTCATGATCGTGAAATAAAGCGTCTGCACGACCGACTGCCAGAAGACCGGATTGTCGAAGATGGTCATATAATTCTGGACGCCTGCGAAGGCAGCGTCCTTTTTCATGATGGCGCCGTCCATCAGTGAATATTTGAAGACCATCACCATGGGAAACAGCATCAGCAGGACAAGCAGCAGGGTCGCCGGCGAAACGTAGAAATAGGGCACCAGCTTCCTCAAGGTGCTGTAACGAAGCCATCCTTTTCTTCGCGCTTTGGCTTGCGCAGCGACCAGAGCCGTAGCCGAGTGGTTCATGAGCTGTGACTTTCTATTCTGCCGAAATTTGACGACGTGCACCGGCAGCGCCTGGTTGCGCTGCCGGTGATCCGTGAAAGCGACGTGCTTAGAACTTCGCCAGCCAAGCCTTCTCGGTATTGGCAGCTGCCTCCTTGGCTGACTGCCCGCCGTCGAACATCTTTTGAACTTCGACGTTCATGTCGCGCATCAGCTCTTCGGCAACCGGAAGGCCGACGAATTCGTTGGCAGGATAACCGCTCTGGAAGATTTTGAAGGCTTCCGCGAAGATCGGGTCCGAGGCCACGAAGTCCGGCTTGGCATGAACGTTGCCGGGGAAGGCGTTGGCAATCGAGACGAGACGGCCGTTGACGTCAGGGCTCATCAGGTATTCGACGAGCTTCCAGGCTTCTTCCTTGTGCTGGCTGCCTTCGCTGATGCCGATGCCCCAGGAGGCATAGGGCATGCCGCGCTTGCCGGTGTAGCCGTCAGTGGCGGGCAAAGCGGAGATGCCGAAATTGAGCTTCGGATTGCGCTCGCGGATGAGGTTCACATGGGCGAGGGAATCCACCATCATGCCGACGCGGCCATTGACGAATTCCTCGACCTTGTCCTGTTCCTTCTTGGCAAAAATGCCGGGAGAAATAACGCCTTCCTTGTTGAGGGAAGCGATATAGTCGAGCGTGCCGACGACGGCGTCATTTTCGAGGTCAGGCTTGCCGTCCTTCATCATCGAGGCGCCGGAGGCCCAGACCCAGGACATGACGTCGTTCTGGATTCCGCTCGGAGACTGCAGCGATAGCGGCAGCACCCAGCCGTACTGGTTCTTCGAGGCGTCGGTCATTTTCTTCGCGGCATCGGTAAATTCCGTGCGGGTGGTCGGCAGCTTGTCGACGCCGGCGGCCTTGGCGATATCCAGGTTCACGAAGACGGGGTAGACGAAGGATGCCAGCGGGAACATCACGCTCTTGCCATCGATCTTGACGATGTCGGTGATCTGGCTCTTGTCGTATTTCGCCTTCTCCATCAGTTCGTCCATGGAGGCGATCGCGCCCTGCTTGGAGAGCCCGTTTACCCAGGCGCCATCCAGGCCCACCACGTCGCTGAGCGTCCCCGAAGCTGCGCCGACGACGATCTGGTCACGCGTTGTGGCATAGGGACCGCTGACCAGCGTCACCTTGATGCCGGGATTTTTGGCTTCGAAATCGTTCATGATGCCGCGCAGAGCGCCCGACGGCATTTCGGGTTCCCACCATTGAATGAACTCGATGGTGGTGTCGGCAAACGCCGATGTGGCGCAGAGCGCCCATACCGCCACGGCAGCCCGCATCGTCACGCCGAATTTTCTGATATTCATCTGTGCCTCCCAAAGATTGTCAGTTAATCGATCCTCCTCAAGATCGTAGGCAAAGTAGGTTCCCTGAAGCCCCTATCTGTCAATGAAGAACTGCGATCAGGAAAAGATAGGAGGCCGGCATTCACGGTGCATCGTGCGGTAAATCATTGATAAAAAATCATAAAATTGATTGACATCATCAGCGTTTTTCTGCAGCATTTGTATTGCTTGTGACGCATTTTTTCTTTACTTTCGTAAACAAATGAAAGTTTACCCAACAAAATGAAAAGCGTGGCACCCGGCTTCTTCGCTGCAAATTTTAGAATTTTGGATGCTGAAACAAGCACCTTTTGCAACTACGGGGCGCAGTCGGCGCAAGTCGCAGTGAAGGGAATATTTCGATTTTCGAAAGCGAGGGCAGGGCCCGCACCAAAAATGACGGATCACGCCGGCTTACGCGGTGATTTTCGACGATTCAGGATACGAAGGTCATCCTGTACAAACTGCCGAATGCATGATTTGGCGCGTCAGAGGATCGGCCGTTGTGCGAAATCGTTCCCGATCAGTTATCGTCGGTCCGCCAATAAGGAATTGAATGGCCAAGAAAAGTTATAAATCGATGGACGACTTCGCGAGCGCCTCCGGCGTATCGCGTCCGACCTTGTCGAAATATTTTGATGACCCCTCGCAGATCAAGGAGGTGACCCGCAAGCGTATCGAGGCGGCTCTCAAGAAGTCGAATTTCGAGCCGAACCTTTTCGCCCGGCATCTCAATCGCAAGCGGACCAGGAATATCGGGATTCTGGTCCCGACCATGTCGGATCCTTTTTATGTGCAGGTCGTGTCGCTGATCGAGCTGGAGTTGCGCGAAAAGGGATTCTGGCCGGTCCAGATTTCTTCGCACACGCGGCCGGAGCTGGAGGCGGAGGCGGTTCGGACCTTGCTCTCGCTGAAGGTCGCGGGTGCGATCGTGGCGCCGCTCGGAGCCGGTTCGCGCCGTTCCGCGCTGGAAAGACTAAGGGATGCCATCCCCGTCGTCTGCTTCGACAATCCTGCCGACGCCGACCTTCCTTATGTCGGCAACGACAACGCGCAAAGCATGGCAGCCATTGTGCAATATCTCTGCCGGTCCGGTGAGCCGCCGATCTTCCTGGAAATTCCGCATATGACCGAAAATGCCGGCGAGCGGCAGGCGGGCTACCGCGCGACCATGGCGAGGGAAGGGCATACTCCGTTGGTCATCGATTGCGACGCGCCACCTTCCTGGGAATTCGAGCGTCTCGGATACGAGCAGATGCAGAGAATTCTTGCGAATGGCGGTCTTCCCGGCAAAACACTGCTATGCGCCAACGACCGCTTCGCTTTCGGCGCGATGGCAGCCGCATTCGCGTCGGGCCTGAAAATCGGCCGGAACGACGCGTGCGACGTGCGCATCGCCGGGCACGACGACCACCCGCTAAGCCGATATACCTGTCCGTCGCTGACGACGATGGCCCAGAACGCGCCGGAGATCGCCGCGAAATCCGTGGAACTTTTGCTCGCGCATATCGAGAGCGAGGATGATGGAACGACCCCTGTGACGAACAAGGTAATCCTCGAGGCAACGCTGGTTATGCGCGAGTCGGCTTGATGCCGTGTTTCCACCTCAACGGGCAAGCGCGGGGTCCATGGCACGCCATGCCGTTGCGATGGCTTCCAGGGCCTCTTGCGCCTCCGGAATGGCCCGTCGCTTCGAGACGAAGCCATGGATCTGTCCGGGCCAGGTCCGGGTCGTTGCCTTCGCCTCGGTGCTGAGCCGCTCGGCATAAGCGGCCCCTTCGTCGAACAGCACGTCGTATCCGGCAAGGATCACGAGCGCCGGCGCCACACCTGCCAGCGACGCTGCGCTCAGCGGCGAGGCTCGCCAGTCCGACCGGCTCGCGGCGTCCGGCAGATAGTGGTCTCGGAACCATTTCATCGCTGCGGCCGTCAGTCCGAAATCCTCTTGGTAACGTGAGTAGCTGTCGCTTGTCTGCAACTGGTCGGTCACCGGATAGATCAGCACCTGTCCGATGATATCAGGCACCTGTCCGTCCTGCGCCAGCAGGGCGACGACTGCGGCCAGATTGCCGCCGGCGCTATCGCCGGCGACGAGAATTCGCAAGGGATCGATGCCGAGCGCATCCGCCTGCTCCGTCATCCAGACGAGTGTGGCGGCGCAATCGTCTATGGCAGCGGGAAAGGGGTATTCCGGGGCGAGGCGATAGTCGGGCGAGACGACGACGGCGCCTGCCATATTGGCAAGCGTCCGGCAGATATCCTCATGGGTTTCCGGTGCGCCGATCACAAAGCCGCCGCCATGGAGATAAAGCAAGGCCGGCGCGCCCTGGCGCGGCGCCGTCCGTCCGCGCCATATCTTCAACCGGATGGCGCCCACATGCCTTTCCAGGATCTCGGCCACGTCTTCGAGCGGCCGCTGGATGTCTGCGAAACTATCCAGATATTGCTGCCGCGCCAGCGCCGGCGTGCAGCTCTCGACCGGCGTTTGCGGATCGCCAGGCCATGCAAGCGCGCGTTTGGCGGATTCGTCCAACTGTGTCATGCCAGCAAACTCCTCGCTTCGTCTTCCCGCAATTCTTTTGGCTGCGCGACGATACCCGAAATGGTCTGCGCGACACCGGTTTCACCGGCACGCAGGATCGCTTCCATGACTTCGAGCACGTGCAGCGCCAGATCGCCCGAAGCACGCGGCGCACGGCCTTCGGTGATTGCGCGTGCGAGATCGGCAAGGCCCAGCATGCGGTAGTTGGCACGATCAGGCGCTGCGATCGGCCAGTTGACGGCGCCAAAGAGTTCGCCTGATGTATCCGTTTCCTGCCAGGGCGCGCCGCGGCTGGAGAGCGCGACGGAGCCGCCGAAATTGTCGGGGTCGGGCAGGCGCAACGAGCCTTCGGTTCCGTGGAGCTCGATGGGGTGGTTGGAATGGCGGAATACGTCCCAGGAGGAGCCGAAGGTGACGGTGGCACCGCACTCGAATTCCAGCAGCGACAGCACGCTGGTCGGCGTGCCGACCTTGAACGTGGTGCCCTGCTTCGGTCCCTCCGCTGTGATGAGCCGCTCTTCCTGCCCGCTTGTGGCGACGGCTTGCACACGGCGGATCGGCCCCATCAGATTGACCATCATCGTCAGATAATAAGGCCCCATATCCATGACCGGGCCTGCGCCGGCCTGGTAATAAAAGCTGGGATCCGGATGCCAGTGCTCCATGCCGCGCCCCATCATGAAGGCTGTCCCGGTCACCGGCTTGCCGATGGCGCCGGCTTCCATCTGCCGCCGGGCATGGCGTCCGGCCGCTCCGAGGAACGTGTCCGGCGCCGAGCCGAGCATGAGGCCCTTCGCGGCGGCGGCATCCACCAAGCTACGTCCTTCGGCGGCCGTGACGCCGAGTGGCTTCTCCGTGAAGACATGCTTGCCTGCCGACAGAGCCCGCATCGAAACGTCAAAATGCGCAGCTGGGATCGTCAGGTTGAGGATGAGGTCGATGTTCCTGTCGTCAATGAGGCTATCGACGTTAGCCGCACGCAGATCGAACTCGGCTGCGCGGCGCTTGGCGGCGTCGGCGTTGAGGTCTGCACAGGCGATGATTTCGACGCCGGAAAACAGCGGCGCGTTGCGCATATAGGCGAGCGAAATGTTGCCGCATCCCACAATGCCGATCCTGAGTTTCATACCATTGGTCTGTGCCATCGAAGAACCTGATTTTGCCGTTGCGGGTGCGAAGGGTTGAGGGGTGCGTTACATTTTAATCGCAAGGGATAAAATATATTGACGCACGGTAACATTTGACCGTACGTAATGGCAACACGCTAGCGTCGCAATCCCCGCTGAAGAGTCCGCCGTTCCGCTCTTCGGCCGCCTCTCCAGGCGGAAGGGGTTTGGCAAGGCCGGCGAAGCCCCCGAGGATTGCCCGCGCGGGGAAGCCGCCGGCTTCGGTATCGGCTGTCATCAACGAATAGGTCAGGACCGCGATATGAAAAATGCTGAGCTGCAGATCGGCTGCCAAACATTCACCTGGGAGATGCTGGGCACGGGTTGGAGAGGCGGTCCGGACGATCTGGTGCGCGCCATTGCCGACGGCGGATATGCCGGTATCGAAATCACCGACACGATGATCGGTCACTACGCGCTCGAGCCCGCCGACTTTGCCCGCACCCTGACGGATGCCGGTTTGGCGCTGGTTTCCTTTGCTTTCGGCTCCGCCAGCGGCTTCACGGTGGCGGAAAAGATTGCCTCCGATCTCGACACGGCGCGGCGATGGGTCGATTTCGCGGCGAACTTTCCCGGCGCGATGATATCGATGGGTTCGGCGACGGTTGTCTCGGATGGTCCGCGCGATAAGAAGTTTGCGATTGCGGCCGAGTGCTACAATCGTGCGACCGAAATCGGACAGTCGGCTGGCGTCACTGTAGCTGTCCATCCTTCCTCGCACCACAACACGCTGCTGTTTACGCGGAACGACTATGATCGCCTGTTTGCTCTCTTGGATCCACAAGTGGGTTGGGTGCCGGATACCGGCCATATCCTGCGTGGCGGCCAGCAGATCGGCGACACGCTGGCGGCCCACCGGGACCGGATCCGCTACGTGCATCTGAAGGATGTCGACGCCGGTGGGACCTGGGCGATGTTGGGGGAAGGTGTCTGCGACGTGCCTGCCGTGATTTCGGCCGTTCAGGATGCGCCGAACTTTATCGGCTGGATCGTGGTCGAGGAAGAATCGGACCATGCTGCAACCAATCCTGCAGCCGCCGTTCGCACGAACCGCGAGACGCTTCGACATCTCGGGTTTTAGCCCATCTCGCTTTTCTCGGCATCGGCCAAAGCCATCCGTCGACGCCAAAGCCTCTCTTGTCTCTCTTGTAAACTGGAGAGGTGGACTGCAGGTCACGCGTAGCGAACCTCCACGCCCAGCTTGTCCAGCCGGTGACGGATGCTGTGCGGCATGTTGCTGTCCGTGATGATCAGATCGACGCGCGACAGCGAGAAGGCTTTGGAGGAGGCGCCGACGTCAAATTTGCTCGAATCCGCCACGAGGACGACACGCCGGGCCATGCGAACCAGGTTGCGCTTGGTCCGCGCAATATCCTCGGAGACATCGACGACATCGAAGGCCTGATCGATCGCGTGGGCGCCGACAAAAGCCTGATGGGCGACGAGGCCGCCGACCGCCTTGTCGGAGTCCGATACGATCGTGCTCACGGTGCTGGGAAACACGCGGCCGCCGATCATGTGCACGTCGAGCCCTGGCCGGTACATCAGATGCTGCGCGATGTTCATTGCCGTCGTCGCAACCACGACGTTGCTGACCTGTGGCATCTGCATGGCCACCTGCAGCAGCGTCGAACCGCTGTCGAAGACGATCGACTGGTTGTCGATGATCTGTCGCGCAGCCATCTGGGCGATGCGTCGCTTCGCATCGAAATTGCGCTGCATGCGTTCCTCGAAGGCCGCCGCCGGCGAGTCGGACGGCAGGGCAATTGCCCCGCCATGCGTTTTGATCAGCTGCTTCTTGGCGTCCATAATTTCAAGGTCGGAGCGGATCGTCACTTCCGAGACTTCGAAGAACTCCGCCAGCTGGCGGGTGCGTGCCTGGCCGACCCGTTGAAGTTCCAGCATGATCTGCTGCCGCCTCTGTTCTGCAAGCATATGTGATCCCGACTGCTGTTATTTGCAACAATGCGACTTTTGAAAAACGAAAGTTCGCCGCCTCATTCCACGGCTCTTGCTGCAGAAATAACCGTTCAATGACAAAAATGCACGCCAAAAATTCATCATTCATATAAAAACGAAAGAAATCGAAATATTGAATATTTGTTTGTTTTCGAGTTAGGGTTTCCTCAACATCGGCACCAGCAATCGCAAAGCCAGCAATCACAAAGGAAGTATCGCCATGGGTCTCGGAACCAAAGTCCGCCTCGCACGCCTGTTCTCGAACCCATCGGGTCATCTGTTCGGAGGCGCCGTCGATCATTTTGTCGGTTATGGCAATGTGCGTGAGGGCGGACTTGCCGATCTGCCGGGTGCGCTCAGACGCGTCATGGCGGGAGGCCCCGACTACATCAGCATCCAGCCTGGCGCGGCGCGCCATCTCTGGTCGGAATATGCCGGAAAGGCAGCGCTGGTCATTCAGGGTGGTTGCTTCACCGCTGACGACCGCATTCGCCAGCTCATTGCGACCCCGGAAGACGCGGTGCGTTATGGTGCGGACGCTCTGGCTGTCGCCATTCCCGTGCGCGGCGCTACCGAAGGAGAGTATATCCGCTGGCTCACCGATACGGTCAACGCCGCCGCCCGCTTCGAAATGCCGGTCGTCGCCCATGTTTATCCCCGCGATTTCTCCGACGGCGGCAAGATCGTGTTCACCCCGGATGAAATCGCTTACGCCGTGCGCATCGGCTTCGAGGCCGGCGTCGACGTGATCAAGGTCGGCTATACCGGCGATTTCGAATCCTTCCGCGAGACGGTCGCGACCTGCCCGATCCCGGTCGTGATCGCCGGCGGCCCGAAGACCGATACGCTGCTCGGAGCGCTCGTCCAGACCTCGGAAGCATTGCGCGCTGGAGCCAAAGGCGCGGTCGTCGGTCGCAACCTTTGGGGTCACGGCGATACGACCATGGCTGCGCGCGCCTTCAAGTTCGTCATTCATAAGGGCATGACGCCGGAGGATGCGCTGGCGGCGGCCGGTGCTTGAGACGTGCCGCGCCCTTTCCAGGTTCTGGGCTTCGGCGCCCTGGCAATCGATGACATCATCTATGTCGATCGGGGGCTGACGGCCGGCAAGGGGAAGGTGACGAAACGCGCCACGGACCATGGCGGCAACGTGGCGACGGCCCTGGTTGCCGTCGCCCGGCTCGGCGGTCAGGCCGGCTTCATCGGCTGGCTCGGCGATGAGACAACGGCCGACGTGGCGGGCAGCGAGCTCGAGCGGGACGGCGTCGACATATCGCTGGCCCCCCGCCACGCGGATGCCGCGCCGATCCGCTCCGTGATCACGGTCGGTCCCGACGGTGACCGCTTCATCGCTTATGACGACGATGTGCTGCACGGCACATCGGATGCGCTGCCCAACGACGTTTTGATGCAGGCCCCGGTACTGCTGATCGATGGTTATGCCACGCACTCCGAAAGTGTCGTGGCGCGCGCACGCGCCTTGGGCCTGGCAGTGATTGCCGATATCGAATGGACGGTCGGTGCCGCGACCAACCGGATCCTGGCTTTCGCCGATCATCTGGTGCTGCCGCTCGCCTTTGCGCAGGAATGCACCGGCGAGGCTGATCCAACGATGATCCTGGACAAGCTCTGGTCCGGGGATCGGTCTGCTGTTGTCCTCACCGATAGCGAACGAGGGGCCTATCTCCGCCAGAAAGGTGATGCCATCCGATGGCATGTGCCGGCCTATCAGGTTCAGGCGGTCGACACGACCGGCGCCGGTGATTGTTTTCACGGTGCCTACGCCCTTGCCCTCGCTAGGGGTAAGAGCCCGCTTGATTGCACTGCCTATGCCACGGCGGCGGCCGCCATTTCCGTGACCGCACGGGGAGGGCGCAGAGGCCTGCCAGATCACCAGACGTGTATGGCATGGATGGCGGCGGAGAATGCGCCCGCGCCGCTCCCGATACCGGCGTGCCAAAAATGAGCGCGGGCGGCGATGGGTGCCGGGGCCGGTCGACTGCCCGAGCAGAGCCTCACGGGTGACGTGTCATTGAATCGCAACGAGCGATCTCCCAACAGGCGCGCTTCGATCAAAAAATTACGCGCGATAAAAAATATAATTCCGCATTTGATGTTTGATTTAGTGAAAAAGATATTTAGTTTTCAACTAGATATGAAAAATTTCTGGTGATCTGTGGCGAATTCTCCTCGATTCTTCTGTTGACTTTGAAGCCCAGGCCTGAGCCTTCTTGTCGAAAGGATCGGAGACGGCGGGGAGCGCCGTTGGAAGATGTGATCCGAACTGGTACGGGAGGAAGAGACGTGGCTGTGGTTGTACTCGACAAAATCTGCAAGACCTATGGAAACAGCTACCATGCGATCAAGGATCTGAGCCTGACGATCCATGATGGCGAGTTTCTGATTCTCGTGGGGCCGTCCGGATGCGGAAAGTCGACCGCTCTGCGCATGATTGCCGGGCTTGAGGAAATCAGCAGCGGAACATTGAGCATCGGCGGTCAGGACGTCGTGGATCTCGCGCCCAAGGACCGGGACATTGCCATGGTCTTTCAGAGCTATGCGCTTTATCCGCACATGACCGTCTTCGACAACATCGCCTTTTCGATGAAGCTGGCCGGAAAGAACAAGGCCGAACGCACCAAGCGCGTGCACGAGATAGCCAAGATCCTGCAGCTGGAGCCCTTGCTGGGCAACAAGCCCGCGCAGCTCTCCGGCGGCCAGCGCCAGCGTGTTGCGATGGGCCGCGCCATGGTCCGCGAGCCTGCGGCATTCCTCATGGACGAACCGCTCTCGAACCTCGATGCGAAGCTGCGTGTTCAGATGCGGGCAGAGATCGCAAGCCTGCAGAGACAGCTGGGCGTGACGACGATCTACGTGACCCATGACCAGACCGAAGCGCTGACCATGGGCGATCGAGTCGCGGTGCTGAAGGGCGGTGTCCTTCAGCAGGTGGATACGCCCAAGGCTCTATATCACCGCCCGGTCAATGCGTTTGTGGCGGGCTTTATCGGTTCGCCGTCGATGAACCTTTTCGAAGGGCGTCTGGCGAGCGGGCGGATCCATCTGTCGGACTTCTCCATTCCCTTGTCCGACGGCGCCTTCGAGCGTGCCCCCGGTCTATCCGCTTTCGAGGGAAAGGACGTGATCTTTGGGGTCAGGCCCGAGGACCTCTACGACAGCCGGTTGCCGTCCGGAGCCTCCCATCCGACGATCCCGGTTGTCGTGAAGTCGATCGAGGAGCTCGGCTCCGAGTTGATCGTGCATTTGAAGATCGACGCGGTCCGGATCGACTCGGGCGATCCCGATGCTGTCGAGGACCTGAGCGGGGCCGCCAACGCCGTCGCGCGGTTCGAAGCGGTCAGCGCGGTCGAGACGGGTCAATCGATCGATCTGGCCATCGACCCGGCGAAACTTCACTTTTTCAATCCTCAAACACATATGGCGCTGTGAAGTGACGAGGGAGAGCCGACACGCCGGTGGCGGTCCGGCCAAAAGACGCCGGCGACGTTCGACGTCTTGAAAGCATTCCATCCGACGCCGAAACCAGCATTCATCTTCAATATCCGATCCAAAGGGCTTATCGATGCCAGCAAAACAGGAACGACGTCTCCGCATCGGCGTATTGGGAGCGGGCCAGATTGCCCAGGCCGCGCATTTCGAAAGCTGCACGAAGGCAGCCAATGCCGACCTCTATGCGATTTGCGACGTCGCCGAGGATCTCCGCGAACGCATGGCTATCACCCACGGGGCGGAAAAAACCTATGGCGATTACGATCAGATGCTGGCCGATCCCGACCTCGATGCCGTGGTCATCGCGACGGCCGATGCCTTTCACGTCCCGGCTTCCCTTCGCGCCCTTCAGGCGGACAAGCATGTCCTCTGTGAAAAGCCGGTCGGCGTCACCATCGAGGAATGCCTTGAACTGAAGGCCGCAGTCGACAAGTCGGGAAAGGTGTTCCAGGTCGGACACATGAAGCGTTTCGACGCGGGGCTCCAAGCTGCCAAATCCTTCATCCGCGATGAAATGGGCGAGATGGTCGCTCTCAAAGCATGGTATTGCGACAGCACGCACCGCTATCCGATGACCGATGCGGTCCAACCGCTGATCGTCACCAGCGCCAATGCGAAGAAGCCCTCCGCCAATCCGAAAGCCGACCTGCGGCGCTACTATATGCTTGCGCACGGTTGCCATCTGATCGACACGGCACGTTATTTCGCCGGCGACATCGTTTCCGTCGACGCTCGTCTGTCCGAGCGAGCCGGTATCTGGTGCTGGTTCGTGGACGTGGAATTTGCCTCCGGCACGCTCGGCCATCTCGATCTCACCGTCCAGGTGCGCATGGACTGGCACGAAGGCTTTCAGATCTACGGCAAGAACGGCAGCATTTTGGGCAAGACCTATAACCCATGGTACTACAAGACCAGCGAGGTGGACATTTTCCGAGAGGCCGACGGCGCCACGCATCGCGTTCTCGGTGCCGACGGCCATTTCTACCGCCGTCAGGTCGAAGGCTTCGCCCGCACTATTCTGGATGGCGCGGTAATGGAAGGCGCCGACATCGATGATGGCCTGGCATCGGTCCGCGCCATGGTCGCCGTTGCGCGCTCCGTCGAAAGCGGCAAGGCGGTTGCGCTATCCGACGTCACGGGTGGCGTGTGATGAAGCTCGGCATCTTTGCAAAGACATTCGAGGGAACGGAACCCTTGACCGTTCTCAACTCGGTCGCTGGCGCCGGGTTCACCTGCGCACAATACAATATGGCCTGCTCGGGCCTTTCGCCGATGCCGGAGATCATCACGGAAGCGCAGGCCCGCTCGGTTGCCGAAGCGGCGTGCGAGAGCGGCGTCGAGATCGTTGCCGTTTCCGGCACCTTCAACATGATCCATCCGGATCCCGCCGTGCGCGAGGCCGGCCTTCGTAACCTCGCGACTCTGGCCGAGCGCTGCACCGGCATGTCGACCGCCTTGATCACGCTCTGCACCGGCACACGCGACCCCATCGATCAGTGGAAGGCGCATGCCGACAACGACACGCCGGAGGCCTGGCGGGATCTCCTCGAGGCCATGGGGGCGGCCATCGAGATCGCCGAGCGCTACGATGTGGATCTCGGCATCGAGCCCGAGCTTGCCAATGTCGTCAACTCGGCTGAGAAAGCCTATCGGCTGATCGCGGCACTGAAGAGCCCCCGGATCAAGATCGTGCTCGATCCGGCCAATCTCTTCGAGGTCGCGACGCTGGATGAGCAGCGGAGCATTGTCTCTTCCGCCATCGACCTTCTGGCCGATCGGATCGTCATGGCGCATGCGAAAGATCGCAATCCGGACGGTAGTTTCGCGACCGCCGGCAAGGGTGTGCTCGACTACGCGCATTATCTCGGCCGTCTCGAGGCGATCGGCTTCAAGGGCAGTCTCGTCACGCATGGCCTTTCGCCTTCGGAGGCGGCCGGTGTGGCAACCTTCCTGAAGAATAGCCTCGACGGTAATCTTGCGGAGGCTGGCAGATGAGACGGGCGCAACCGTTCGAAACCAGCGACGGGACCATTCTCAATGTGGATGTGGCGGGCGAGGGCGCGTCCGTCATATTCCAGCATGGCTTATGCGGAGACGCGGCCCAGACCGACGAGGTCTTTCCGCTCGAAGCGGGTTTTCGCCGGGTCACGATCGAAGCTCGGGGCCACGGCCATTCCCAAGCCGGCAATACGGAGCAGCTGTCGATCGCGACCTTCTGCGATGATATCGCCGCCTATATCGAAAAAAACCTTACGCCGCCGATCGCGATCGGCGGCATCTCGATGGGCGCGGCGATCGCCTTGCGTCTCGCGATCAAGCGGCCGGAGCTTGTCAAGGCTCTGATCATCGCAAGGCCGGCCTGGCTGACGGCATCCGCGCCGGAAAATATGGCACCCAACGCCGAAGTCGGGCATCTTTTGAAAACTCTGCCACTGGGCGAGGCAAAGACCGCATTCCTCGCCGGGCCGATTGGCGTGCGGCTCGCCGCCGAGGCGCCGGACAATCTGGCCTCGCTTGCCGGCTTTTTCTCCCGCACGCCTTTGGATGTGACCGCCGAACTGCTCACCCGGATCTCAAATGACGGTCCTGATGTGACCGACGAGGAGGTCGGCAATCTTACCGTGCCGACGCTCATCATCGGCCATGATCGGGACAGCATTCATCCTCTCAGCCATGCGCGTGCTCTGGCCGAGCGGATTGCCGGCGCGCGCTTCGTACAGATCACATCGAAGACCGAGAGCCGTGCGCAATACGTCGCCGACTTCCGGCTTGCCATGGGCAATTTTCTGAAGGAGCTCTGAAACAATGACGACCCCCTCCAAGACCTGGATCGCCGATCTTCCGAAAGATCGTCTGATTGCCGAATTCTCCGTCTGGTCGGCCGATCTCGTGCATCTGGCGGATGATCTCGCGCGTGTCGATCCTCACGTCGACGTCCTCCACATCGATGTCGCCGATGGCCATTTCGCCCCGGCAATGTTGTTTTTCCCTGATCTTGTTGCCGGTGTGCGCAAAGTGTCCGCGCGCCCAATCCATGTTCACCTGATGGTCGCCGACAGCATCCTCCTGTCGCAGATCGAGCAGTTCGCCGATGCGGGCAGCGATCTGATCAGTCTTCATGTTGAAAACGAAAGTGTTGCCGCTGAGGCTCTCGATCTTCTCGATCGCCGCGGCGTGGCCGCCGGCATGGTGCTGAAGGTCGATACCCCTGTCGAACGCGTCGAGAAATACGCTTCCCGGCTGCGCTTTGTGACGCTGCTCGGTACGGCGATCGGCGTGAAGGGCCAGGGCCTCGACGAGAAGGCCGGAGCGCGGCTTCAGAAGGCAAAGCAGATCATCGCCGGCTGCGGTGCGGCTCATCGGATCGTGCTGGCCGCCGACGGCGGTATTCGCGAACACACCGTGCCGCTTCTGCGCCAGTCGGGTGCGGAAACGGTTGTCCTCGGTTCCCTGGCTTTCAATGCGCCGTCGCTCGACGAGCGGATGGCATGGGTGCGCGCACTCTAACTCATGGTCTTCACATGCAGCAGATTGCCATTGGAATCGACCTCGGCGGGACGCAGGTGCGCGCTGCCCTCGTCGACGAGCAGGGCAGGATTCTGGCGCGTGCAGCGGAATCAACGGATGCGCTGGCAGGCCCCGCCCGCGTGCTCGACCAGATTTGCGGATTGACCGATGGACTGCTTGCAGCATCGAACCCTGCTTCTGTGGTGGGCGTCGGCGTATCCGCTCCAGGCCCGCTCGATACGGTCGCTGGTATCGCCTCGCATATCCCGACCCTCTCCGGCTTTGTCGATTTTCCGCTGAAGGCGGAATTGCAGAAGCGGTTTCCGTTTCCGGTCGACCTCGAGAACGATGCTATTGCCGCTGCCATCGGCGAGTGGCAGTTCGGAGCCGGCAAGGGGTTCGATAATCTGGTCTATGTCACCGTGAGCACCGGCATTGGCGGTGGCGTTGTGTCGGATGGTCGCGTCGTGCGCGGCCGCAAAGGCATGGCAGCCCATGTCGGGCACATGTCGGTCGTGCCGAACGGAGAGCTTTGCCCCTGCGGCAACAGAGGTTGTTTCGAGGCCTACGGATCCGGAACAGCTTTTGCGCGCCGCGCCCAAATGAGGGCGATGGAATCAAGCGGGACGACGATCGGCAGCGATGGCGGCGCCATCGACAGCCGCAGCGTTTTCGCAGCCGCAAGAGATGGCGATCGGCTCGCAAATCAACTGATTGATGAGGAAGCGGAAATTCTCGGTCGCGGTTTCACCAGCCTGATCCATATCTTCAGTCCCGATATCATCGTGATGGGAGGCGGGCTTTCCCATGAGTTCGACCGGCTGCAGCCGGGCATTCAAGCCTACATCACGCAATGGGCAATGCCGGCATTCAAGGATGTCAGGGTAATGCTGGCGGCGTTGGATCAGAACTCGGGCCTTGTCGGCGCAGCGGCTCTGGCGTTTCTGAGCGGCAAGGTTCCTGCGATCGATCAGCTTTAGAAAAGCAGGCCGATCCTGCGTGCGCCGGTAAACGCGCTAGCGCAAGGTCCCCTTTCCGTATCGAGAGGTTGCTCTCGGTCAGGGCGGCGGGGCGGTACTTTCCCTCAGGATCAGTTCGACTGGCCACAATTCGTGGACCTCATCCACGGCACGTCCAGCGATAAGCTGTAGCGTTAGCTCAGCGCAGCGCGTGCCCGCGGCACGCATGGACGATCGTGTTGTCGAGAGCGACGGCGCCATGTTTTCTGCCGTCAGATAAGGGAAAACGTCGTCATGGGCGATAACCGACACATCCTGACCCACCGTCATCCCAAGCGAACGGACGGCACGGTAAACACCAAGCGCCGTCATCGTGGAACCGGCGACGATGGCGGTCGGCGCATTCGCGCGCTCCAGAAAAGAGCGGGCATGACGAAAGCCGCTCTCGTCGGAGAATTTATCGCAGACCATCAGGTTGGGATCGGCGACGAGCCCACGCTCCTGATGGGCAATCCGAAAACCCTGTTCGCGATGGATTGAATACGTCTTGCCCCGCAGGCCATTGATCATGGCAATGCGTCGGTGCCCGAGATCGATCAGGTGTTCGGTGGTTCTACGCACGGCATTTTCATTATCAATGTCGAGCCAGGCGTGAATGTGCTCGGTCTCCGAGCGGCCGTGAACCAGGAAAGGCAGGCCCAAGCTGTTCAGCAGCTCGATCCGCGGGTCCTTGGGGCGAGGCGAATGAATGATCACCGCATCCACCCGGCGGCTTTCAACCAGGCGTCGGTAGGCCTGCATCTCGTCCTCATCATTGTGTGCGGTAATAGGCGTGATCAGAATATCGGTATCGGCCGTTTCCAGGCGCTGTGCCATACCCGACATGAATTCGGCGAAATGGATTTCTCCCGACCGCGCCATCATGACGCCTATCGCTCCGGCTCTCCCGGTCTTTAGCCGCACGGCATTGATATCGGGGCGGTAGCCAAGGCGCATTGCTTCGCTTGCAACCCGGGCACGCGTGGCTTCGCTCACCTCTGGGTAGCCGCTGAGCGCGCGGCTGACCGTCGTCGGAGAAAGTCCCAGCTGCTTTGCAAATTCGCGAAGTTTCATCGGATGTCTTCTTTGTCCCGGCAATCAATGGACGATGCGTTGGCGATGCGCAACGGGCAAGTGCCTAATTCGACTGGGGTTGAAATCGATTTCAATTTCGTCGACTCAGAAGCCTCCTGGATGAGCCAGAAATTGCCTTAAAAGTTGTAGACTGCGTGGTTGGATGCCGATCGGCACAACTTCGCAGCGCCCGTTTGGCGACTTGACGCCGTCGAAGCCTTCTGCAATGTTCTCTTGGCCAAATCGATTTCAATTTCTGGGAGGAGATCATGAAAAAATTTGCTTTAGGCTTGTCCGCGCTCGGAATCGCCATCGCGGCCGCCGGTCCGATCCGTGCCGCCGAAATTTCCTTTGCCGCCAACACCACGGGAAAAAACGTCGAATTCTTGCGCAAGCATCTGGCTATTTTCGAGAAAAATACCGGCAATCAGGTCAAGCTCGTGACCATGCCGTCATCGAGCAGCGAGCAATTTTCGCAATATCGCCTATGGCTTGCCGCGGGAAACAAGGACATCGATGTCTATCAGACCGATGTCATCTGGGCACCGCAGCTTGCCGACCAGTTCGTCGATCTGAAGGAGGCAGCCAAGGACGTGGTCGGCCAGTTCTTCCCGTCGATCGTCGCGTCTCAGACCGTTAATGGCAGGCTTGTGGCGCTGCCGTTGTTTACCGATGCGCCGGCACTGTTTTACCGGAAGGACCTGCTCGAGAAATACGGCAAGCAGCCGCCGAAGACCTGGGACGAGATGGCCGCAACCGCCAAGGAGGTCCAGGACAAAGAACGCGAGGCCGGACAGAAGGACCTCTGGGGCTATGTGTTCCAGGGCAACTCCTATGAGGGGCTGACCTGCAACGCACTGGAATGGGTGAAGTCTTCGGGCGGCGGCCAGATCGTCGAGCCGGACGGCACGATCTCGATCAACAACGAAAAGGCAGCAGCTGCGGTTGACCGGGCCAAGGGCTGGATCGGCACGATCTCGCCCCCCGGCGTGCTCGCCTATCAGGAAGAAGAATCGCGCGGCGTCTGGCAGACCGGCAACGCCGTCTTCATGCGCAACTGGCCTTATGCCTATGCCCTCGGCAATGGCGCAGACAGCGCCGTGAAGGGTAAGTTCGACGTCATGACGCTGCCGGTCGCGGCCGCGGGCGATAAGCCGTCCTCGACGCTTGGCGGCTGGAATCTGGCGGTTTCGAAATACTCAGAAAAGCAGGACGCAGCCATCGCGCTCGTAAAATTCCTGGCGTCGAAGGACGTCCAAAAGGCGCGTGCCGTCGAACTATCCAACCTGCCGACGCTGACCGACCTTTATGACGACAAGGACATTGCCGCCGCACAGCCCTTCATGCCGAGCTGGAAACCCATTTTCCAGGACGCCGTGCCGCGCCCTTCGGCAACGGCCAAAGTGAAGTACAACGAAGTGTCGTCGAAGTTCTGGACGGCAGTGCACAACACCCTGTCCGGCAGCGGCTCGGGTGCCGAGAACCTCGAGCTTCTCGAAGCCGACCTCACGACCCTCAAAGGCGACGCTTGGTGAATATTCCGACCGGCGGCTGTCAGGCCGCCGGTCTGGTCTTCGGACGCGCTAACGAGGGATAGACGTTTCATGAGCGAAATCGTAGTTCCACAAGCAGTCAAGCCCAGGGTTTCCCATTTCAGAGCCACCACGGAGTTGCGGTCCGAGCGCATTCGATCGGCATGGATGTTTCTGGCGCCGACGCTGTTGATCCTGGCAATCGTCGCTGGCTGGCCGCTGTTCAGAACGATCTATTTCAGTTTTACGAATGCGTCGCTGAACGACCTTGGCAATGCGCAGTTCGTCGGCTTTGACAATTATTTGTCGTGGGTGACGCTGAAGAGCGGAAGGACCGTCTATCGCGGGCTGCTTGCCGATCCGGTCTGGTGGAATGCCGTCTGGAACACTGCCAAGTTTACCGTCCTTTCGGTGGTAATCGAGACCGTGCTCGGGCTGATCGTCGCCTTGGTGCTGAACGCACGGTTCGTCGGGCGTGGGATCGTACGGGCCGCAATCCTCATCCCTTGGGCGATCCCAACAATCGTCTCGGCAAAGATGTGGGCCTGGATGCTCAATGATCAGTTTGGCATTCTGAACGATATTCTGCTTGGCTTCGGTCTTATCAGCGAGAAGATTGCCTGGACCGCCAATCTGGAAACGGCGATGATCGCAGTGCTGATCGTCGATGTCTGGAAGACGACGCCCTTCATGGCGCTTCTGATTCTTGCGGGACTACAGATGGTTCCGGGGGACATCTATGAGGCTGCCAAGATCGACGGCGTCAATCCGGTCAAGGTTTTCTGGCGTCTGACGCTGCCGCTGATCCGACCGGCCATCATGGTTGCCGTGATCTTCCGGATGCTGGATGCGATGCGCATCTTCGACCTGATCTATGTTCTGACGCCCAACAATGCGCAGACGAAGACCATGTCGGTCATGGCGCGCGAGAACCTGTTCGACTTCGACAAATTCGCCTACGGCGCCACCGCGTCGACGGTGCTTTTCCTCATCATTGCCTCCGTAACCGTCCTTTATATCTGGCTCGGTCGCGTCAAGCTCGGCGGGGAGGAACGTTGATGCTGCTTTCGATCGCCAAGAATACGCTCTTCTACCTGCTCGTCACGATCATCGTCATCATTGCGGTATTTCCGTTCTACTATGCAATCCTCACGAGCCTGAAGACCGGCACGGCCCTTTTCAAAGTCGATTATTGGCCGACCTCAATCTCCTTCGGCAACTACACTTCCGTGATGGGCCAGGGCGGTTTCGTCCGCAGTCTGGCGAATTCCGCGATGATCGCCTGCGTCGTGGTTTCAGCATCGCTGCTACTTTCGATCACCGCTTCCTTCGCTTTGGCCCGAGTGCATTTCCGCGGGCGGGCACTGTTGATGTTGACCATCCTCTCGGTGTCGATGTTTCCGCAGATTGCCGTTCTTGCGGGTCTCTTCGAACTCATCCGCTGGATCGGCATCTTCAACACGCCCTTCGCGCTGATCTTTTCCTACATGATCTTCACGCTCCCCTTCACCGTCTGGGTGCTGACGACCTTTATGCGGGAATTGCCGATCGAGATCGAGGAGGCGGCGATCGTCGACGGCGCCTCACCATGGGTCATCATCACCCAGGTGTTCATGCCGTTGATGTGGCCGGCGCTGGTAACAACCGGACTGCTCGCCTTCATCACCGCCTGGAACGAGTTTCTTTTCGCGCTGACGTTCACATCGTCGGATACGCAGCGAACCGTCCCGGTTGCGATCGCCCTGCTTTCGGGCAACAGCGAATTCGAGATCCCCTGGGGCAACATCATGGCGGCTTCAGTGATCGTCACCGTGCCGGTCGTCGTGCTTGTTTTGATATTCCAGCGCCGGATCATTTCCGGGCTGACCGCCGGCGGCGTCAAGGGTTGAGGGAGTAGGACATGGCAGAAATCCGACTGGAGAATATCCGCAAGAGCTTCGGCGCTTTCGAGGTGATCAAAGGCGTGACGATGGACATCCGCCGGGGCGAGTTCATGGTGTTCGTGGGGCCGTCGGGATGTGGCAAGTCCACGCTGCTGCGGCTTATCTCCGGGCTCGAGGACATCACGTCGGGAACCCTCTCCTTCGACAACAAGACAGTGAACCAGCACGCGCCGTCGAAGAGAGGGATCGCCATGGTGTTCCAGTCCTACGCGCTCTATCCGCATATGACGGTCTTCGACAACATGGCTTTCGGCATGAAACTTTCCGGGAGCACCAGAGACGAATGCCGCCAGCGCGTTGAACAGGCTGCCGGCATGCTGCAGCTCTCCCCCTACTTAGACCGCTTGCCGCGACAGCTTTCCGGCGGGCAGCGTCAGCGCGTCGCAATCGGCCGGGCGATCGTACGCGATCCCAAGGTCTTTCTGTTCGACGAGCCGCTGTCCAACCTCGATGCGGCGCTTCGCGTCGCGACGAGGCTGGAAATCGCGAAGCTTCATCGCAGCATGCACAACACGACGATGATCTATGTGACCCATGACCAGGTCGAGGCCATGACACTCGCCGATCGGATCTGCGTCTTAAGGGACGGCGTCGTCGAGCAGATCGGCACGCCGCTGGAACTTTACGAAAGCCCAAATTCGGTCTTCGTTGCCGGCTTCATCGGTTCGCCGAAAATGAATTTCCTCTCGGGCGGGCTGGCGCAACCCTATGATAGCCATACGATTGGCGTGCGCGCAGAGCATGTTCGCATCACGCTCGAGTCACCCGTTTGGAGCGGCACGGTCATCCATTCGGAAATCCTCGGCGCTGATAGCTTCGTCTATTTGGATATCGGGGCGGACGAGCCGTTCATCGTGCGGGAAGCCGGTGTCTCCCGCCACCCGCCCGGCCAAACACTTGGCCTTGCGCCGCTTGCCGGCCACGTTCACCGTTTCGACCGGTCGGGCCGGGCGCTTGAGCGAGCATCCATGCGGGCTGCCTGATTTTCCCAGGGTCGATGTTCCTCCCAGGGCTCGATCCGTTTTTTAACTAAGGAGAGAACGACGTGACAATTCGCACCGTTGTGTGGGGTGAGAACATCCACGAGAATACCAATGAGATCGTCCGGGGGATCTATCCCGAAGGCATGCACACGACGATCGCCAATGCGCTGAACACCGATCCAAGTATCTCGGCGACGACGGCGACGCTGCAGGAGCCGGAACACGGCCTCAGCGAAGCCCGTCTTACTGAGACCGACGTCTTGACCTGGTGGGGGCACAAGGATCACGGCGCAGTCTCCGACGTCGTCGTCGAGCGGGTTGCCAAGCGCGTCTGGGAAGGCATGGGCCTGCTGGTGCTGCATTCGGGCCATTTCTCCAAGATCTTCAAGCGGCTGATGGGCACGCCCTGCGCGCTGAAATGGCGCGAGGCGGGTGAGCGCGAGCGTCTGTGGACGATCAACCAGCGCCATCCGATCGCTGCCGGTATCGGCGAACATTTCGAGCTTGCGAACGAGGAAATGTACGGCGAGCAGTTTTCGGTGCCGGAACCGCTCGAAACGGTCTTCATCTCCTGGTTCCAGGGCGGCGAAGTGTTCCGCTCGGGCCTGACCTGGCGCCGCGGCGCCGGCAACATCTTCTATTTCCGCCCGGGCCACGAGACCTATCCGACCTATCATGACGTCAATGTCCAGAAGGTGCTGATCAACGGCGTGAAGTGGGCCTATAAGCCTGAGGGGTCGTTGACTGGTATCACCGACGCTCCAAATGTGCGGGTAGAAAAGGCACTGGAGCCGGTCGTCGAACGTGGCCCGGGTCTGCATCAGGCCGGCGAAGCCGGTTACCGCTGAGGAACTGAAACACCTTCCTTGAGGGTGGAGACCATGACAGACGGGCGCTATCTGCAAGGGCGTCTGGTGCTTGTGAAAGACGATCATTTTGCTGCTAACAGTTCGATAAACGACCATGAGGACAAAGATGCGCTTGATCATTCTCGGAACCGGAGGATGGGCAAACACCCATGCCATGAATTTTTCCGAAATTGCCGACGTAAAAATTGTTGCTGCTGTCGATACGGACGAGGTCCGGCTGCGGGCCTTCGCGCTGAGGCATGGTATCCCACTTACTTTCACGTCGCTCGATGACGCCCTTGCCTGGGGAGAGTTTGACGCCGTGACCAATGTCACGCCGGATCGCGCGCATTATTCCACGACAATGAAGATACTCGGCGCCGGAAAGCATGTCCTCTGCGAGAAGCCGCTGGCGGTTAATTACCGCGAAGCCAAAGAGATGGCCGACGCCGCCGCTGCGTCCGGCAAGGTCACGATGGTAAACCTTACCTATCGTAATGTGGCGCCGCTGCAAGCAGCGCGTAAGATGGTGCTGGACGGACGCCTCGGCGCGATCCGCCACTTCGAAGCGTCCTATCTCCAGAGCTGGCTGGTCTCAAAGGCGTGGGGCGACTGGACCAAGGAATCGCAATGGCTTTGGCGGCTGTCGACAAAGCACGGCTCCAATGGCGTGCTGGGCGATGTCGGTATCCATATTCTCGACTTCGCGGTTTTTGCCGCCGGAAGTGACGTTAAGGCAGCAGCATCGCATCTCAAGGTGTTCGACAAGAGCCCCGGGAACCGGATCGGCGAGTATGATCTCGACGCGAACGACAGTTTCCTGATGATGGCTGAACTCGAAAACGGGGCGGCCGGCGTCATCCACGCAACGCGCTGGGCGACTGGCCATCTGAACGAATTGCGCCTGCGCCTGCATGGCGACAAGGGCGCGCTGGAGGTGTTGCATACGCCTGAAGGTTCGACGCTCAGGGCCTGTGAAGGTCCCGATGCCGACAAGGCAATCTGGCGTAATATCGAGGTCGAACCGGTTATCACCAATTTCCAGCGTTTTGCAAATGCCGTGCAAAAGGGGCAGCCGGATGAGCCTGGCTTCGGCCACGCTGCCAAGCTGCAATTCGTCCTTGATCACGCAGTGAAGACGGCCGGCGCTCTGACCGAGCTTTAGACCGCCCTCACACAGGTTCCTCGGCAGGGGAATTGCAAAACACGATAACCCTATCAAGTTCGCTGGTTAAGCTCATCTTCGCTGATCCCAAAGTGCTCGAGGATGATGCCGACGTTGCGGCGATGCGATTTGAAGTAGACGTCGAAGAGATCGCCGAGCAATGGAACCGAACCGCCGGCCGCATCGATGCCGAGATTGACAGCCATGCGTGCAAGCTTGTCGTTGGGAATGCCGAGACGCCGCGCCTCATTGAGGATGTAGAGACCGATGAGTGACGTGGCAACGTCGCCGACGGCCGGAAGGAGGCCGAGCACAGAGTCGGCGCCGATCCTCACACCGATGACGGGCAGGCGGATGGCGGTGTCCATAAGCCGAGCGATACGGGCAGCGCGGCGAATTCTTTCGAGTTCGGAAGAGGTGGGGTATCTCGTGGCATTGGAAGCTGACATCAGTGGCCCTGCCGCGCGACGGATCGCTGCGCCTCCGTCAATGATGAAAGGAAGCCTTCCATCATCCGGCGCAGCGAGTGCTCGCCGTAATCATACGGGTTTTTCATGGCCGGGAAACGCCGCAAACCCGATAAGGTTCGTCTGCGGGGCGATGCAGATCATCTCTCGTCGGGAACCACGACCAATTTGCCGACGAAGTTCTTCGCCATGAAGTCCGTCTGCGCGCGGTGGAATTCCGATAGCGTATAGACGCCGCCAACGAGAGGCCGGATCTTACGCCTTTCGATATAGCCGACGATCCGGCGGAAGTCGGCGCGGCTTCCCTGGCTCGAGCCGTGCAGCTCCAGCTGCTTCAGATACATGGTCCGCAAATCGAGCTGGACGACCGGGCCGGCGATGGCGCCGGCCGTCGTGTAGCGGCCTTCGGGGCGCAGGATCTTCAGAAGATCGTTGAATAGCGGCCCGCCGACGAGATCGGCGACGACATCGATCGGCTGGCCACGGCTGGCGGAATGGACGGCTTCGACGAGATCGCCCTTGCCGCGGGTCACGACCGCCTCGGCGCCGATATCGAGCATCGCCGCCTCCTTGCCGGGACCTGCGACTGCGACCGGGATGGCGCCGCGAGCGCGCGCGAGCTGGATGATCGCCGAGCCGACGCCGCCCGAGGCGCCGGTCACGAGGACGCGTTCACCGGCGATAAGCCTTGCCCGTTCCAGCATGCGCTCGCCGGTCAGATAGGCGCAGCAGAAGGTGGCGAGTTCGACGTCGGTCAGATCAGTTGCGACGACATGCGCGTTCTCGGCCGGCAGTGTCATGTACTCGGCATAACCGCCGTCGCGGCCATGGCCCATATAATCGATGTCGGCGAGGCTGTCGTCGTCGCGGTTATAGATCGAGAAGTCGACCATGACGCGTTCGCCGACGCGCACCGGATTAACGCCGGCGCCGACGGCGACGATATGGCCGACCGTATCGGTGCCCTGAATGCGCGGGAATGTCAGCGTATTGCCTTGCCTGCGCCATGTGGAGACGGCGGAGGGATCGTCCTCGGTGCCGTAGGCGCCTTGGCGGACCCAGACGTCGGTATTGTTCATGCCGCAGGCCGTGACGCGGATCAGAACCTCGCCGTCCGCGGGTCTCGGGACTGGGACCTCCCTGTCATAGACGAGCTTGTCCAGCCCGCCATGGCCGGTGAGCAATACGGCCGCCATCGTTTCCGGGATCGTCATGCCGCTCTTCTCCCTCAGATGTTCTTGAAGACGGTTTCGATCGCATCCGCCGCGGCCTTGACCACAATGTCGGCCTCTTCGCGAGTCAGGCAGAGCGGCGGAGCGAAGCCGAGGATATCGCCCTGCGGCATGGCGCGGCCGATGACGCCGCGTTCGAGGAGGGCGGAAGCAACCTGCGGGCCGATCTTGCGGCCGGCATCGAAGAACCTTCGGTCGTCCTTGTCCTCGACGAATTCGACGGCCGCCATCAGCCCGTCGCCGCGGACTTCGCCGACGTTTCGGTGGCCGCCGACGGCTTTTGCGAGTTCCGATCGGAAATAGGCGCCGGTCGCACCCGCATTCTCGACAATGCCGAGTTCATCAATCAGTTCGAGATTGGCAATGCCTGCGGCAGCACAGATCGGATGGGCGGAATAGGTCCAGCCGTGCCCGATCGCGCCGAGCTGATCGGAACCCTGCACCAGGACTTGCCACATCTTGTTCGAAACGATTGTGCCGGAAAGGGGAGCGTAGGCCGAGGTCAGGCCCTTGGCGATGGTGATCAGGTCCGGCTTCATGCCGTAGTGATCCGAGCCGAACATCGTGCCGAGACGGCCGAAGCCGGTGACGACTTCATCGGCGACGAGCAGGATGTCATATTTGTCGAGCACGGCTTGGATCTTCTGCCAGTAGGTTTTCGGCGGCGGTACGATACCGCCGGTGCCGAGGATGGGTTCGCCGATGAAGGCGGCGATCGTTTCCGGGCCTTCGGCGATGATCATCTCCTCGAGCTTGTCGGCGCAATATTGCGAGAATTGCTCCTCGCTCATCGACCGGTCGGGGCGGCGGAAATAATAGGGTGCTTCGGTGTGCAGCACCGGTGCCCGCGGCAGATCGAAAGCGTTGTGAAAGAGTGCCAAGCCCGTGAGGCTGCCGGTCATGACGCCGGAGCCGTGATAACCGCGCCAGCGTGAGATGATCTTCTTCTTTTCCGGACGGCCGAGGATGTTGTTGTAGTACCAGATGAGTTTGATGTTGGTCTCGTTGGCGTCCGAGCCGGAGAGACCGAAATAGACGCGGCTCATGCCGGCGGGGGCGGCGCGGTCGATGATCATCTTCGACAGCGTAATCGAGGCTTCCGTGCCGTGGCCGACATAGGCATGGTAATAGGCGAGGTTCTTCGCCTGTTCGGCGATCGCGTCGGCGATCTTCTGGCGACCGTAGCCGACATTGACGCAATAGAGGCCGGCAAAGGCGTCGAGGCTTTTGCGACCTGTCGTGTCGGTGATGTAGACGCCTTCGCCGCCGGCGACGACGCGGGTCGGCGTCTCGCCGCGGGCATGCCCACCCATATGGGTCGAGGGGTGGAAGAAGTGATCGCGGTCCCAGGCGGTGAGTTCGTTGCTTCTGTCGAGCATGTCGTAGCCTCTTTCTTGAAAATGGGGTCTCACTTGAAATGGGGTCAGGCGGCCGTATCGATGCAGAGATATTTGAGCTCGGTGAAGGCCTCGAGCCCATGGCGTGAACCCTCGCGGCCGAGGCCGGACTGCTTCCAACCGCCGAAGGGAATGGGAGCGCCGGTGATTTTTACGCGGTTGACGGCGACCATGCCGTATTCCAGCGCGCGGCCGAGCCGCATCTGGCGGGCGCCGTTCTCCGTGACGATATAGGCGACAAGACCATATTCGGTATCGTTGGCGCGGGCGATGACCTCGTCTTCAGTGTCGAAAGTGGTAACCGCCGCAACAGGCCCGAAGGTCTCTTCGCGCATGATCAGCGCATCCGCCGGCACATCGGTCAGCAACGTCGGCTCATAGAAAAGCCGGCCGGCCTTGTGGCGCCTGCCGCCGGTGACGAGCCGTGCGCCATGCGCCAGCGCGTCGGCGACCTGTCCCTCGACCTTGGCGACGGCGCGTTCATGCATCAGCGGTCCGATCTCGGCGCCATCCTCGAGCCCCGGACCAACTTTCAGTTCGGCAATGCGGTCTGCGAAGGCCTTGGCAAAGCCATCGGCGATCCGCCGCTGGACGAAGATCCGGTTGGCGGCGAGGCAATCCTGGCCGGATGTGGCAAACTTGGCGTTGACGGCGATCTCGACCGCCTTTGATATATCGGCGTCATCGAAGATGATCAGCGGGGCGTGGCCGCCGAGTTCCATCACCAATTGCTTCAAGGTCGGTGCGCATTGGGCGGCGATCAGCCGTCCGATTCCGGTGGAGCCGGTGAAGCTCATGGCACGCACGCGGACATCGGCGCACATCCGTCCGACGATCGTTGCGGCATTGCCGGTGACCACGTTGAAGACGCCGGCGGGAATGCCGGCCCGTTCGCCGAGCTCGGCAAGCGCCAGTGCCGAAAGCGGCGTTTCGGAGGAGGGGTGGGCGACGACCGTGCAGCCGGCGGCCAGCGCTGCAGCAGCCTTTCGGGTGAGCATGGCAGAGGGGAAGTTCCAGGGCGTGACGATGCCGACGACGCCGAGCGCCTCGCGCCGGACGATCATTTCCGCGCCGGGCAGATGGCTGGTGACGCTCTCGGCGTTCAGCCGCTTGCCTTCCTCGGCATACCATTCGACGAAGGAGGCGGCGTAATCGATCTCGCCGCGCGATTCCGCAAGCGGCTTGCCCTGTTCGAGCGTCATGATCAGTGCCAGATCCTCCTTGGCCGCAAGCATCAGCTCAAACCATTTGCGCAGGATCGCCGCGCGGCTCTGCGGCAGCATTGCGCGCCAGCTGGCGAAAGCCTCCGACGCCGCATCGATCGCCACCGCCGTCTCATCCGCGCCAAGCCTTGCAACCCAGGCCAGCGTCGCCGAAGAAGCGGGATCCGTGACCTCGAAACTTTTCCCTGATTTGCCGGCGATCCACCGGCCGCCGACATAGGCCAGATCGCGCAGGAGATGACGGTCGCCAAGCCGCGACAGCGCGTCATGATAGGCAGGGCGGGCAAAAACGGCGGTCATGTCCAGTCTCCTCGTGGCGGTTGACGTCAGTCTTCCACGGGAGCGGGCGAGAGATTGTCTGTTGGCGGATGCAAAAAGAGAGAGATGGTCTAAATGACGGCGGCCTGGCAGAGAGATTGTCTACAGCGCGCTCGGTTCTTCACCGGTGGCAGTGAAGGAAGAGACCGGAAGGACGGTGTCCTCCTTGACCGTCTTGGTCACGATGTAGGTGAAGTAGCGGTCGATGCCCAGTTCGCGGTCGAGAAGCCCGTCGACCAGCCGCTGATAGGCATCGATATCGGGCGCGATGATCTTCACTATGTAATCGACGCCGCCGCCGACCGACCAGCAGGCGACGATCTCCGGGATTGCGGTCACGGCGCGCTCGAAACGCTCGAAATCCGCCTGGCGATGGTTGGCGAGCGTCACTTCCATCATCACGCTGGCGACCGGTGCGATCCGCCGCGGCGCGATGCGCGCGTGATAGCCGGTGATGACACCCGCCTTTTCGAGCTTGCGCAGCCGCATCCAGCACGGCGTCGGCGACAGTCCGGCCTTTTCGGCCAGCGCCAGTTTGGTGATACGGCCGTCGCGCTGGACGGCGTCGAGAATGCGCAGGTCGATGGCGTCGAGCTTCATGGTGCCTTCTTTAGAAGAAATCATTTCAAACGCAGGGAAAAGACAATGGGAGCGCATTTTTGCATTGTCAATTGAACTGATTTTCAGCAGTGTTAAAATCATGACAAAGTGGCGCCCCGATCCCTCGCAACTCCGCCGGCCGGCCTATCTCTCGCTTGCCGAACAGATCGCAAGCGCGATCACGGACGGCAAGCTCTCCGACGGCACGCAATTGCCGCCGCATCGCAAGCTGGCGGACGATCTGCATCTTTCCGTGCAGACGGTCAGCCGCGCCTATGACGAGCTGATCCGCCGGGGGCTGATAACAGGCGAGATCGGACGCGGCAGCTTCGTCCAGACCAGGCCGCGCGAGCCGGAACCGCCCTACCTGCCGGAAAGGCTGGGCGAGGTGATCGACCTGTCGATCCTGAAGCCGGTCTGCGAGCAGATCCATTTGGAAAGGCTGCGGCAGGCCTTCGGCTGGCTTTCGGAAAACCTGCCTTCCAGCTCGGCGCTTTCGTTCAGGCCGAACATGGTATTTCCGCGCCACCGCGCGGTCGCCACGGAATGGCTGGCGCGCTGCGGGCTGGAGGTATCGCCGCTGAACATCAGCGTGACGAACGGTGCGACATCGGGCATGACGGTGGCGCTGATGAGCGTCGCCCCGCCCGGCTCGACGGTTGCGACCGAAGCCATCAGCCATCATACGCTGGTTCCGCTCTCCACCTATCTCGGTCTGCACCTCGAAGGGCTGGCGATCGACGAGGAGGGCATGATCCCCGAAGCGTTGGACGAAGCCTGTCGAAAGGGACCGATCCGGGCCATTTTCCTGCAGCCCTCGGTGATCAATCCGATGGCGGCGCTGATGAGCGCGGAGCGCAGGCAGGCGCTTGCCACCGTCGCTGCGAAACATGATATCGCGATCATCGAAAACGACATTCTCGGCCCGATGGTCGAGGGTCGTGCACCGCCGGTGGCCGCGTTTGCGCCGGAGAGGACACTCTACGTCACGAGCTTCACGAAAATTACTGTTCCCGGCCTGCGGATCGGTTATCTCACCGCGCCCGACCGCTATGTTGCCGCCGTCGCCAATCGGCATCTCGTCTCCAACTGGATGGCGACGCCTGCCATGGCCGAGATCGCCACCCGCTGGGTCAGCGACGGCACGGCGATGGAGCTGGTCAACTGGCAGCGCCGTGCCCTTTTGAGCCGGCACGCGATCGCGGCGGAGATGCTGGCCGGCCTACCGTACCGGGCGCATCCGCAAAGCCTGCACGTCTGGCTGCCGCTCTCCGGCAATCATACTGAGGACGGCTTCGTATCGCAGGCAAGGCTGCGCGGCGTGGCGATCGCGCCTGGCAAATCGTTCCACACCGGCGATCAAGGCTGGACGCCAGCCGTGCGCATCTCGCTTGGCTCGACAACCGAAACCGAGCTGCGGACGGGGCTCGGCATCGTCGCCTCATTGGCGCAAGGAAACCCGGAGGAGCTGCTGCTTGCGATCTGACGCAGATGCCTTGCGTTTGAGCATGCGCAGAATAATTGTCATGATATTATTTTACGAATTGACATGATTTTGATGGGCCGTCATCGTTAGGACATTGCTTGTCTCAACAGGGAGAGACATGAATGCTTCCGCCCATCATCCGCATCGACAACATCGTCAAGAAATACGGCCCGCTGACCGTGCTCGACGGCCTGTCGATGAATGTCATGCCGGGCGAGAAGCTGGCGCTGATCGGGCCATCCGGCTCCGGCAAGACGACGATCCTGCGCATTCTGATGACGTTGGAGACGATCAGCGGTGGCCATATCGAGGTCGACGGCGAACAGCTCTACCACATGCCTGGTAGCAGCGGGCTGGTGCCGGCCGATGAGCGGCATCTGCACCGCATGCGCGAAAAGATCGGCATGGTCTTTCAGCATTTCAATCTGTTCCCGCATAAATGCGTGCTCGACAACGTGACTCTGGCGCCGATGCTGACGAAAGGCATCAAGCGGCCCGTGGCCGAAAAGCGGGCGATGGAGCTTCTCGATATGGTCGGCTTGGCCGACAAGGCGAGAAGTGTCCCGGCGCAGCTTTCCGGCGGGCAGAAGCAGCGCGTCGCGATTGCCAGGGCGCTGGCGCTGTCGCCGAAGATCATGCTGTTCGACGAGGTGACGTCGGCGCTCGATCCGGAGCTGGTCGAGGAGGTGCTGAACGTCATGCGGCGGCTCGCCTCCGAGACCGACATGACCATGCTTCTCGTCACGCATGAGATGGGCTTTGCCCATGATTTCGCCGACCGTGTGCTGTTCTTCGATCGCGGCAAGATCGTCGAGGAAGGCAAGCCGGGCGACATCTTTCGCAATCCGACGCAGGAGAGGACGCAGACTTTCCTGCGCAAGATCATTGCGGCGGGGCACCGCGTCTGACCTCAGACATTGCCCGCAAGAACAAAACTCAAGGAAAATCAGAGGAGTTGGGAACGATGAAAACAAGATATCTTTTGAGCGCCGCCAGCCTGTCGGTGCTTCTGGTCACAGCGGCCGCCCCGGCCTCCGCCGCCGATGACAAGCTCGAACAGCTGAAGGAGCAAGGCTTTGCGCGTATCGCCATCGCCAACGAGCCGCCGTTCACCGCCGTCGGAGCCGATGGCAAAGTGTCCGGCGCTGCACCCGATGTGGCGCGCGCAATCTTCGAAAAGCTGGGCGTCAAGGAAGTGGTCGCCTCGATCTCGGAATATGGTGCGATGATCCCCGGCCTGCAGGCCGGCCGCCACGACGCGATCACCGCAGGCCTTTTCATGAAGCCCGAGCGTTGCAACGCCGTCGCCTATTCCGAACCGATCCTTTGCGATGCCGAAGCTTTCGCTCTCAAGAAGGGCAACCCGCTGAAGCTGACGAGCTACAAGGACATCGCCGACAATCCGGACGCCAAGATCGGCGCGCCGGGCGGCGGCACCGAAGAGAAGCTGGCGCTCGAGGCCGGCGTGCCGCGTGACCGCGTCATCGTCGTTCCGGATGGCCAGAGCGGCATCAAGATGCTGCAGGACGGCCGCATCGACGTCTATTCGCTGCCGGTTCTGTCGATCCACGATCTGATGGACAAGGCAAAGGATCCAAATCTCGAAACCGTCGCTCCCGTCGTCAATGCGCCAGTCTATTGCGATGGCGCTGCCTTCCGCAAGCAGGACGTTGCGCTGCGCGACGCCTTCGATGTCGAGCTGAAGAAGCTGAAGGAGTCCGGCGAATTCGCCAAGATCATCGAGCCCTACGGCTTCTCGGCCAAGGCCGCGATGTCGACGAGCCGCGACAAGCTCTGCGCCGCGGCGAAGTAACAAGGGTAAGCAGCCGGCCATGCCCCAGGCATGGCCGGATCGCCCTCGAACGATCTCCTAAAGCGCGTCGCGATCTTTCAGATGCATTCCTCGCGCTTTAGGTCCTTGTTTTTACGCATGTCGTTATCGCAAAACCGCTGCACAGTTTTGCGCGACATGCTTTAGGAAGTGAGTTGCCGATGTCGGTATGGTCCGGCTATCTGACACTGATCCTTGAGGGCGCCCTGGTGACGCTCGAACTGACGATTATGGGGTCTGCGCTGGCGCTGGTGATGGCCTTCCTGGCGGGCCTTGGCCGGTTGTCGCGCTTCTTCGCCGTGCGGGCTCTGGCGACGGCCTATATCGAATTCTTCCGCGGCACCTCGATCTTCGTGCAGCTCTTCTGGGTCTATTTCGTGCTGCCTTTCGCGGGCTTGACCCTGACGCCGCTGCAGGCGGGCGTGCTGGCGCTCGGGCTGAATGTCGGCGCCTATGCGGCGGAAGTGGTGCGCGGCGCCGTCAAGGCTGTCGGGCGGGAACAGTCGGAAGCCTGCATCGCGCTCAACCTTTCGCGATACCAGCGCATGCGCCACGTCATCCTGCCGCAGGCGCTGCCGCTGATGCTGCCAACCTTCTGCAACAATGCGATCGAACTCCTGAAGGGCACGGCCGTCGTGTCGCTGATCTCGCTGACTGATATGACCTTCCAGGCGCAGGTGGTGCGGGCGCAGACCGGCAATACGCTGGTGCCCTTCGCGACGATCCTCATCCTTTATTTTCTCATGGCCTCGGCGATCTCCGCGACGATGCGCTGGCTGGAGCGGCGGATGGCACGCAGCCTCGACGGCATAAGGATCTGATCAGATGGAATGGGATTGGAACTTCGTCTGGCAGATCATGCCGACCCTTCTCGAAGGCTTCAAGATCACTCTTCTCGCCACCATCCTCGGCGCTGCCGTCGCCATGATCGCCGGCCTGGGGCTCGCCATTGCGCGGCGATCACCGGCCGCCGGCATTTCCAGGACGGTCGCTTTCGTCTCGGAATTCATCCGCGGCACGCCATTGCTGGTGCAGCTCTACTTCATCTTCTACGTGCTGCCGGATATCGGCATCCGGCTGTCGCCTCTGGTCGCAGGCGTCATCGGCATGGGCATTCACTATGCGACCTACACCGCCGAGGTCTATCGCGCCGGCATCGAGAACGTGCCGCGCGGACAATGGGAGGCGGCCAAGGCCACCAATCTGTCGACGCGCCAGGCCTGGATCCACGTGATCCTGCCGCAGGCGATCCCGCCGATGATCCCGGCGCTCGCCAATTATTTCATCGCCATGTTCAAGGAAACGCCGCTGCTTTCGGCGATCACCGTGCTCGAACTCATGAACCAGGCAAAGAGCATCGCCAACAGCAACTACCGCTACATCGAGCCGATGACGCTGGTCGGCGTCTTCTTCCTCGTCATCAGCCTGATCTCGGTGGTGGGATTACGCTGGCTCGAAGAACGCTACGCCAGGATGGATGACTGACCATGACCGTAGAGATCGAGATCATCGCTGCCGGCCGGCCGCCGCGGCTGGAGGACCGGCCGTTGGAAAAGCGCATCGGCCTGGTCATCCTCGCGACCGACCATACGACGGAAGTCGACTTCCAGCGCATGGTCGCCAGCGATCGCCTCGGCGTCTATGTCAGCCGCATCCATTATGCCAATCCGGTCACGCCGGAAAACCTCCTGAAGATGCAGCCGTCGCTGACGGAAGGCGCGGCACTGATCCTTCCGGACGAGGCGCTCGATGCCATCGTCTATTCCTGCACCTCCGCCTCAGTGGTGATCGGCGACCGGAATATCGAGGCGGCGATCCATGCGGCCAAGCCCGGCGTTTCCGTCGTGACGCCGACGGCTGCCGCGATGACTGGCCTGAAGGCGCTGGGCGCCAGACGGATTTCGGTGCTGACGCCCTATACGATCGAGACCAGCCGGCCGATGGCGGATTATTTCGCGGAGCTCGGCTTTGCGATCGACCGCTTCACCTGTCTCGGCCTGACCGATGACCGCGAGATGGCGCGGATCGCGCCGGACGAGATCCTTGCCTTCGCGCGCCAGGCGCAGGCGCCGCAGTCGGACGCGCTGTTTATCTCCTGTACGGCGGTGCGGGCAGCAGAGGTCGCGGCCCGAATCGAGGCCGAGACCGGCAAGCCGGTGGTGACCAGCAATCTCGCAACCGCCTGGGCTTGCCTGCGGCTTTGCGGCGACGATCGGGCGCGGCCCGAACTCGGTCAATTGATGACCAAGCCCTACCGGGAAGGCTGAGATCATGGTGAGCACCTTGCCCGTTTCGCTGGAGGATATCCGTGCGGCGGCGCACCGGATTGCCGGCCGCGTGATCTGCACGCCGATGGTGCAGTCCTTTTCACTCGGCGAATTGGCCGGCGTACCTGTCCATCTCAAGCTCGAACATCATCAGACGACCGGCAGCTTCAAGCTGCGCGGCGCGACCAATGCGATGCTCTCCTTGTCGCCGGCGGAGCGCTCGCGCGGCGTCGTCGCGGCCTCGACCGGAAATCACGGCCGGGCGCTTGCCTATGCGGCAAAGGCGGAAGGCGCTGTTGCGACCATCTGCATGTCGCGGCTGGTGCCGGAGAACAAGATTTTGGAAATCCGTCGCCTCGGTGCCGATGTCCGCATCGTCGGCGTATCACAGGACGAGGCGCAGCAGGAGGTCGATCGGCTGGTCCGCGAGGAGGGGCTGGTGATGGTCCCGCCCTTCGATAGTCCTGATGTCGTGGCCGGGCAGGGAACACTGGGGCTCGAAATCATCGACACCGTGCCGGAGGCGACAACCGTGCTGGTGCCGCTCTCGGGCGGCGGCCTTGCGGCCGGCGTTGCCGCTGCGGTCAAAGGCATCAGTCCAACGATCAAAGTGATCGGCCTGACGATGGAGAAGGGTGCGGCGATGAAGGCGAGCCTCGATGCCGGGCTGCCGGTGCAGGTCGAGGAAATGCCGAGCCTTGCCGACTCGCTCGGCGGCGGCATCGGCCTAGACAATCGCGTGACCTTCGCCATGTGCCGCGAGCTTCTCGACGAGGTCATCTTGCTGACGGAAGCGGAAATCGCCGCCGGCATGCGTCATGCCTATGCCTGCGAACGCCAGATCGTCGAAGGCGCGGGCGCGGTCGGCATCGCAGCGGTGCTTGCGGGAAAAATCAGGGGCCGCGGTCCCATCGTCGCGATCTTGTCCGGGGCGAATGTCGACATGGAGCAGCACCGGCAGGTGATCAACGGGACGCAGCCGCTCTACGGTGAGGAGGGACCATGAGCCGGATGATCATTCTGACGGAAGCGGAACTGAGGAAAGTCATCGCGCTTGATCGCGATGCGGTTGATTGCGTCGAGGCCGCTTTCGCAGCGCTTGCGACCAAGGCCGTCGCCATGCCGCCGATCCTGCGGCTCGACATTCCGGAATATCGGGGCGAAGTCGATGTGAAGACGGCCTATGTGCCCGGCATCGAGGGCTTCGCAATCAAGATCAGCCCCGGCTTCTTCGACAATCCGAAGATTGGTCTGCCGAGCACCAACGGCATGATGGTGCTGCTGTCGAGCCGAACCGGACTGGTGCAGGCCTTACTGCTGGACAATGGTTATCTCACCGATGTGCGCACCGCAGCAGCCGGCGCTGTCGCGGCAAAACATCTGTCGCGGGAAAATGCGTCCGTGGCCGCGATCTTCGGTGCGGGCATGCAGGCGCGGCTGCAACTCGAAGCATTGACGCTGGTGCGGCCGATCCGCGAAGCGAGGATTTGGGCGCGCGATGCCGCCAAGGCGCAAAGCGTGGCAGCGGAACTGGCGGCAAGGCTCGGGTTTCCCATCACCGCCACATCGGACGCCAGAGGCGCAATGACCGGCGCTGATCTCATCGTCACCACCACGCCTTCCGAAACGCCGATCATCGAGGCCGGGTGGCTGGAACCCGGACAGCATCTGACGGCGATGGGCTCGGATGCCGAGCACAAGAACGAGATCGATCCGGCCGCCATCGCGGGTGCCGACCTCTACGTCGCCGACAGCTTGAAGCAGACACGGCGCCTCGGCGAGTTGCATCACGCAATCGATGCCGGGCTGGTCGCAGGCGGTGCGGTCTTTGCCGAGCTCGGCCAGATCGTTGCCGGCCGGACGCCGGGACGGACGCGCAACGACCAGATTACCATCGCGGACCTGACCGGGACCGGCATCCAGGACACCGCCATCGCCACACTCGCCTTTGCTCGCGCCGGCGTGGCGAATGCCGGGACCACGTTCGAAAGCTGACCGGCGCGGCGCCGGAAAAGAAGGGAAGAAACATGACAAAGCCCAATCTCAAATTCTCGCTCGGTGAATATGCCGCGCGGCTGGAAAAGACACGGCGTGCCATGGAGGCGAAGGGTGTCGACCTGCTGATCGTCAGCGACCCGTCGAACATGGCCTGGCTGACCGGCTATGACGGCTGGTCCTTCTACGTGCACCAGGCGGTGATCGTGCCGCCGCAGGGCGAGCCGATCTGGTTCGGCCGCGGCCAGGATGCCAACGGCGCCAAGTTCACCGCCTATCTGAAACACGACAATATCGTCGGTTATCCCGATCACTACGTGCAGTCGACCGAGCGCCACCCGATGGGCTACCTCTCGGGCATCCTGACCGAGCGCGGCTTCGGCAAGCTGACGATCGGCGTCGAGATGGACAATTACTGGTTTTCGGCGGCAGCCTATGCGGCGCTGCAGAAGCACTTGCCGAATGCGCGCTTCGTCGACGCGACCGCGCTCGTCAACTGGCAGCGAGCGGTCAAGAGCGAGACCGAGATCAGCTATATGCGGAATGCCGCCCGTATCGTCGAAGCGATGCATGCCCGCATCTTCGACAAGATCGAGGTCGGCATGCGCAAGTGTGATCTGGTCGCGGAAATCTATGATGCCGGCACCCGCGGCGTCGACGGCATCGGCGGCGATTATCCGGCGATCGTGCCGCTGCTGCCGTCCGGCGTCGAAGCGTCCGCACCGCACCTGACCTGGGACGACCGGCCTCTGAAGAAGGGCGAGGGCACCTTCTTCGAGATCGCCGGCTGCTACAACCGCTATCACCTGCCGCTGTCGCGTACCGTCTTCCTCGGCAAGCCGACGCAGGCCTTTCTCGATGCCGAGAAGGCCACGCTGGAGGGCATGGAAGCCGGTCTTGCGGTCGCCAGACCCGGCAATAGCTGCGAGGATATCGCCAACGCCTTCTTCGCGGTGCTGAAGAAATACGGCATCGTCAAGGACAACCGCACCGGCTATCCGATCGGCCTTTCCTATCCGCCGGACTGGGGCGAGCGCACCATGAGCCTGCGTCCCGGCGACCGGACGGAACTGAAGTCCGGCATGACCTTCCATTTCATGACCGGCCTCTGGCTCGAGGACATGGGTTTCGAGACGACCGAGAGCATCCTCATCACCGACAGTGGTGTCGAATGCTTCGCCAACGTGCCGCGCAGGCTGATGGTGAAGGATTGAGGCTGTCATGACAGAAATTGGCTTGCGGCCGTCGCCGATCAGCGCGACGGTCAATTTCGCCGCCGAGGGCATCCAGCACGGATTCCTGCGCTTGCCTTACAGCCGCGACGATTCCGCCTGGGGATCGGTGATGGTGCCGATAACGGTCGTCCGAAACGGCAAGGGGCCAACGGCGCTTCTGACCGGCGGCAATCACGGCGATGAGTATGAAGGACCTATCGCGCTCTTCGATCTTGCCCGCACGCTGAAGGCCGAAGAGGTGAGTGGCACCGTCATCATCGTGCCGGCCATGAATTATCCGGCATTCCAAGCGGGAACCAGGACCTCGCCGATCGACAGGGGCAACATGAACCGCAGCTTCCCGGGCCGGCCGGACGGCACGGTGACGGAGAAGATTGCCGACTATTTCAGCCGTGTGCTTCTGCCGATGGCGGATCTCGTTCTCGACTTCCATTCCGGCGGCAAGACGCTCGATTTTCTGCCGTTCTGCGCAGCCCACATCCTGCCGAACAAGCAACAGCAGGAAAAAGCTTTCGAATTCGTGACGGCCTTTGCCGCTCCCTATTCGATGAAGATGCTGGAGATCGATGCGGTCGGCATGTACGACACCGCGGCCGAGGAGATGGGCAAGATCTTCATCACCACGGAACTCGGCGGCGGCGGCACCGCCACGGCCAAAAGTGCGGCGATTGCCAAGCGCGGCACCATGAACGTGCTGCGCCACGCAGGGATCGTCGCGGGCGCCGTCGATCCCGATCCGACGACCTGGCTCGACATGCCGGACGGCCGCTGCTTCTCCTTCGCAGAGGAGGGCGGGCTGATCGAACCCGTCATCGATCTCGGCGAAGCCGTTACCGACGATGCCGTCATCGCTCGCATCTATCCGACCGGACGGACCGGGGTGGCCCCTCGCGAGATCCGCGCCGGCATGAACGGCATTCTCTGTGCCCGGCATTTCCCGGGGCTGGTCAAATCAGGCGATTGCGTTGCCGTCGTGGCGGTTGTTGACGACTAGAACAGGATGGTTTTAGGCCGGGCCGGCCTAAAATCTGGATCCTGTTCTCAATTAAAGAGTTAGAGCATGATGTCGCCCGAAAACCGTGCACACTTTTCGGCATCATGCTCTAGGCGGTCGGACAGGTAGAGGCAGGACGAGCTTCGACGGTCAGATGTCAAGCCGCTTTCTGCGGTCTTGACCCGCTGGCGGTCCCGTCGATCTGAAAGCGGTTTACGACCCCTTCCAACGTTTGCGTCTGGCTGCCGAGGGCCCGGCAGGCCGTGGCGGTTTCGACGGCCATGGCTGCGTTGCGTTGCGTCACCTGATCGAGCGCGTTGACGGAGGCGTTGATCTCGCCGATCGCCGCCGCCTGCTCTGAGGATACCGAAACGATGCGGGCGATCAGCCCGGCAACCTGCTCGACCTGGCCTTCGATTTCCAGAAGCGCCTTGCCGGTGCGGTTGACAAGCTGCACCCCGGTGGAGACCTGGGACGAAGAGGTGGAAATCAAAGCTCTGATTTCCTTGGCGGCGTTAGCCGAGCGCAAGGCGAGTTCGCGCACTTCCTGCGCGACAACGGCAAAACCCTTGCCTGCTTCGCCGGCGCGCGCTGCTTCAACCCCGGCATTGAGCGCCAGAAGATTGGTCTGGAAGGCGATTTCATCGATGACATTGACGATGTCGCCGATCTGGGAGGACGAGCCTTCGATCCTTTCCATGGCGGCGATGGCTTCGCGAACGACGGCCGCCGAATGTTCGGCGCTGGTGCGGGCTTCGGCCATCATGCCGGTTGCCTTGCCGGCATGAGCGGAGGCGTCTTTCGCCTTGGCATTCATCTCATCGAGCGCGGCTGTCGCTTCTTCGAGCATGGCGGCCTGCTGTTCCGTGCGCGAGGCAAGGCTGTCGGCTGCATCGGTGATGCCGGCCGAGGAACTGCCCACCTGCTTGGAGGTCTGGGCGATCTCGGCCATCGAAGCGCAAAGTGCGTCCATGCTGCCGTTGAATTTCGCACGCAAAGTCTCGTAGGCGGCGGCGAACGGAGTCGTGATCCGGCAATCGAGGTTGCCGGTCGACAGCTGTTCCAGGCCGTAGGTGAGTTCCTCGATCACCGTTTCGCGGGTCTGCTCCTCGGCGGCCCTTTCGGCCAGTTGGCTGCGTTCGCGTTCGAATTCCGCATTGCGAAGTGCGGTCTCGCGCTTCTGCGCATCCTGCCGCTCGAGCGCGTTGCGGCGGAATACCGCAACGGCCTTCGACATGGCTCCGATCTCGTCGGACCTATTGGCGTAGGGAACTTCGGTCGAAAAGTCGCCTTCGGCAAGGTTGCCCATATAGGCCTTCATGCCATCGAGCGGCACGATTGCGCGGCGACGCAGGAGATAGAGCCCCACCAGCAACAGCCCGAACGATCCGAAGCCCGCAGCACCCGCATAGATCGTCCGGGTGACGATCTCCGAGGCTGCATTGCGTTCCTCGCCCTTCAGGAAGGCGTCGGAATTGGCAACGAGTTTCTCGACCGCGTCCTGATGCGAATGAAAGGCGACACGCAGCTGCTCGATCGCACCATGAGCCTTGTCTTCATCCCTGGCATTCAAGGCCGGGATGATCTCGCGGTTCATCACCCCCCAGAATTGATCGCCCTTGGCGATGACCTCGTTTTCAAGCTCGTCCTTCAAAGCCTGCGGCAGCCGGGTGGTTTTCCAATAGGCGCGACGGTCGTCGTAAGCAGCCTTGAGATTTGCGATCTTGGCAAGATTGGTTTCGGTGAGTTCGGGAAATTTGCTCGCCTCGAAGGAAAGCATGTAGGATTCCACCACAAACAGCGGCGGCGGCAGAATATCGGCGATCAAATCCTTGCCGTAGACGACCTGCTCATAAACCGGCCCGTTGACCTTCAGCCTTTCGAGCGCCGACTGCTGCAATCCGATCGACATGAAAAGGCCGGCCGAAACGGCGACACCAAACGCCACTAGACTGCGAGCAATGGTAAGTGCCAAGACTGTCTCCAAATAACTTTTGGCTTCTCTGCTTCGAGACGCCTGATCGACGTGTGGCATTATTTCGCGAGAACACTGAAATACGGTTAATTCTTTTTGATGTCGGAACACAATAAAGAACTGTGAATACTTGTGGTATTCAGCCATCAGTTGCCAATCTTGATGCTGGTGGAGTTATGCTACATGCAGATGAAAGCAGACCGACATGGCCGAACCTCAACTTTCCGTGCGCAGTGCGAAGGCACGCGATCTTGCACATCGGCTTGCCCGGCTCGAAAATCGCTCAATAGCTGAGATCGTTGAGCGGGCTCTCGAATCGTATGAAATACGGGAAGCCGGTCGCGAGGCAGCCACGAGCTTCTATGCTCGACTTGTGCAACAATGTGGCACGGACATCGACCTTTGATCTTTTTCGATACCAAAGTCATAGCGGAAACCCCGCGCGACAAAGCTGTGAGCACATGACTGGTCCGTCATGACTCAGAATTGGCGCTACCGACGGTGACAATTGCGGAAATAGCTTTTGGTATTCAGAAGATCCGATCCGATCAACGAGCCGAACGCCTCAAACAGAGGGACTGTCCAACTAGCGCGGCTGCTTCACGGACCGGATTTTCGGCCTGATGGATGAGGCAGCTCTTGCTTATGGCGACATCATGGGCCTTGCTGCTCGCCAAGGGCGCGGAATGTCGGCTTCGGATGGCATGATAGCCGCTATTGCGCGGATCAATGGCGGTCGACTTGCGACGCGAGAGCCGGGGGACTTTGCGGCCACAGGTCTTGAGTTGATCTCACCATGGCAATTTTAAATTCCTGAAGCATGCTTGGCGTCCTACCTGATATCCTTCAGGCCAAGCGCATGAGTTTTTCGTTCAGGTCGCCGATCTGTCGCAGAAGCTCGATCAACTTATCCGTATCATCTTGACTGAGCCGTCCCGTTCCGCCGCTGCCGCTCCAAAGATCTTGAAATTCCTGGCTCATGGTCCGTGCGCAGCCCATGATTTCGATGATTTGGGCGCGGTTTTCCCAGGTTGCAACGACGGTCTGTTCGTCCATCTCCACCGGCATGTCCGGTTCGCGTTCCAGCAAAAACAAGTCCTGATTCCTCTTGGGCGATGACGGTTTGGTTCGAATGGCGCCATTGAGCTTTCGAGATGGGCCATTGCTGCGATGACTCAGGAACACGGGTTTGACAGTCTCGGAACAATTGAAAATTAAACGATTGGCTAGCGGGTGTGGGGCGGACCCGTTAGCCAATCGACAAACCCTCCCTGGAATGACCCGAAGCAGAATTCGCAGGAGCAATAAATGGGAATTTTTCCCATTTGTCAATGCGAATGACAGCAGTTTTAGTGCGGACCCGGGCCAGGGGGCCGCGGCCCAGGAGGCGGGGCGTCCTTTGTTGGCGGCCCCCCTCTATGCGGGGCGGAAAAATCTCGGTCCGGCCCGCCTCTGCCGAAGGGCGAACGATCGGGCGGCGGCCGATCCGAAGGGCCACGGCCACCTGGCGGTCTTGAACCGAAACCGTCCGGAATGCGTCCGCCGGGAAAGCCCGTCATTCTGCTTGAGTCCCGCACGCCGACATCGACGAAGCCATGACCATCAGGAGATAGCGGCGCCGAGCCGAAGGGCGTGGACCCTCGGGATCCCGCGCCAGGCCCGTCCTTATCCGTCGGCCGGAAGGCCTCAATGTTGACGATGCCGTGTTTGAGGCCCGGCACCACGGATTCGGCCTGGACGCGGGTGATGATCAATCGATCGGCGACCGCCTTGAGACGCACGAGCGTTTGTTTGCCGGCCAGGTATCCATGCGTGCTTCCAAGCGAAAGGCGGCCGATCAGGACGCGATTATCCCTCTTCGATGGCACGCCTCGGACGTGGGCGCCATCGGAAACGGAGCGGGGCTCGATGCGCCGGGCGATGATCGTACCGTCAGGTTTGCGGATGCCGAACACGGCGACCCGCTTGCCCTTGCGCAGGCCTTTCGTCGAGACATCCGTCGTGTCGATTGTTTGCCCCAGTATGGTCATGCCGGTCTTGTTTATCCGGTCGATGCGGCCCTGGACTTCGCTGGAGATGGTAATACGGGCGGCGAGCTTGCCCGTCAGCAGCACCCGGGCGACATGACCGACCTTCATCGCGCTCGCGCGAACGCGTCGGCCGTCGATTTCGATCGGTGTCGTCGCGCTGAATGGTATGTGGATGTCGTTGACGATGATGCTTCCAAAACCCTGGATAGTTCCGACGATACCGGTTCCGCCGATGCCGTGATCTTCATACTCGCCGCCCTGGATGGAAAGTCCGGATCCGCCGATTCCATGATCGCTGGTGCCCGTCGGCTGCGCGGCGGCGATCGTAGGCCCCAGGACCTGAAGCGCTATTCCGGCCAACAGAAATTGTCTTCTCGAGATCGCCGACGAGGTCATTCGTCTGTCTCCGTCTCGGAAGCGGCGTCTGCCTTAAGATCGGCGTCAGCCTCCTCGGTCATGACATAGAGCCCGGCGATCCAGCGGCTGTTGCCGCCGGGGTCGTCCTTGATGGCCTGATGGGCGATCTTGTTGAGCTTCAGGAGCAACGTCATTCCTTCGTCGCGCGCGATCGCGTCGAGTCGGGCCGCCAGCTCAGGAGATATCCGGTCATAATGGACCGCGCGTTCGAAGTTCGGAGGAGGCTCGTTCATCAGGTTCATGACCGACGCCTGCACATGGTCACGGAGGTTGCGTGTAAAATAATGCCGGCGAGCCTCGTCACCGGCATTGGGGACGATCGACGAGAGGTCGAGCCGGATCCAGCCGTTCTCATCAAGAACGACGATGCCTTTATCCAGCCAGTCGTCCAGGATGGAACGGGGATGGACATCTTTGGTGATGTCGCTCACCAGGCTCTCGAATGACGGAGCGCCGTCGCTGGAGGTCCGGGGCAGGGCGCTCGGCCTATCCTCCGCATCGCAATAGAACGGATCGGCAAGCCATCTGGCGAGGATGCGGCTCGTCTGCGAAACGCCGGTGGTCAAGAAGGATGCCGCAAGCACCTGTCCGCGCAGCCGGTTGACGTCCTTGCGGTGAATGCCGGTCAGAAGCGAGATGCGGCTATCCGTCTGATTCTTGTTCGGCAGCGTGAACTCCTTCTCTGCGACCTCGATATAGAGGCGGCGAAGAACGGTCGAAAACGAGATGAAGTTGAAGCCGGAGGCGAGTGCGAGCTTGACCAGTGGGCGAAGCACGCGGATCAGCATGGCCTGCAAGGTCTCTTCGGAGAAGGGTAGCTTCGCGCGCGGCTTTGACATCAAGAACACACTCGGTCTCTGAAAGACCATTGCCGGCAGACCTTCGGCAATCGTCCTCAGTCTCCCCTATGGGAAAGTCCAGACTGCCGCAACGGACAAGCCCTATGCAAGACCAGCCTATGCCATGCTTCCTGGCGGCGCGGCCGTGATCGCGCCGCCATTGGGAAGACATTTTGCGTCTTCTGTCAATGCGTTACCGGATGGGGCTCAGGTGACAGCACTGCGCCGTGGCGCCAGTCGATCAGCCGGTCGATGCGCGCAATCTTGTGGAAAACCTCGAAAACGTCGAATGACGTGCCTTTCTCGATGTGGGCTGCCAGCAACTCGCAAAGCTCGAATATTTCAGGGGGCGTACCGGTCATCTCGACGCCGTCATCCGTGAAGACACCCGATCGCGGCCATGCCCGCGTTTGTTGCTCATCGAGTTTGCTGCCGACGAAGGGGATCGTATCGATGATGCCGGAGGCAAGCGCGAAGGCCGCCTCCGCCACGATTTCGGAACACGCCGTGTTGGGCTCCTTCGTGAGAGCCGGTATTTGCAACTGCTTGAATTCCCGCATTTTTCAATCCGTCAGAGATAGTTGACCAGGCTCAGGCTCTGGAGTTTGGAAACGAGCGTGTAGGCCGTTTCCAATTGCGTCTGCAGCTGGTTGACGAGCGTCGAGGCCTCATAGGTATCCACGCCCTGGAGATCGACGAGGTTTCCCTGAAGCAGAGTGGATTGAGCGTCGAGGGCCTCATTTGCCTTTTCGAGCCGTTCCTGGGCGAGGCCGAGTTCGCTTTGCTGCGTCACGATCCCTGAGGTTGCCTGCGCCGCATAGGCGATCGCCTTGGATGCGACGGTGCTCTGCGCGTCGGAGCTGAGATCCTGGCCGAAGAGGGCGGAGACGACGACGGAGGCGAGCGCGAGATAGCGCATGCCTTCGGAATTGGCATTGGTCGACGACGTGATGGTTTCCGATCCGCTGATCCGGCTCGTCATGTTGGCGCTGGAAGCGGCCGACCAGCCTTCGGAAGCGTCCGTCCAGGCGCTCTCGGAAAACATCGGCTCGACCGTGTCGGTGATGAAGCTGCCGATTTCCTCGCCCGTCAACTCGTTGACGTCTTTTCCGAGACCGGTTGCATAGTCGGTCAGAGCCGAAACGATCGTATCCGAGACCGCCGAGGATTGATCGGTCAGAGGTTGGCTGTCGAGGTTCGTTCCGCCGAACAGGAACTCGCCATTGACCGACGTGTTTGCCGTCGAGACCAGCTGCGAAATCGTGGCGCTCGCCGTCTGCAAGGCAACGGCGATGCTCGTCGTATCCTGGCTCGCCTGGAGTGCGGTCAGGTTCGAGACCAGACTGTCGCCGGCATCCTTGAGGCTCGAAAGGGCGGTTTGCGATGCGTTCATGCGCAATTCGACGACGGCATTACTCATCTTGAAAGAGGCGGCCTGCGCGATAGCACTGGTGAGATTGATCGACTTTGCAGCGCCGGCGCCGAGGGATACGCCGATATCGGCGTAGGTTCCCGTCGTTGCTTCCGTCGAGGCCTGCTGCAGCTTGTTTTGGGACTGGCTGATGGTGAGCCTGAGAACGTTCTGCATTGCCGATGATGAGACAAAAGATGCTTTCATGACTAGCTCGCTATGTCGAGGAGCGACTGGAACATCTCGTCGATGACGTTCAGGATCTTCGTCGCCGCTTTGTAGGATTGTTCGATGTCGAGAAGCAGCGTCAGTTCCTCGTCGAGGTTGACGCCGGTTTCGTTGGAATAGGCCTCGTCGGAGCGTGACAAGGCCGCAGCCGTGGTTTCGGAGGCCGACGTGGCATCGCTTCGATATTGTTCGAGCCAGCCGATGGAGGCGCTGGCATAGTCCGTCAGGCTTTGCGACGTCGAGAGACCGGCGTCGGAAGAGAACGAGCGCTGTTCCGTCAGCGCCTGATACAGGGCGTCGAGATTGTCCGAGAAGCCGCTGTCTCCCGCGGTGTTGAGATCGATGATCCCGCTGATGGAGCCATCGCGCAGCTTCGTCGCATCGCCGCCCTCGCTGGTGACGACGGCTGGATTGACCGAGATGGTGGAGGCGATCCCTGTCGTATCGTCGGAAGCAGCAGGTGTTCCCCCGGTTGCGCCTGACGCCGTCGTCCACACGAAAAGTCCCGGCGCGCTGGTGCTGCCGTCGGTTTCCGAGAAGATCTGGACGAGCGATTTGGCGATCTCGTCGAGCTGGGCCTGGAATGTCGGGGCGATCTCGTCGCGAAGCTGCAGCAGCGCCTGCAGGCTCCCCGAGGCACTCGTCGTCGATCCCTCGCCGGCGTCGAGCGCAACGCCGTCGATATAGATGGAATTGCCTTCCGTTCCGGCGACGTAGGTCGCTGTCGGCGCGAACGTGACGGTACGGGGTATGGTCTCGAACAGCACGGTGCCATCCGAGGTGTAGAGCGCCATATCGTTATTGTCGCGCACGGTGGAAGTGACGCCGACGATCGAGGAGATCTGCTTCAGCAGCTTTTCACGCTCGTCGAGCGCCGAAGATGTATCGGTGCCAGTCGACGTCGCCAGCTTGACCGCATTGTTGGCCGCCTCGAATTGCGACAGCAGCGTATTCAGGGTGGAGACCTGTGTGGCGATCTCCGCATCCGCCTCGGCTCTGATCGACTGGACGCCGTCGCTTGCGGTATTTAGCGAATTGGCGAGATCCTGCGCGGCGGTCACGGCCGATTGCGCTGATGTCGTGCTGCTCGGCGACGTGCCGAATGTCTGGAGCGCCTGCTGGAACGCCGTGAGATAGGTACTCGGCGAGGTCTCGTAGTCATTGCCGCCCACCAGCGACTTCAGGCTTTCGAGACCGGTCACCAGCGTTTGCTGGGCGCTGTCCTTGGCATTCGTTTGCAGATACTGGGCAAGCAGCGCAGTTTCCTGCGCCCGGCTGATGCTGACAGCCTGGGCGCCGGAAAGAGACGTCGTAACCGACGCCTCCCGCCTCACATAGTCGGAATTTCCGACATTGGCGATATTCGTCGAGATGACGCTGCTTTGCTGGCCCGTAGTGTTGAAAATACTTTGCACGCTGTTCAAGGCGGAGGTGAGCGACATGCCGGCGCCCTCCCTATCGTTTCAGATTGACGAGGACATCCATGATATCGGAGCCGGTCTGAAACACCTTGGAATTGGCGGTATAGCTGCGCTGCGCCTCGATCATCTCCGTCAGTTCGCCGGCGAGATCGACGTTCGAGCTTTCGAGAGCGCCGGACTGGATGGAGCCAAGCCCGTTCGTTTGCGGGAAGCCGGTGACCGTGACGCCGGACAATCCGTTGGCGCTATAGACGTTGCCGCTGAGCAGCGTCAGATTGTCGGGACTGGCGACCGTCGCGAGAGGGATCTGGTAGAGAGCCTTTGTCGCGCCGTTCGCGTAGGAGACCGAGACCACGCCGTCCGCACCGATAGACACCGAGCTTACGGCACTTGCGGCCTGGCCGTCTGCAGAGCCCGTCGCCGAGAAGTCGGAGGCAAGCTGGGTGAAGTCGGAATAGTCCATGGTGACCGTCTTTGCCGTCACCGGATCGACGATGTCGGTGTCGGTTGCGGAGGTCAGCTGGCCATCGGCGTCGAAGGAGAGCGTTGCGACGCTCACGGCATCGGAAGAGTAGGGAAAGGACGTCGTGCTGCCGGTGGCTGCATCGGCATTGCGGTAAACCGCGACCTCCCAGGTGCTGCCGGTGACTGCGCCGCTCGCATCCGTCGTGACGCCGGTCTTGGTGAAGTAATAGTCGTACTGGACGGTGCCGCCGAGGCTGTCATAGGCAACCAGCGACATCTTCTGCGTGTCGTCGGTGACGCTTGCCGTGTTGGCGCTCGGCAGCGTCGTCGTATCGGTGACGACGGTCGCTTCGGAGTTCAGGTTACCACTGAAATAGGCGCTGCTCGAAGCGACGGCGCTCAAGCCCGATTGGGATACGTTGACCGGCACCAGACCGTCGAAGCCGTTGACGACCACCGCCGGCACGCCGGAATCATAGGAATATCCCATCAGCGTGAAACCGGCGCCGTTGACGAGATTGCCGTCGCTGTCGACCGAGAAGTCGCCGGCCCGGGTGAGCACAGGCGTGCCGTCGGCGCTTTCGACGATGAAGAACCCGTCTCCCGAGATCGCCAGGTCGTAGGCCGAGGTCGTATAGGAAATGTCGCCTTGCTGAGAAATCGCTTGGCGCACGGAGGTCTGAACGCCGCCTGAATTATAATTGCCCGAGGAAGACGGCAGAACCAATGACGAAAAGGAGGTGGAAACGGCTTTGTAGCCGGTGGTGTTCGCGTTAGCGATATTGTCGGAAACCGTGCTCAGCCGGTTTGCCTGGGCGCTCATGCCGGAGACCGCGGTTTTCATGCTTCCAAAAATGCTCATGGCTCAATTCCTTCAAGGTTTGGGAACATGCCATGTGACGACAGGCTTCCAGGGCCCGGATGGCGGGCGCACGACATCGCTGGCGCCGGGCAAAGGCCGACACCGGTCGATGATCTGATTGTCTGGACTGACCCCGTGATGGCGATAGGCGCTCCGGCTCATCCGCGCGCTGGTTTCGTGCGCCTGTGGCGGCGCACCAACGTTTCAGCATTTCAGGAGCGGCCCGGCTCCAGGCTCTGCCAGCTCCACGGCCGGGCCGCTTTCAGATCGTCTCATTGCAGTTTCTCCAGCAGCTGCAATGGCGACGCTCCGTATCCGCCGTCAGCCCGCGGATTGAACGGACAATGAACCGGTGCCGGATGTGTCGAGCAGATCGAAGAGCTGGCTCGCCTGGCTTTCGGTGACGTCCTCGGGCTTGCCTGCCATGAACTCGTCCAATGTCACCAGCCCGTCTCCATTCGTATCGAGATCGGAGAGCAGGGATTGAGACTGGTTGTCTTCTGCGGGCGGCGGCGGTGGCGGTCCGCCGGGACGTTGCGACTGCTCGGCCGACATCGCCTCGGTCAGCGCATCGACCGATAGCGAACCCGCTCCTTCGCTGTCGAAGCTGTCGAAAAGCGTGTCGGCCTGGTCTTCGGTCACATCGGACGGCCGGCCTGCGACGAACTCGTCCTTGCTGATGGAGCCGTCGCCGTCGGTATCGAGATCGGAGAGCAGGGATGCAAGATCGTCATCGTCAGCGGGCGGCGGTGGCGGTCCGCCGGGGCGTTGCGACCGCTGAGCCGACATGGCCTCGGTCAGCGCATCGACCGATAGCGAGCCAGTGCTTTCGCTGTCGAAGCTGTCGAAAAGCGTGTTGGCCTGGTCCTCCGTCACGTCGGACGGCCGGGCCGCGACGAACTCGGCCTTACTCACGTAGCCGTCGCCATCGCTGTCCAATTGGGCAACGTCCATGCCTTCGCCGCCATCCTCATTCTCGCCGGAGGCCGACTGATCGGAGAAGCGGTTCATCGACAGCGTCATCAGCTGGGACAGGAGTTTGTCGGCGCTGCCGGACGTGTCTTCATCGAGCTGCCCGCTTTTGGTTGCTTTTGCCGACGAAACCGTATTAGAGGATAGGATCTCCTCGGACGCGGATGTCGGGTGCTTGCTATAGGAATAGGAAGAGACTGATGTTGCAGCGGAAATGGTCGTCATAAGCGCTCCATCGCTAGGAGGGTGAGGATGCAACGCATTACAGAACTGATAAGTTCTCTAAATCGAAATCACTAATGCCACAACCGAAAAAATTGCCCCTCAGAAATCGTAGTCTACGTTCTCAGGTCGTCGGCACGCGTTTCGGCAGGGTGGTCTAGACCGTCATGGATATTATCGACGAACCTGCGGACGAGCCGCGCAAACGCGGTCGACCGAAAGTTTCCAGCGACGAGGACAAGCGGGCGCATATCGTCGAAGTCGCCGGCCGCGTTTTCGTCAAATACGGTTATGCCGGAAGCACGACCGCGATCGTCGCCTCCGAGGCGGGCGTTTCGAAGCAGACGCTCTATAAGCTGTTTCAGAGCAAGGAAGAGTTGTTTGCCGCCGTGGTCGGCGCGCATCGACGCCTGATGCTCGATCTGCCCAGGCCTGCCGAAGATATCTCGATTGCCGCGAGCCTCGAGCGCATTTTCATGATCGATATGGATGAGGACAAGGATGCGGATCGCACCGGCTTCCTGCAACTCGTCTTTCGCGAAGCGGCGCAATTTCCCGAACTTGTTGATATCCTGCAGCGCGAAGGCATGCTTGCCAGCCGCCAGCATCTCGCCGACTGGCTGAGCGAACGCCGGTCGGAAGGCAAATTGAAGCTGGACGATACGGCGAGCGGAGCCCGGATGCTGATGGATATGATCCTCGGCGGCATGGGTCCGCCGGAAGGGCGCGCGCAGGCCTGGCCCGACCGGGCTCAACTGTTTGCCCATCTTCGCCGCTGCATTGCCATCTTTGCCGCAGGCGTCGGCGCCGCCTAAAACGTCGCAATCAGATTCGCTCCTCGCGCTATCCTCCCTTGACTTTCGCTTCCAATTCCGCACTGGATGAATTATAGAACTATAGAGTTCTATTAACGTGATTCGGCCCACATGTAGGTGGCTGCGCTTCGCCATGACCGGCGACGACATTCCCGCAGAGATGAAAATGTTCACCCGTGACTGCCGGCAGGCTTTCGCGCGGCACCGCCGTGCCTATGAAAGGGACAGACGTTGGTTTCCACCTATGTAAGCTATCTCACGGTCGCGCGAAATCTGAACGCCAGCCTCTCGAACGTGGCTTCACAGGCAACGGTTGCCCGCGACAGCGCCTATTACAAGGAAAACATCGACAAGGTCACGACCGTCGACGAGTTCATGAGCGATTACAAACTTTATTCCTACGCCATGAAGGCCTACGGCCTTGAAGACATGACATATGCCAAGGCCTTCATGAAGAAGGTTCTGGAGAGCGACCTCAGTGATTCATCGAGCTTCGCCAACAGCTTGAGCGACACCCGTTATGCCGAGTTCGCTGCCGCCTTCAAATTCGCCGGCGAGACGATGACGGCGCAATCGGACGTGCAGCGGGACAATCTGCTTGATGCTTATGAGGAATCCTTCGATACCGAGGCGGATGACATCGCGGACGCGACGGACTATTTCGAAGAGAATATCTCGTCGATCACCTCGGTCGACGATCTCCTGTCGAGTTCGACGCTGAAGAACTATGTGCTGACGGCTTTCGGGCTCAGCACCGAATATACCTCGACCAGCTTCCTGAAGAGCGTTTTGACGAGCGATCTCGACGATGCCGATAGCTTCGTCAACCAGCTCGACGACGAGGTCTATGTCAACCTGGCGAAGGCCTTCAACTTCAACGAGGATGGCTCGACCGACGGCGACGTGATGTCGGAAGATCAGATTTCGCTGGTCACAAGCGCTTATGCGGTTGCCTCGGCGACGACCGCATCCTCGGATACCGGGGAGGCCTATGACACCTACTTCGCTGCGCAAATCGGAAACATCATCTCCGTCGACGCGTTGATGAGCGACGACAAACTGGTTTCCTATCTGAGAACTGCCTATGGGCTTACCGATAGCGAGACCGATAACTTCATTTCCGCGGCGCTGAAAAGCGCGGATCTCGCCGACGCGATCGGCTTGTCCGAGCTGCACGATGCCTTCAATTTCGACGAGGACGGCGCGCTTGCCGATGGCGACACGGCCCAGACATCGGAACAGACCGCCGCCACCACGGCGGCTTTCGATGAAAATTATGCGGTGCTGGTCGCCAACACCGACACAGAAGACGCCGTCGACAACTATACGACGCGCATCGCCAGCGTCACCTCGATCGATGATTTCCTGGTGTCGAACGATGACGACGACGATGACGACAACGACGATCTCCCGGAACTGTGGGAAATGGCGTTGCGAGCCTTTGACATAGACCCGGACAGCGTTTCGAGAAGCGAGGTCCGGAAAATTCTCGAAAGCGATCCCTCGGACTCGAAAAGCTATGTCAACAGCCTCGACGATGACCGGTTCGTCGCCTTTCGCAAAGCCTTCAACTTCGACAGCAATAGCGATGTTGCCGTTCCGCTGCAGGCCATGTCGGAATCCGTCGTCGACGACTATGCCACCTATTACAAGCAGAACAAGATCCGATACCTCGAAGGCGACGAGCTGACGGAAGCGACCGACGCGGCGGACGAGGAGATTGCCTATTTTCGCGAGCAGATGGCGACGATCACCACGGCCAGCGAATTCCTGGCCGACGATCGACTGGTTTCCTTCGTGCTCGAGGCGAAGGGGCTCGATCCTGATGATGTCACGTCGGACGCGTTGGAGAAGATGTTTTCTTCCGATCTCGACGACGAAGACAGTTACGTCAACAAGCTGGACGACAATCGCTTCGCCGAACTCGTCGGCGCGTTCAATTTCGATCAGGACGGCAATATTTCGACCGATCCGACCGGGACGGTGCAGCAGCGCGGCGACGTGCTGGAGACAATCGACGCCTATGTCAGGCTGACGCTCGAGGATGATCAAGGCGACAGCAACACCGGCGTGCGCCTTGCCCTCTACTTCCAGCGCAAAGCGCCGGAGATCTCGAGCGCCTACGACATTCTGGGCGACAGCGCGCTCTTCGAGTTTTTTACGACGAGCTTCAACCTGTCCAGCTACGTCTCGAACATGGACGTCGACAAGCAAGCCGAGATGATCAACAATTTTATCGACATCGAGGATCTGTCGGATCCTGACAAAGTCGACGATCTGATCAAACGCTTTACTGCCATGTATGACATGGCCAACGGCACAGGCACCACGTCGACGGCACTTTCGATCCTGACCGGCTCGGCGACGATAAGCGCGGACTCGCTGCTTGCGATGGCGCAATTGAAAAGCGGGTGAGGCCTGTAGTCGCCCCGTCCGCGGCGAGCCTGACGGGAGCGCATCATCGTCGATCAAAGGGTAGGAGTCGGCCTCCATCGCGCTGAAGGCTGATTGGAAGAATTTTACGCTAGCTGAGCCATGCATCGGCAGTATTGGCGACAATCAATCGGGCGAGCCGGGACGGTTGGCTTGCGACGCTCGATCCATGCGTCGAGCCCTCCGCGCAAAGCGGTGGTTGGCGCCATGCGGGCGAATCGTTCGCCTTCGATCAGAACCCCTCCGCAATGCTCTGGATACCGCGCGTCACCGCCGCCAGAACGCTCGCCGCCGCCAGCGGTGAATGACAGAATGCGCCATGCGAAGTCATGGGCGGCCGGCATGAGAGCGTCACCCGGCAGATCGTCCTGCTGCTCGATGGCTCGTTCGCCGTCGTTCTGCTGCATCGAGACCCGACCTATATGGAAGCCGCAGGCGAGGCGGCTGCCTCACTGATCTGCGCTGCGACCGCAAACGGGTAAGGCGCTGGATCGTGAGGCAGTCGCTCTGAAGATCGTACCTTTTGCCCTCTGCATGGCCGTCAGGTCGCTGAGCGTTAAGGGCATAATGTTGAGCCTCTGAAACAAGAGAATAATGCTGCACTGCCGAAAAAATCGCCACGCGCGCCGCTGCGCGTTTTTTCGGCATGACCCATTGACAATTCATCCTCGATGGCACTTCATAACATTGTTCCAGTAAAACAGACATACGTCCATTATATTGGAATAACGGGAACCATCCATAAGGGGAACGCCATGACCAATTCCTTTCGCACCGGCGTGATGTCGCTGGCCGTCGCCGCTCTGTTGTCCACGCCTGCGCTGGCCGAAGGCAGCAAGCTCGATGAAGTGCTGGCCCGCGGCCATCTCGTCCTCGGCACGGGCAGCACCAATGCGCCTTGGCACTTCAAGAGCGCCGACGACAAGCTCCAGGGATTCGACGTCGACATGGGCCATATCATCGCCAAGGCGCTCTTCGGCGATCCTGAGAAGATCGAATATGTGAACCAGTCCTCCGATGCTCGCATCCCGAACATCACCACCGACAAAGTCGACATCACCTGCCAGTTCATGACGGTTACCGGCGAACGCGCGCAGCAGGTTGCCTTCACCATTCCTTATTATCGCGAGGGTGTCGGCCTGATGCTCAAGGCGGACGGAAAATATGCCGACCACGCAGCCCTCAAGGCGGCCGGTTCCTCCGTCACCATCTCGGTTCTTCAAAACGTCTATGCCGAGGCAATGGTGCATGCGGCATTGCCGGAGGCGACCGTCGACCAGTACGATTCCGTCGACCTGATCTATCAGGCACTGGAATCGGGACGCGCCGATGCTGTCGCCACAGACCAGTCGTCGCTTGCCTGGTACATGACGCAGAATCCGGGCCGTTACAAAGATGCCGGCTACGGCTGGAACCCGCAGACCTACGCCTGCGCCGTCAAGCGCGGCGATCAGGATTGGCTGAACTTCGTCAACACCGCCCTGCACGAAGCCATGACCGGCGTTGAATTCGACTTTTACGCCAAGTCCTTCAAGACTTGGTTCGGCAAAGATCTGACGCCGCCGCAGATCGGCTTCCCGGTCGAGTTCAAGTAACAGCCATGCGGAGCGGGACATGTTTCCCGCTCCGCATTTAAAGAGTGAGAGCATGATGCCGAAAACCGCTCGCTCTTTTCGGCATCATGCTCTGGTCTGAAAGGGCGGCCCGTATGGGTTACACGTTGAATTTCGCTGCCGTCTGGCGCAACTTCGATTTTCTTTTGAGCGGGCTCGCACTCAGTCTCGGCCTTGCGGTGATCTCGATCCTGATCGGGGCCGCGATCGGCCTTGTCGTGGCCTTCGCGCTGACCTCCAAGAGCCGTTTTGCGATCGTGCCGGCACGGGTCTATGTCACTGTCATTCGCAACCTGCCGATTCTCGTCCTGGTGCTTTTCGTCTTTTTCGCGCTGCCGCAGATGGGCGTGCGCCTCGACAAGATAAAAAGCTTCGTCCTGGTTCTGTCGCTTTATTCCGGCGCCTATCTGGCCGAGGTGTTCCGTGCCGGGCTGCTGTCCATTCCGAGAGGCCTGACGGAAGCGGGGCTTGCCATCGGCCTGACGGGGATGCAGATCCGCAGCTCCATCATCGCTCCGCTGATGCTGCGCAACGTGCTGCCATCGCTGTCCTCGACGATCATCTCGCTCTTCAAGGACACCTCGCTTGCCGCCGCCATCGCCGTGCCTGAACTGACGTTTGCCGCCCGCAAGATCAATGTCGAGAGCTTCCGCGTCATAGAAACCTGGATGGTCACATCCGCGCTCTATGTCGCGACCTGTTTCCTCATCGCCGCCGTGATGCGCTTCGTCGAGCGCCGTCTGGCCCTGCCGAGATAAGCCGATGTCCCACACCTTTCTCGAACAACTCTGGATCGCCCGATACGTCATCATGAACGGCATTGGCGTAACCGTGTCGATCTCCCTGCTGGCCATCCTCGCGGGTTCCATACTCGGCGTTTTCGTCGGTTTGGCGCTCGTCTATGGCGGCGTTGTTTTGCGTCTGGCCGTGCGCGCCTATACGGATATCATCCGTGGCACGCCGGTGCTCGTGCTGGTGCTCGCGAGCTACTATGTCTCTGCCGCCGTCGGCCTCGATCTCGGGCCGTTCTCGGCCGGCGTGCTCGCCCTTGCCATCTTCTGCTCCTCCCATGTCGGCGAAATCGTGCGCGGGGCGCTTCAGGCGATCCCGAAAGGGCAGACCGAAGCCGCCAAGGCGATCGGCCTGACCTTTACACAGACCTTCACCTCGGTGCTGTGGCCGCAGGCCATGCGCCAGTGCTTGCCGGCCTGGGTGAATACGGCGGCCGAGATGGTGAAGGCCTCGACGCTGCTCTCCGTCATCGGCGTCGCGGAGCTTCTCCTGCGCACGCAGGAAATCATCTCCCGCAATTTCATGAGCCTCCAGTTCTATTTCCTGGCCGGTGGGCTCTATTTCATCATCAACTACGGCATCGAGCACTTCGGCAAATATGTCGAGCGTAAGACCGCCCTGCCGTCCTGAGGAGATACCCCGATGGCCAAGACCATTCTCGAGATCCAGGGTCTGCGCAAGACTTACGGTATCCACGAAGTCCTCAAGGGTGTCGATTGCGCCGTTGAGGAGGGCGAAGTCATTTCCATCATCGGCTCGTCCGGCTCCGGAAAGACTACCTTGCTGCGCTGCATCAACATGCTCGAGGAATTCCAGGGCGGCACGATCAGCCTCGACGGCGAGGAGATCGGCTATCGCGCCGAAGGGACAACGCGGCGCCGCAAGAGCGAGAAGGAGATTGCACGCCAGCGTGCGCTGACCGGCATGGCGTTTCAGCAGTTCAATCTTTTTCCGCATATGAGCGCTGCTGAAAACGTCATGCTCGGCCTCGTCAAGGTGAAGAAAATGACGAAGTCGGACGCTCGCGCCATCGCGGAAAAATGGCTCGATCGTGTCGGCCTTTCCGCCCGCACGAACCATTATCCCGGGCAGCTTTCCGGCGGCCAGCAGCAGCGCGTCGCGATCGCCCGCGCGATCGCCATGTCGCCCAGACTGATGCTGTTCGACGAAGTGACCTCCGCGCTCGACCCGGAACTGGTGGGCGAAGTCCTGCAGGTGATTAAGGGGCTTGCTGCCGACGGCATGACCATGCTGCTCGTCACCCACGAGATGCGTTTCGCCTACGAGGTTTCGTCACGGGTCATCTTCATGAACCAGGGTGTCATCTGCGAGGAGGGCGATCCAAAGGAAATGTTCGTCCGTCCCAAGACCGAACGGCTGGCGGAATTCCTCAAAACCTCGAGTTTCAACTAGACGAAAGAAAGATCCCATGACGATCGCTCTGTGGGTCGTCACGGGCGCTCGGTCCAAGGATCGACAAGCTCGATCCCAAAGCCGTGGAAATCCTTTACATTGCGAGTGGCGAGGGTGAGATCGTGAGCAATCGCGGTGGCGGCAATTAGGCCGTCCATTGAGGAGAAGCCGCGCCCGCTTCGCTTTGCGAGCCCCATCAAGTCGCCCCAGGCTATCGCAACCGGCTGGTCCACAGTGATGACACGCTGCTCGAAGCGCTGCGGCAGATCCTGGGCAAGCCATTCAGCCAGCGCGTCGCGCTTCCGCCCGCTTTCCATCAATGCAACACCACGCCGGATCTCCGCGATCGATACGGTGCTGATGAATGAGCGATCCTCGTCGAGACTGTCCAGCCATTGTAGGACACGTGCATCGGGATGCGGCCTTGTCACCTCGGAAAGCACATTGGTGTCCAGCAGAAGTCTCACAACTGGAGATCTCGCGGTTCGTCGCGCTGCCGTTCGAGGTCCAGATCGGCGCCACGCAGCGGCGATTGCATCAGAAACTCTGCAAGGGTGCCCTTGCGCGCGGTCTTCCGCTGCCATTCCTCGGCCGAAACGACGACGACGCTTGGTTTACCATTGCGCATGATCGTTTGCGGCGTTGCTTGCGCGCGTTCGATAACCTCAGACAGCTTGGCTTTCGCACTGGCGACGGTCCAACTTTTATCTTCTGGTCGTGATGGCTGCATTCGCTATATCCTGACTATGGTGACTAACATGACTATGTATGCCGAACCGGTCTAGCTGCAAGCAACTTTTCGACAGGGACGGGGCTTTGCCGGCTTTGGGCGGCGGCCGCTGAGGAGTTTGCAAGGAATTGCGGGGACTCGCTTAATTTACGCTCAGTCTGCATTCCCAGCGTGCAAATTCCGGGGGGAGGGATCCGAGACATCTTGGAAATCCTGAACGCAGAATTTTGGCACGAGCTTTGCTTTCCTGTCTTGTATGCAAGATAGCCACACATCTGAGAGCACGCAGAAGACCATCGAGGAGACGATCGTCTCCGGGATTCTTTCAGCCAAAATTCGGCCCGGGACGCGTCTGAGTGAAAACCAGCTGGCAACGCTCTTCAGCGTGTCTCGAACCCGCGTCCGTGAAGCCATGATGCGTCTGGAAACACGCGGCATCGTGCATGTCAGTCCGAGACGGGGCTGGTTTGTCGTCGAGCCGTCCGCTGAAGAGGCGATCGCTGTCTATGAGGCACGGCGCGTCATCGAGGCCGGGTTGCTGCGCAGCATGCGTGTATTGACGGACGAGGGAAGCAAAGCTCTCGACGTGCATTTGAACGAGGAAAAGACCGCAATGGCTGCGGGCGACCGCCAGCGCCTGACCTATTTGATGGGCGATTTCCACATCCGCATCGCAGAATTGAGCGGGAACGCCATCATCGTCGATATCCTCCGCGATCTCACCGCGAGGACGATCCTCATATCGATGCTCTATCAGTCTGAATTTCACGCAGCACAGTCTCATGACGGGCATTGCCGCATCTTCGAGGCGATGCAAGCGGGCGATTTCGTCAGAGCTGCCGAGCTCTCTATCGAACATCTGGACGAAGTGGAAATGGGCCTCGACCTCACCACCCGCCCCGATCCGCTCTCGGAACTGCGCAGTTCCCTGTCACTTCCTCCCAAGACCGTGCCCTCGGTCTCCCAACTATCAGACCCAAAAAACCACAACTTCAAAGGAGCAATTAAAACATGCTGACAAGACGAGTCTTCTTCGCAATCGCGACCCTGGCTGCAACCTTCGGCTTCGGCTCGGCGTCCTACGCCGATGCTCTCGCCGACATCACGGCGCGCGGGACGCTGCGTGTCGCCGTCCCGCAGGATTTCCCGCCCTTCGGCAGCGTCGGCACTGATATGGCGCCGATGGGCTACGATATCGACGTGGCCAATCTCATTGCCGAAAAGCTGGGCGTGAAGACCGAACTCGTGCCGGTCACCAGCGCCAACCGCGTTCCCTATCTGCAGACGAACAAAGTCGATCTGGTCATATCAAGCCTCGGCAAGAATGCCGAGCGCGAAAAGGTGATCGATTTCACCACGGCCTACGCACCCTTCTTCAACGGCGTGTTCGCGCCGGCCGATGTTTCGATCGCCAAGGTGGAGGACCTCGCCGGCAAGAGCATCGGCGTCACGCGCGGCGCCGTCGAAGATCTCGAGCTGACGAAGATCGCGCCGACCGACGCGACGATCAAGCGTTACGAGGACAATAACGGCACCATCTCCGCATTCCTGTCCGGCCAAGTCGACACCATCGCTACCGGCAACGTCGTCGCCGCGGCGATCCTCGCCAAGAATCCCCCCAAGCGCCCTGAGATGAAGTTCCTCATCAAGAACTCGCCCTGCTATATCGGCCTCAACAAGGAACAGGCAGCACTTCTGGAGAAGGTGAACGGCATCATCGCCGCCGCCAAAACCGATGGGGCACTGAACGCCATATCGCAGAAGTGGCTCGGCGCCGATCTTCCCTCGGATCTCTAGGACCCGGTCTTACGGACGTCATCCCGCGTCCGCACGCGGGATGACGTGACGCTCTGTTACCGCAAGAGGGGAGAGTTCCTTGAGCTACCATTTCGAATTCGGCTGGCTGCTTGAATATTATCCTGAGATCATCAAGGGCATATTGGTCACCCTGGAGCTTATCGCGATCGGCGGCGTGCTCGGCATTTCGCTTGGGATCTTCTGTGCCTGGGTGCGGGCACTCGGTCCGGCCTGGCTGAAGCCTGTCGTTGCGACCTATGTCGAGCTGATCCGCAACACGCCGTTCCTGATTCAGCTCTTTTTCATCTTCTTCGGTCTACCGTCGCTCGGTCTCCAGCTTCCCGAACTGACGGCTGCCAACCTCGCGATGGTCGTCAATCTCGGCGCCTATAGCTGCGAAATTATCCGCGCGGGCATCCAGGCAACCCCGAAGGGCCAGTTCGAGGCAGGCGAGAGCCTTGCCATGACGCGCTTTGAAACCTTCCGGCATGTCGTTCTCGTGCCGTCCCTGCAGCGCATCTGGCCGGCCCTGTCGTCGCAGGTCGTGATCGTCATGCTCGGCTCATCGGTCGTCTCCCAGATCGCCGCCGAGGATCTGACCTTTGCTGCGAACTTCATACAATCGCGAACCTTCCGCGCCTTCGAGGCCTACATCGTCTCGACAGCCATCTATCTTGTGCTGGCGATCCTGCTCCGGCAGTTGCTCGGGGTGGTCGGCGGGTTCATTTTCCCGAGGAGAGCAGCACGATGATCGAGTTCACACTCTGGGACATCCTGCGCAACCTGTTGCTCGCCACCCGCTGGACGATCCTGCTTTCGCTCGTCTCGTTCATCGGCGGCGGCGCAGTCGGACTGGGGCTGCTGTTCCTGCGCATCAGCAAGCGCAAGGCGTTCAGGGCATTCGCGAAATATTATATCGAACTCTTCCAGGGGACGCCGCTGCTGATGCAGCTCTTCATCGCCTTTTTCGGTCTCGGCCTCTTCGGGATAGACGTGCCGGCCTGGCTTGCCGCGGGATTGGCGCTCACCCTGTGGAGCGCCGCCTTCCTCGCCGAAATCTGGCGAGGCTGCGTCGAAGCGATCGCGCGGGGTCAATGGGAGGCCTCGGCCAGCCTCGGCATGGGCCGGCTGCAGCAGATGCGTTATGTCATCTTTCCGCAGGCGCTGAGGGTCGCCATACCGCCGACGGTCGGTTTCTCCGTCCAAATCGTCAAGGGAACGGCGTTGACCTCGATCATCGGTTTCGTCGAATTGTCGAAAGCCGGCACCGTCGTCACCAATGCCACTTTTCAACCCTTCACCGTCTACGGGCTCGTCGCCCTCATCTACTTCGCCCTTTGCTGGCCCTTGTCGAAAAGCAGCCAGATCCTGGAAAGGAAGCTCAATGTCGCTCATCGAAATCACTGAAGTCCGCAAGAGCTTTGGCACCACCGAGGTGCTGAAAGGCATCAATCTCGGTGTGGAGGCCGGCGAAGTCATCGCCATCATCGGCAAGAGCGGTTCGGGAAAATCGACCCTGCTTCGCTGCATCAACGGTCTGGAGACCATCACCGACGGCTCCATCTCCGTGGCCGGCGCGCAGCTCCTCGATGACGAAGTGCATTTGAAGGCACTGCGCCTCAAGGTCGGCATGATCTTTCAGCAGTTTAATCTCTTCCCGCACCTGACCGTCGGCGGTAACGTCATGCTGTCGCAGACCGTGGTCAAGAAGACCCCGAAAGCCGAAGCCGAGGCCACCGCCCGCAAGATGCTGGAGCGGGTAGGGCTGGGCCACAGGTTCGACGCCTATCCGGACGAGCTCTCGGGCGGCCAGCAGCAGCGCGTCGCCATCGCCCGCGCGCTCGCCATGCAGCCGACTGCACTTCTCTGCGACGAGATCACCTCGGCGCTCGATCCGGAACTGGTCGCCGAAGTTCTGGCCGTCGTGCGCGAACTCGCTGCCGAGGGAATGACCCTCCTGATGGTGACGCACGAGATGAAGTTCGCCCGCGACGTCTGCAACCGCGTGGTCTTCATGCATCAGGGCCGGGTCCATGAAGCAGGCCGGCCGGAGGACGTCTTCGCCAATCCGCAGACTGCGGAGCTCCGGCAGTTTCTCGGTGTCAGCTAGGCGGCGGTGACAATTTAATCATTTGCGCCAGAGCATGGTGCCTGCAATATTGATGAACCCATGAAGTCGGCGGCGATTTTGTCACAGCGAGTTGCATTTCGTCGCAATTGCTTGAGCTTTGCAGAAAAGCTCTCGATTCCCAGTGCGCCCTTTTAGGCGATGCGACTAGCCAATGCTATATTTTTGCTGACGCGCGGTGGAGCACGAGAAGCGCAACCGCAACTCCGGGATTCCCGCATCCCAGGATACCCAGCAGGGTCGTGATGGGTGGGAGTGAATGTAAGGTTTTTGAGCCGGTCGAGTGGTCGCACGATTGGTGGCGAATGACTACCCCCATTTCTTGGTGAGAAATCCCGACGGACCTTGAACGGGGTCGCTGTGGGGGATGGGTACTGACGAGATTTTCGCCAGCATTTCGCTTGATGCAGCCGAAGTCTGAATGTCGGCATGCTGTCCCTCAGGATAAGCGCCGACGACCTGGAAGTCCGACGTACAGCCGAGATTTTGGTGTCCTGTCCCGGCTGGAAGCACCAAACAGTCTCCCGCCGTGACCTTTATTGCGTGACCGCCGGGACCGCCAATGAGAAGAGTGGCGCTACCCCGTGCCACACCGAGCACCTCATGTGCGCTGGTATGGTAGTGCTGATAATCGAAGACACCGTTTGTCCAGATGCCTGTCCAACCGCTTCCCGCGAAGCGATCTTCGAAATCACAAGGTCCGTCGTCGCCAGAAAGCCCCTTGTAAAGTAACACAGGAAGGCGCTGATTGTTCGGGACCCAGTCGCTCGGCTCGAAAATTGTCGTTTCGACGTTCATGTTGAATGCCAAGGTTTCGGTTGCCGCGGAGCCGTTGAAGCTGTTCACGCAGGGAGCTTTCGAGGCGCTCTTCACTGAAGTCTTCCGCGCTAACAGCTTCAAAAACTAAACTTTGGTGATTGCCAAAGGTTCCTCGGCGCGCTGTAGCCTCGGCGAGGATGGAGACCGCCGGATGCTTCGCGCTCCAAGCAAACACAAGAGAGGGCGCTCGCGCTCTGCGCCCCCCCCGATACGGCTACGTGCGGCCTCGGCTAGTCAGTGGGCCAGCATCTCCTCGGCGATCTGCTTTCCATTCAGGCTCGAGGGGTAGTAGGTCGGCCAGTTAGTGACTTCATTCAGGAGGGCGGCGCGGTCATTGCCCCAATAAAGATGGTAGTGGTCGGCTTTCTCGGGGGCGACGATGTGATCGCTGAACTGGATAAACCGAGGTGCGGCGTCATCACCGGCGCTTTTCCTGAAGATGAAACGAACCCCTCGATTACCCTTTTTGTAGGTGAGGATTTCGTGCCCATCCGTCTCGTAGTCTCCGGTCACGGAGTCCTTGCCGCGGAAAAACGTAACCTTCTTTCCGTTGATGACGATCCGGTCGATGTCAGTCTTGTATCCGGTGTCATAGTAGGCACGATATTCCCCGGCGGTCTTGTCGCCGTGTTTTGCCTTGTCGGCCATCACCGGATCCAAGGTTCCGTCGACAAGATAGGGATAGACTGACTGCCAGTCGCCTTCCCAGTCCGATAGTTCACGCGCCTTCACCTGATCGTCATCGAAATAACCATCATTTACCGACCCCTTCTTATCGTGGGAATGGCTGTGGCTGTGATTGTTTCCCGAAGATGTCTGGGCGCCTGCCGTTCCTGCAAAAGTCAATGCTGCAGATACAGCCAGTGCGTAGCTGAGTGTTGTGATCGCCTTGTTCATTCACTGAAACTCTTTCGATTGGCCGGCACGGATCGTGCCGTGGTGGTGATGTAATAACATTACAAAAGCCAATTAGCGTGCTTTGACTGCAAGCGCAAGATGCACATCGCGGGGGATCACCATTCAAATGCATTACATCCAAGGAATCAGGAGGCGCCCATCGCTCCAAAAGCTCCGGCTCAAAGCCGCATCGGTGCCGAAATCCGGGATCGTGCTGGCGTCATAGGCGCGGTCCGCGTGCACGTGCTTGGCCGGCAGCCCCTGACGAGATCACAGGCAGACGCCGTATCATTCTTCGACTTGTTCGGGCTGTAACGTCAAAGTCCCACGCGCGGCCGCCCTGTCTTCAATCTGCCGACAGGGCTGCCGCTCCCGGGAATTGTCAGTCTTTTTTGCCGGTCGGCGCCGGCAGCAAGATAGGCTCGACCGAATGTCTCGGTGCCATCAGCTGTGCGAGAACGTCGTCGGCCGAGTGGCTCGAACTGCCAATGCCGGCCTCGAGGAGTTGACGATCGAGGTCGCTGCCGTTTTCCAGCGCGGCTAGTTCAGCACCGGCTTCGATGCGGCCGGCAGTGATTTCCTGGCGTTTCTTGATACGTTCGAGACTTTCGACGGCGCTGCCGAGACGGGTATTGATACCCGACTGGCTATGGGCAATCGCCGACTGAGCGCGCAGCAGCGACTCGTTGGCTTTGACGTTCTCCACTTCGCGCTTCATCTGAGCGATGCGCGCTTCGGTCTCTTGGATCGTGCGCAGCATCTGCTGCTGGCGGGGCAGCAGCCGATCGAGCTCTTCCTGATCGCGCTGCACTTCGCCACGGATACTGGCGATACGCTGGGCGAGGCCCTGAGCGAGATCCGTGCGGCCCGCTGAGATCGCAGCGCGAGCGCTGTCGGTGTCCTTGGCCTCCTTAGCGCGGTTTTCTTCAAGTCGGCGCATGACGCTCTTGTTGGACGCCATGATGCCGGCCAGATCGGATCGCGCACTGCGCAGCGACTGTTCGGCGTCGCGGATTTCTTGGTCAAGAATGCGCATGGACTGGCTGTCGGCGGCCGCTTCGGCTGCCTCGTTAATGCCGCCGCGAATGGCGGTGAAAATCTTTCCCCAGGTGCTCACGCTGCAATCTCCCCGCTTTTCCATTCTTCGATCATGTGGGCCGCATCGACGGCATTGGCAGCCAGAATCGCCACTTCCTCGACCACCGTCTCGGCCGGCGAGCGTGCTGACAGCGAGCCGAACAATTCATACCATTCCTCACCGTCGATCGTGGTGATGCCGAAGCTGGAGAGCGGCACGAACTTGTGGGTCTTCAGCACCATGCGTTCGAAGGCTTCTCGATTGGGCACGTCCTTGCACGGCACCAGAACAGCGCTGACAAGGATGTCGCGCTCCCCGCTCACCGCGACGAAGACGTCGAGATCGCCTTTTTCCTTAAGAGTTACGCATATGACGTCGCCCTGTTCGGGTACGGCAACATCCACATCGCCCAGTGCATCCGGATCGGCGGCGAACAGGCGCGTTAAAGTGGTGAGGTTCCAGGTCTCCAAAAAGTCCTCCATCGGTTGGAACGTCAAAATATTTGGGTAATCGGTTTGCAACTTAAAGATCTGGTGCGCTAAATAAATTTCGCTAGGGTACGGGTTGGGAACGGGGGGAATCGCTTGCCATTTATCGCTTCATTGCTGCGGCGTGTATATCTCTCGCTCAGCGAATTGGCCTGGTCAGCCCTTTTTGTTATCCTCCTGATCCATCTGGTCGCTTCTTACCTGCTCTTCATGCTGGCCAGCGAAGGCGATCTCGTCGGCAATCCTGTCGACTTTCTTTATTACTATATGGTGACGGCAACGACTGTCGGCTATGGCGATCTGTCTCCAAAATCGGGGCTCGGCCGATTAATTGCCGTCCTGTTCGTTCTTCCCGGCGGCATTGCCATCTTCACCGCTGTTCTTGGCAAGTTGTTGACAAATATCGGTACGATCTGGAGGAATCGCATGCGCGGATTGGGTGATTACAGCGAACGCGCCGGCCATATCATCGTCCTCGGCTGGCAAGAGGGGCAGACATACCAGACGCTGCGGCTGCTGCATGCCGAACGGCAGGCCAACGAACCGATGAGTGTTCTGGTTGCCAAGGACCTGCCGGAAAATCCCGCCAGCAATTACGCCGACTATATCAGAACCGAGCGGCTTGCCGATGCCGATGCTCTGGTGCGGGCCGGAGTGGCGAAGGCGCGCGCGATCATCGCGCGCGGAGCAAATGACGACGAGACGCTGGCCGCCGTGCTGATTGCCGAAGACCATGCGCCCAATACCCATATCGTGGCCTATTTCGCCGACGACCGCACGGCACAGATGGTCAAACAACGCCGGCCGCGTGTCGAGGCGGTGGGCTCGCTCGCCGAGGAGCTGCTGTCGCGTTCCGCCCGTGATCCGGGCTCCTCGGAAATCGCCGCACGGCTGCTGTCGGCCGCCTCCACGGACACGGCCTTCTCCCTGCCGGTCCCGCCTTTGCAAACCCCGCTACTCTATGGAGACGTGTTTTTAAGCCTCAAACGTCAGCACAATGTGACGCTGGTGGGCATGCTGAGCCAGGGCATGACCGACCTCAATTGCCGAGACGAGGCGCCGCTGCGGGGCGGCGAGACCCTTTACTACATCAGCGGAATGCGGCTAGATCCCGCTGCCATCGCTTGGGCTCGAATGGGAGACGTATCATGATCGGCTGGTTCGGCAGAGACAAGAACGAAAGGCCCTTACCCAAAGAACTTGGCCCGTTGAGCGCCGCCATCGGCGGGGCGTTGGAGATCGATTTCCTCTCCCTCGAAGCCGAGGCTTTAACCGGCCAGCCGGCCATGCCGCTGCCACGGAGCGGACCGTTCATCATTGCCGGCTACGGTGAGGTTTCGCTGGACGCCGCGACGGTTCTGTCGCGCTATTACGATGAAGACCATCGAATGGTTCAGGTGATGTCGACGTCGGGCCAGCCGGGTGATGTCGACGACATCAGCTTTTATCACCCCTGGGACAGCGTCGTGCCTGCCGGGCAGGGCGAATGGAACCGCTGGACCGGGCCGGACGGCCTGATTGGCCAGCCAACCTACGATGCCGATGGCATCCTCTATAGCCGCTTCTGGGGTGAAGGCCCGGAACGCACCCCATTGGCGGAGTTTGTCGAGAAGGTCGACGACGGTGAGGCGCAGCGCTCCATTCACCAGACCTGCATGCTGTATTATCGCCCGCTTGGCTCGACGCGCGAAATGCTGCTGATCAATGTCGAGCGTGACCTGGATCTCGGACAGAGCCAGGCGGGCAGCTCGGTGGAGTTTCTGATCGGCTACGGACTCGCTCCGGCCGATGTTCGCCGCGTCTGATGGATCCTATCAATTTCAACGGAGGACTTTTTCAATGCTCGATTACGTGGCGGGTCTGCCTGCCTTCCTTGGCTATTTCGCCGTCGGTCTTGCCGCCTATGGCGTTTTTGCGGTGATCTACACATTCTTGACGCCGCAAAAGGAAGTCCAACTCATTCGCGCAGGCAATCTTGCTGCCGTCACGGCATTCTTGGGCGCGCTTGTCGGTTTCAGCCTGCCTCTGGCTTCGGCTGCAGCCAATTCTGTCAGCATCATCGATTACATCATATGGGCGGTGGTCGGCATTCTGGCGCAGATCCTCGCTTTCTATATTGCGAATTTCACCATGACGGACCTGCATGAAAAGATCACTGGCGACGATATCGCCGCGGGCATATGGGGTGGCGGCATCGCGCTTGTCATCGGTATTCTCAACGCCGCCTGCATGACCTATTGAGGGAGGGAACGATGCGCAGACGCATGAGCGGGCACAAACGACCTTTCCTGGCCCTCGGCACTATTGCTGCCTCGACCCTGGCGCTGTCTGGTTGCGGCGATCAGACTCCTTCGGAGACAATGTTTACCTCCGTCGACCAATGCGTGACTTCCGGCATGGACCGGCAGGTCTGCCAGGCCGGCTATCAGGATGCCATGCGAGCCCATCTCGCCGCCGCGCCGCGTTTCAACGGCATGGCCGCCTGCGAGGCCGAATACGGCTCGGGCCAGTGCACGGAACAGTCGGCCAGTGCCGTCCCCAACAATAGCGGGGGTGGCGGCAGCTTTTTCGTACCGTTCCTGACAGGCTACGTGCTGTCTTCCGCACTGAACAACATCGGCGACTATTACAATTATCGCCGGCGCCAGGAGGAGAGTGGCTCCTACGGCTCGACACCGATTTACCGCAATCGCTCGGGGCAAACGGTGACAACGACTGTTCGCTCGGGCGGCAACGACACCGCGATCGCGCCCTCCCGTCAGACTGTCAAGCCGGTCAACGTCAACACTCGCACCGTTGCCCGTCAAGGCTTCGGGGGCCGTTCGTCGTTCAGTTTCGGCGGCTGACATGAAGCGCATCACACTTCCGGCGCGTCCTGATTGGCTTGACAAGGCGCGCGCCGTCGGCTTCGGGTTTCACGTCATGTATGGCGAGCCCTATTGGCTCGACGATGCCGCCTACACGTTCACGCTCGATGAGATCGAGATGCAGATCGAAGGGCCGAGCCAGGAACTGCACGACATGTGCATGGATATGGTCGGCGATATCGTCAGAAGCGAAGAGACGCTCGACAGGCTGGCCATTCCGGAGGACCTGCGCGATGTGGTGCAGCGCTCCTGGCAGCGCCGCGACCGGCACCTCTACGGCCGATTCGATCTTGCTTACGACGGCACTGGCCCGGCCAAGTTGCTCGAATACAACGCCGATACCCCCACTTCGGTGTTCGAGACGGCCTATTTCCAGTTCAACTGGCTGACCGACCAGATGGCTTTGGGTATCCTGCCCAAGGATGCGGACCAGTATAATTCCTTGCAGGAAGGCCTCGTCGAGGCGTTCGAGCAATTTTCCAAAGAGTCGATCTTCCACTTCGCGGCGATGACCGACAATGAGGAGGATCGCGGCACGACGGTCTATCTGATGGACTGTGCAGTGCAGGCCGGCCATCGCGTCGAGCTTCTGGACATACGCGAGATCGGCATCGATGCGCAGGGTCGCTACACCGACCTCCAGGATCGGGTGATCGACCGCTGCTTCAAGCTGTATCCGTGGGAATTCATGCTGCGCGAGCCGTTCGCACGCGACCTGGTGCGCTCAGGCGATGTTTTCGTCGAGCCCGCCTGGAAGGCCGTGCTCTCCAACAAGGGGCTTTTGCCTCTGCTCTGGCAGCGCCACCCCAATCATCCCAACCTGCTGCCCAGCTATTTCGCCGACGACCCGGCGGCCTCGACCTTGACGGACTATGTGCGCAAACCGCTGCTGTCGCGAGAAGGCGAGAACGTCACGATATTCCGAGATGGCCGGGAATTGATTTCCGCCCCCGGCGATTATGGTGAGGAAGGTTTTATCGTCCAGGCTTATGCGCCGCTTTTCGAAAGCGATGGCGGCTTCGCTGTGCTCGGCAGCTGGATCGTCGGTGATCGCGCCTGCGGTCTTGCGGTCCGCGAGGACCGCTCGCGCATAACCGCCAATCTATCGCGTTTCGTACCGCACGTCATCGTCGGGTAGGAGGAGATATTTCGCACGCGCGGTGTCTTCGTGTAGCGCTACGGCCGAAGACGCCGCCACTTCCCGCGAATTTGTCACCTCAAGGAAGCGCCATTCGCCCCTCACGATCATTGGCTGTTGGACTTCAGGAAGGCGACCGTCGCCGAAATCAGCTTGTCCACCGTCTCAGCACTCTGTTCGACGCCGAACCCATGATCAACGGTTTCAGTCCACAGTTCCTCCGGGCCATCGTGATAAGCTAGTAGCGACTTGGCGAGAACGGGCTGGGGAAAGACGATGCTATCGCGTGTGCCGACCGCCAAGAACAGCGGCGCCTTGTAGCGCGAGATTTCGCCGGCAGGCTGCACTGCGTACAGGCTCTCGAAGAAGCGGCCTTTCAAGGGAATTTCCTTGCCATCGCCGACGCGCTTGGCGGGATAGACTTTATCGCCCGCTGTCACAGCTTCGGCCATCTGCTTCTCGCCAAATATGGAGATGAACGCGGCCGGAAGATTGATGCCGGGGTTCCAGAGCACGACAGACTTTAGAGGCGTTTTCGTCCGGCCGGCGACCGCGGTCGTGACCGCACCACCCAGGCTCATTCCCATCAACGAAATACGTTTGCCATCGACGCTGTCATTCGTCGATAGGAAGTCGAGCGCCGCTTGTGCGTCCGTTATCTCGGTTTCGACGGTCACGTCTTCGAATTTGCCGTCACTCTCACCGCTGCCGCGAAAATCAATCCGAAGCGAAGCGATGCCATTCTTCGCGAGCACCGGCGCAGCGCGCCCAAACAGGCCTTCCTTCACTGCCTCCGAACTCCACTCGTTGCGGCTGCCGGTGAAACCGTGAAGCATCAGGACGACGGGAGGTTTGGCAACATCATCCGGCGTGACCATCGTGGCTACGATCGTCTGACCCTCGACTTTGAGCTTAACGACGGTCTCTTTGGCTTGTGCCGAAACCAAGAAGGTCGTCATCAGCACTCCCAGTGACACTGCAACGGTTTTGTGTAGCTGTTTCATAATAGCTCTTCCTTGGTCGTTTGAATTGGCACCCGGCCGGTCAAAGCTGATGGCGTGGCGGTATCGGACTGGTTCAGGCGTTGATGTCTTTTCACTGCCGCGGATCCTGATTTCAGCGAAGCTCGCCGGTTATGAATTGAGCTCGACCAAGGCCGAAGGACCAATCGGCGTCACCATTTTCCACGATACTGACCACAACATCTGCAGGGTCGATCGCACAGGCATCCGAAAGCCTCGCGGCAACGAGACGATAGAACGTCTGTCTGTCGTCTGCGGACCGCCCTCGCGAGATCACCTCGATAATGATCAGCCTGTCACTGCGAGAAAGACCAAGCCCAGTATCCTCCGCGCGCACATGCGATCTCTCGTGCTCGATCAGGATCTGATAGCGATCGGCTAGCGGTACATGGAAGGCCTGGACTACCGCCTCATGGATGCAGTCGAGGATCGTGTCGTGTTCTTCGGGCGATCGGCCCTTTAGAAGGTTGATTTTTATCAGCGGCATTGCCGTCCTCTGGAAATAAAGGAAAAGGGCGGGGGACGCGCCAGCGTCCCCCTTGAACATTCAGTTTGCCTCTATCGGCAGGCCAGTTGTGGCAGGTTCACGCTCTCCAGCCAGGGCGCGAGGGAAGCAGAGCACATTTACCGCCGCGCTCATGATCGCGATCGCGATGGGATAGGCGAGCCCTGCATAGATGTTGCCCGTGTAGGCAACCAGCGACAGGCTGATGAGAGGAACAAAGCCGCCAAACACGCCTGTTCCGATGTGATAGGGAAGTGAGAGCGATGTGTAACGCAGTTTCGCCGGAAAGAGCTCGACGAGGAAAGCTGCCATCGGCCCGTAAACAAGCCCGACGAAAACGAGTTGGGCGACGATCAGGGCCGTAACCAGAACGAAATTCTGCGCAGCGACGGCTGCCGCGATGCCCTGATAAATCGGCACATAGAATACGGCTGCTAGAATGAAGCCGGTGACAATCAACTTGCGGCGGCCGATCCGGTCGGACAAGGCGCCGAAGAAAACGATGAGCGGCGTTCCGATCACCAAAGCAGCCGCAAGGCAAAGGTTTGCTGTCAGAAAGTCCAGCTTCAGCACGCTCTGCAGGAAATAGAGGGCGTAGAATTGCCCGGTATACCACACGCAACCCAGGCCGGCGGTCGCCCCGAACAGCGCAAAGGCTGCATAGCGCATACCATGACCGGTGGCGAAACTCTCACGAATTGGGCTCTTTGCGGTCTTCCCGCCTTTCCGAAGCTCCTCGAAAACCGGGGATTCGCTCAGCTTGAGGCGCAGATATATGGACAGGACGATCAAGACCGACGATAGCAGGAAGGGAATTCTCCAGCCCCACTGCTTGAAGAGTTCTTCGCCAAACGACAACCGGCACGTAAGCACGACGACAATCGCCAGAAAAAAGCCGACGGTTGCCGTTGTCTGGATAAAGCTCGTGAAGAAACCGCGCCGCTTCGCCGGTGCATGTTCTGCAACGTAAACGGCGGCGCCGCCGTATTCACCGCCGATTGCCAATCCCTGGATCAGCCGAAGGACGACGAGCGCGATCGGCGCGAAATATCCTGCGGTTTCAAAGGTTGGCAAGATGCCGACGAGCGCGGTCGCAACGCCCATCAAAATGAGCGTCATCAAGAAGGTGCTCTTGCGTCCGAAGCGATCACCGATGCTGCCGAACAGCAGGGCTCCCAACGGGCGAACGACAAAACCCGTGGCGAAGGTCGCGACGCTGATCAGAACGGCTGCCGTCGGCTCATTGGCCGGGTAGAAGAGCGTCGAGAAAAAAATTGCCAGGCTTCCGTAGAGATAAAAGTCGTACCATTCGATAACCGTGCCGGCGCTTGATGCGAGAACAACGGTCCAGATGCCTGGTTTGCGGACAGAATCGTCCCTTTCCTGTAGCTGTTGCATGCTGCAGTCCCCTTTTTATGTTTTTGGAAGTGGTCGGCCCTTTCATTTGGGCCGCGGCAATTTAGCTGGCGATGCGCTGATCGAATGCGTAGAGGCTAAGTCTTTCGCTTGCCTCGCGCACAGTTCGGCGAACAATGTCCTTTGCCGATGGAAGGTCGTTGATGAGGCCCACCGCCTCGCCGACTGTCACGTTGGCTGTGTCATAATCGCCAGAGACTGAAGCCGTCTCGACCTTCGACAATTCTTCGATGTGCAGCGTACGCAGCTCTTCCTCTCGACCATGCCATTTGTCGATGAAGCCGTTCCTGAGCAGCCTTCCTGTATAGCCAGCGGGCCAAGCCTTCTGACGGACGATATCGTAGACGGATGTCCGGATTGTCTCGTCGCCAGAAGCCGCGACAACCTTGTCTTTGGCGGCCTGATGGATGAGCGACTCGCGCGTTGCCCAGAACCTCGTTCCCATCAGGATCCCGTCTGCTCCGAGCATCAGCGAAGCGGCCAAGCCCCTGCCGTCGGCAATGCCGCCAGCGGCCACGACAATGACGGACGGCGAAATCTTTGCCACGAGATCCACGACCGACGGGACGAAGGGCATGGTTGACCGCGCGACCAGGCCATGGCCGCCGGCCTCGGTCCCCTGAACGATAAGAACGTCGGCGCCAACGTCGATTGCACGTCGGGCATGTTCGAGCGTGTGGATCATGCAGATCAGCGGGACACCTGCCTGCTTGACCCGTGCCGCGAGCTTCGCCGGATCTGAAAAGGAGAGCATCATCGCGGAAGGACGCTCTGCCAGCGCACGATCAAACAGATCAAGGTCAGACTCAACTGCCCAGGTGATGAACCCGCAGCCAACGCGTTCGTTGGTGATTAGTGATGACTCCGTCTCGTACCATGGACGATCAGCATATCCGCCACCCAAAAGACCCAAACCGCCTGCGTCGGCGACGGCGGACGCAAGGGCGCCACCCGCTGCCGGGGTCATCGGTGCCAGGATGATCGGGTGCTCAATATTGAAAAACTCTGTCAGACGCGTCCGTATCGTCATCGTACTTCTCCCAGTTTGCAGAATGTCCCGGTTATTTTCTTTGACGCTATGGTGACGCTTGACGAATGACAAACGATTAGATCTGATGTTTTCCATCAGAAAAGGAGATGGCTGATGAACAGCGTCGACCTCAAGTTTTTCCAGGCGGTGGTGAGAGCAAACAGCATTGGAGGGGCGGCCGGTGTGCTGCACACCGTCCAATCCAACGTCACCGCACGAATAAAATCGCTTGAGGAAGAAATCGGCGCGCCGCTTTTTCATCGCTCGAGGCGAGGGGTTACGCTGACAGCCACCGGCATTCAGCTCGTTCCCTATGCCGAGCGCGTCGGGGAGCTTCTTGACGAAGCCAAGCGCGTTGTCACGGACCACGGTACGCCGAGTGGTCTACTCAGGATCGGCTCGATGGAGACCACTGCAGCGCTACGCCTTCCGCCCATCCTGATCCGTTATGCTGAAGAATATCCGGAGGTCGACGTCCTGGTGGAGGCTTCACCGACGGAACAGCTCGTCAACGAGGTCGTTGCTCGCAAACTGGATGGCGCATTCGTCTCCGGCCCCATCGCTCATCCCGAACTGCAAAGCCTTTCGATCATCGAAGAGGAGCTCGTTGTCATCTCCTCGCCGCGGGTTCACGAGCTTGCGGATCTGAAGGCGTTGGCCGCATTGCCGGCGCTGAAGGTCCTCGCCTTTCGATCGGGCTGTTCCTATCGCCGGCGCATGGACACGTTCCTGGCGGCATGTGGGGTAACGAATGTCCGCTGGATGGAGCTCGGAACCATGGACGGGATCATCGGCTGCGTCGCCGCCGGGGTCGGCGTGGCCATGCTGCCTCGGGGGGTTGTTCAGGCGGCGGCAGCCGACAGACGGGTCATGATACACCAGCTTCCTGACAATCTGCGATCGGCGCCGACTGTTTTCGTGACGCGGAGCGACGAATATCTTTCTGCGGCACTTCAGGCGTTCATGACGGTAGCGTTTGAGGCGCATTCACGGCCTTGGCCGGCAAGACCAGAGCCGGTTCTCCAACTGCAGCAGGGCTAGGAAACGTCCTGAAAAAAGGCATCGGTCGAACGTGGTCTTCCGCTGGCTTTCACCCGCGGGCTTGGGGCAGCTCCGTCTGGAGGGGACCAGAAGGGTTATGCCGACAACCAGCACAATTACCCGGCAATGGTCGCCTTTATCTCAGACCGCCGCATCAAACTCGCCCTTGATGTCCGAGTACCTGGCGAGTGCCTCGCGGAACTCACCGAAGGCTGGTGATCGCTGAGGTTACACCCGGCACGGGTCAACAGCTATCAGCCGATCGTGGAAGTTCAGGGCGCCGGGGCTGGCGGCGGAGCTGTTCAAAGCCCGCTGAACCAGTTGTAGCCCTGATCTTCCCAATAACCGCCCGGATAATCATTGGTAACGAACACCTCAACAATATGCTTGGGGTTCTTGAATCCAAGCTTGGTCGGCACCCTGAGCTTCATAGGCGAGCCATATTTCAGCGGCAAGGGATCCTTGCCGAAATCGAGCGCCAGGATGGTTTGCGGATGCAGTGCCGTCGGCATATCGATGCTGGAATAGTAGCGGTCCGCGCATTTGAAGCCGACATATTTGGCTGTCATGTCCGCGCCAACATGCTGGAGGAAGACGCTTAGGGGAGCGCCCCTCCACTCGCCGATCGCGCTCCAGCCCTCGATACAGATATGCTGCGTGATCTGGGAGACCTGCGGCAAACGGCGCAAATCATCAAGGCTCCACGGTGTCTTTTTGTCGACGAGCCCGGAGACTTGCAGCCTGTATTCCAGGAGGTCGATCTCCGGCGCGCTATCTTCCGGATAGAAGGCATTGAACGGAAAGGGGTCCGTGATGTCTTCTGGCCGGTAGGTTGGCGCTAACCGATTGCGGTCGAACAGGAGCGCCTGCACCCGGTCGTTCCAACGGGACATCGCCCAAAGCACCTTGTCGACAGCTGTGTCGTCCTGGAGATTGCAGCCCGACAGCATGGCCAGTGCACCTAAAGACAGGCCTTGGCGAAAGAACAGGCGTCGGCTGATATTCTCCAGTTCCGGACGATGGTCGCCGAGCACAACTCCGCTCTTTTGTCGTTTGCGCCCCAACAAGGTGGTGGGTCCTACTCTTTTCGGCTCAGGCCGCTCCGCCATCACTCTTTTCCTTTTTTTCCTTCAAAAGTCCTGTTCCAAAAACCATGGACAGGAGTGTTTTCGGAACAACGGCAACCATGACGATGTGGACGATTAGAAAGCCCAATAGAGCCGCCATACCGGTGAAGTGCACGATACGGGCGGAGTCGAAACCGCCGAGAAGCGCCGTTAACGGGCCAAACTGGATGGGCTTCCACAGGACTAATCCAGACGCAAGCATCAAACCGCCGAGAAGAAGAACCCCAAGGTACATGGCCTTCTGAATGGCGTTGTAGCTGTGGGATTCGTGCCGGAGGCTGAAAGTCAGTGCGAGCCGAAGATCGCGCAGGAGATCGCCCAGACGCAAGTTCAGCAAGCGTTTACGCAGGTAATTGCTTGCCGTGCCGAAGGCGAGATAGACGAGGCCGTTGCCGACAAAGAGCCACATCACTGCGAAATGCCAGGCGGTCGAGCCGCCAAGCCAACCGCCAAGCGTCATTTCCTCCGGGAAGCGGAAGGGCAGGATCGGGTGGGCATTGTAAATGCCCATTCCGCTCATCACCATACACACCATCGCAAAGACGTTGATCCAGTGCGTAAGGCGAACCACGACAGGATGGCTTGCCGACCGTGGATCCTTCTTTTCTTGTCGCATCCTGGGCCTCACATCGGTGGCGCTATGCCGTTAGCGCCGACGCTGACCGATACCGCCGTCAGCGAGCCGTCCTCGGCCTTCGTGGCGAACAGAACAAGCTTTGCGCCGGTTGCCAGGAGCGAGCGGTCGCCCGGCTCGAGACTGACGACCGGAACATCGGCAGGCACGAAGACCTTCTTCTCGCCGTTCTTATACTTGACCGTCAGCGTGCGGCCGTCGGTGCCGAGAATGCTGCCGACCGCGCCATTGGTCATCGAACTGTCCTTGGCGCCGTCCCATGGCCTGGAGCCCTCGCCGACGCCACGCATGGAGGCGGGAAAGATGTGCACCTCGAGAGCCTTCAGCGTTCCATCCGGCTGAGGGGCAGCAGCCGTGCCGATATAGCTGTCAGGCTTAATCGCGCTCAGATCGGTGAGCGCGACGGATATGAACATGGTGCCGGCCGAAAGCTTTACGGCAATGTCCTTGCCGTCTCGCGCCTTGACGTGGATTGCATCCTTCGTGACTTCGGTGATGGCGCCACGAACACGAACCGGATCTGCCGCACTGGCAGCGCCGGCCAAGAGGGTGAGCAGTGTAAGTGCCTGTGCTGCCGACCGTAAAGTCGATTTCATGGATTGGTGCATCGTTTGAAAGCCTCACTAACAGGTTAAAGGGACGTGGTAAAACTAGACCGGCGGCCCGCTCTCTGCGGTGACGCCAGAATGACAATTTCGTCATCCATCTTTCACTGAATTGCCCCGCGTGAATTGCTAGAAGACAATGATCTGAGATAGAGGGGGCAGGGGGCGGGGAGAACATGGCAATCCTGATCATCGAGGACGATCCCAAGACCGGTGACTATCTCCGCAAGGGGCTGAGGGAGAGCGGTTACGCCGTGGATCTGGCGCGTACCGGCACCGATGGCGTGCATCTGGCGATGCAGCAGGTCTATGATCTGATCCTTCTCGATGTCATGCTCCCGGGCATCGACGGCTGGGAGATCATCCGTCGCATTCGTGAACAGCGCGATCTGCCCGTCATCTTCCTGTCTGCGCGCGATGATGTGAACGATCGCATTCGTGGCTTGCGGCTCGGAGCCGATGATTATCTGGTGAAGCCCTTCTCCTTCGTCGAACTGGAACTGCGGGTCCGTACGATCCTGCGTCGCGGCCTGGCGCGCGAAAGCGATGTCTTCGAGGTAGCAGACCTGCGTCTGGACGTGCTGCGACGCAAAGTGACGAGAGACGGGATCGAAATTGCGCTCACCAACAAGGAATTCATGCTTCTCCATCTGCTGATGAAGCGGCAGGGCGAGGTCTTGTCGCGCACGCAGATCGCTTCTGAAGTCTGGGACATGAATTTCGACAGCGATACGAATGTTGTGGACGTCGCCGTCAAGCGGCTAAGAGCCAAGGTCGACGCGCCTTTCGGGCGAAAACTGATTTCCACGATCCGAAGTGTCGGATACAGCCTGAGCCTCGACGCATGAGCCGCAACAGTCAAAGGTCATCCTCGCTCATCCTGCGGCTTATGGCCTCCCAGGTCTCAGTCCTTTGCGTTCTGACGGGTGCGCTCGGCATCTATTTCTATCATTCGGTGCGCTCCTCACAGGAACAGCGCATCGAGACGATCGTCTCGGGCCGGGCCGGCTATTATGCTCGGCTTGTCAGCGAGATGTATCCTCTCGGCGAACTGAAGGAGCGGCCGTTGCTTATTGCCAAGATGCTTGGCGCCGAGCGCGACGTCCTTGCATTCCGCCATCCCTCGGGTGAGGTCGTAATCGAGGTCAATCCAGACGGGATCCCACTTCCCCCGCCGGCCGCCGCTGCGTCTACCAGTGCCAGAACTGTCACCAGCAACGGTATCGAGGTCTACTGGACCTCAGTGCAGACCAAGGCACTGGATACCAACGAGCCGATCGAGGTTGTGGCCGGTCACCCGATGACCGACGAACAGGCCATGCTGGCGACGTTTCGCAACCGTTTCCTGATGGCGACCATTGCTGGTGTCATCGTCGCGACCGCGATCGCTTATGGCCTTTTGCGGCGTGGCCTGCTGCCGGTTCGGGATATGGCCACCAGAGCCGCCGAGATTCATCCGGGGCAGCTGCATGTGCGGCTGGATGTCCTTCACGCGCCAACGGAGCTGCGAGCGCTGGCCGGCGCCTTCAATGCGATGCTGGACCGGCTTACCGACGGTTACCAGCGTTTGTCGCAGTTTTCGGCCGATCTCGCGCACGAAATCCGCACGCCTCTTGGTGTTTTGATCGGCCAGACCCAGGTCACGCTTGCCCAGCCAAGGACTGTAGATGAATATAAATCCGTGCTGGAGTCGAACCTCGAGGAGTTCGAGCACCTCAACCGCTTGAGCGAGAATATGCTTTTCCTTGCAAGGGCGGACGAGGGACGACAGCTGGTCGATAAGGTCGCGATCGACATGGACCATGAACTTCACAAGATCGCCGATTATTTCGAAGGCCTGGCATTGGAGCGCGATATGCGCTTCAGTATCGAGGCTGCGGGCGCTGCAAATGTCAGTGTCGACCTTTTTCGCCGGGCCGTGGGCAATCTTGTCGTCAATGCCATTCGTCATGGCCGGGAAGGTACGACGGTCCAACTGCGGGCAGCCAGTGCTGGTGACAAGGCGATTATCGAGGTCGAGAACGAGGGAGTGAGCCTGTCACCGGACCAGTTGGACCGGTTGTTCGACCGCTTTTACCGGGTAGACGCGGCCCGCAGCGGCAGCTCGTCTTCGCACGGACTGGGTTTGGCGATCGTCGATGCCATCATGCGGCTGCATGCGGGCTTGGCGGATGTTTCATGCCCAGAGGAGGGAATGATCCGTTTTCGCCTCTCCTTTCCGGTGTGAGTTGCCAACCGCAACTTGAAAGCCGCCGGAAATAAAAGCAAAAGGCGCCTTAGCCCGATGGCGCTTGCGCTCCGAAGCGTAACGGCGCCTGTGAAAGAACGACTTCGAGGCGATATAATTCTTTCTGCGACATGGTGATCATAAAGGACATGACGACTCCGACCGCTCATGGTCTCGACCAGGCTGAAGATCGTCATCCTTGCTCCCGACGTTGGCATTGACCAGAGAGGCGAGACTGTCGCATCTCTAACTGGCCCAACTGTCGCATTACTAAATAGCCATTACGCAACTTATAATTGCAAAAGTGGCGTAATCGATCTTATGGAACTCCGCTGGTGTGTCGGGCCGGGTCGATCGCGCAGACGTCGCTTACGGTCATTTGGAAATGAAGTTTCGCCAATGCGTAGCTCAACGCGTTCGGGCGCTATCGCATGAGGCCAACGAAACCGAGGGCGCTCGACTGCCGCTTTTCGCTAAGGCTTGTTCTTGAGCGGCATGTCCTGCAGAACCAGTTGCTTTGCGGTTCCCTTCTTCCATCCGTCGGCCAAGGGATCCGACTGTGGCGCCGACTTCGCCAAATCGGACCGTTCGCTTCTGGTCTCCGAGGTGCTGACGCCGAGCGCCTCGTCGCGCCTCTGGATCATCTCCGGCTTGAGCTGTCCGTCGGCCGTGAAACCCATCATCAGTTGCGGAAGGCCAGTGGGCAGCGAAGAATTCTTATCGATCTGCCAAGTGTGCCAAGTTTTTCCGTAGGTGGAAACGAGGCTGGCGATTGCCGTGTGTTCTACACCTCCCGGAATGCCTGGCATCACCAGCTCGCCGGACGTGGTCTCGTGCCGATGACTGTGCCAGAGCGGCTTTTCGTCGTCAGGCAGCGTCTTGAATAGGCGCTCAGAAACGATGTACTCGATACCGATAAGCCGAGAATCCGGTTTGCTTCCGTCGTAGATCACGCATTGGAAGAAATCCTCGTTGACGTGACTGCAATAATGATGCGCCTCGACCTGCCTGCCCATGTCGTCGGCGTAAAAGTGGAAGCCATTCAAATACATGTTGATGGCGCTGATTGGACTGTCGTTCTGAAGCAAGTCCGCGCCTATACCGAGCATCGTGCTTTTGGTTGATTTCTCGGCGCCCGGAATGTGACCGTGGTTTGGCTGCTGCTGGGCAAGGGCGCGGCCGCAAGAACACCCGATCGCGGTTGCGGCCGCAGTAGCGAGCGCGAAGAAGCCCCGGCGGTCGGGGTGGAGAGGATTTCGGAACATGCTGTCCTCCAGCTTTGAGGAGCTCGAACCCCGGGCGGAGGCGAGAGTTCCGTTCCTGCTGGAAATAAACAGCGGTGCGTTCAGCCATGCCGCCGCAAGGATCTGTAACGGGCTCGACCCGCTGCTAGACCGTTGGCGAAGCTCACGCTATCGCACTTCGGGCGTGGAGGCGGTGGCCAGAGGTATCATAGCACTTTCGTTGCGCAGAAGCGCGGCGAGATCAGCGGGGAATTGCATCCGGTCGATGCCGAGCAACTCTCTCCGCCTTCGCGCTCGGATCGCGACGAGTGACCAGACCTTCATGCTGCTTGTCCGAACGCTTCGAAACCGGTCGGGAAAATCTCGTCAAAGTCGTTCGTCGTAATTATCGATGCAGCAGCTCGATGGAGGACCGTGAGCGCTCGAACAGTGAGCGACACTGGAAGCACAGGGAGCCAATGAAGGATGATCGACGCTGCTCGACAAGCTCGTCCTTCATAAGCAAGCCTCCATCAAAAGACGGTGCTGTTCTTCAGGTCCTCCGTAGGCATCTTTGGCAAACTCCTCCATCGCCTCACGGTCGCGTATCGTGATCAAGCTTCGTTCTGCCTTGATGAAGCGGTTTCCTTCCAGAATGTGCAACGCAGTGGTGACGCTCGGACGTCTCACAGCTAGCATTATTGCCATGAATTCATGGGTCAGCGGCAGCTGGCGACCTTTAATCCGATCGTCGCACATAAGCAGCCAGCGCGCCAAGCGCTCACTGACCTCGTGAAGAGCATTCGACGCCGCAGTGTGTGACAGTTGAATGGTGAAGGCAGCGACGGAGCGTTGAACGAGGGTTCGAAAAGCCTTGTTGGTGTCTATCAACGTCACGAAGATGTCGAATTCCAGCCGGTAGGCTCCGCCCTCGATCTGGGCAATTACCTCATGCGGGCTCTTACGTATGCCTGCCGCGGCATGTGCAGGAACATATCCTTCGAACCCGAAGAGACCAGCCTCCGCACGATTGCCTTCCGCCGTCACCACCACGACCGAGCCTATGCCGCTCACAGGGAAATGGACGTGATCAACCGGTTCCCCTTGTCTCGCGAGCACCGCGCCTTTGGGCAGGTCGCAGAATTCCAGATAGGGAGCGACTGCTTGATAATCGGCTTCCGGAAGCCTTGCCAGAAGCCTATTTGCCATAAACGATTGTTGAGGAGCGGCCATTTTGCGCCTTCCATTGCTGTAACGGGTGCCCGCGCATCCCGCATTTAGCCCAACGCTGCCATTGGCGACAGTGAGCAATGGTAGGGTCATTTTCGGAAAGTTCAAACGAACTGTGCGGAAGGGTGCAAAGCAGTCGAAACGGTCAAGCCACAAAGCGCCGCGAACGCGCAAGCCTGCTCAGACGACTGAACTTCGGCGCCGAAGGCCGATGAGGGCGGGAATATTCGGAGGAATGTGGTGGAGGCTGGACCTGACTACCCCCACCTTTTCCTTGTTGCTACGACTGCACCGATCTCTGAAAGACCCGTCCAAGCCGCTCGGCAAATCGCCGGGGATCTGCTGGCCGATCGCCATCCAGAATGCGCGCCTGGTCAAGCAATAAGAACGCGGCGTCCTCCTGATAGGGGGCATCACCCTCCACGCACGCAATCGCTTTGATCAAGGGGTGCATCAAATTGATCTCCAGGATCGGCTTGGCCGCATCTTGAAGACGACCGGCGTTTCGCAGGATTTTTTCCATCTGCCTGTCATAGCCGTCTTCGGGCGCTACGAGGCAGACCGCACTCTCCGTCAGACGGTCGGAAGCCCGGACATCGGCAATCTGGTCGGCAAGTTTTTCCTTGGCGAATGCAAGGAAGGTTGCAGCGCTGTCGTTATCCCCCTCCTGCATTGTCTGGCCATCAAGCTTTGCAAACTGCGCCAGATCCGCAGCACCTTGCGTGATCGACTTGAACGCCTTGCCTTCATAGTCTGGAGCATTCATCGTCCAGAAGCTATCGATGGAGTCCGCCAAAAGCAGCACTTCGATGCCGCGCGCCCGGAACCCTTCGAGCTGTGGTGATGCCTTAAGCTGATCCAGGCTCCCGCCCGCCAGATAGTAGACGGCGTTCTGGCCCTCCTTGGCATCTTTGACGTAGTCGGCAAGTGAACGGTAGCCGTCGTTCGATGCGGACGTCCGAAACCGAGCAAGCGCCAAGAGCTGAGCGCGTCGCTCGAAGTCTTCGTAGATGCCTTCCTTGAGGACTGGTCCGAAGTTCTCCCAAAATTTGAGGAAGGCCTCGGCGTCACTATCAGCCAGCTTCTCTATCGCGGTGACTATCCTGCTGGTGATGCCTTTGCGGATCGCCGTCAGGATCGGGCTTTCCTGGATCATCTCACGAGAAACGTTGAGCGGGAGATCGGCGGTATCGACCAACCCACGAACAAAGCGCAGGTATGTCGGCAGCAGATCCGCATCATCGGTTATGAACACCCGCTTGACGTAAAGCTTCATCCTGCCTTTGCGTTCGGGATCGAACATATCGAAAGGCTGCGTTCCGGGTATGAACGCCAAAGCCGTATATTCCTGCCGGCCTTCAGCACGGAAATGTACGGTCAGCGCCGGTTCATCGTACTGCCCGGAGACGCCACGATAGAAGTCCGTATACTCTTCCTTGCTGACATCGCTCTTCGGCTTCGTCCATAGTGCGGTGCCGTCCGTTATCTGGACTGGCTCTTTGCCCGGTTTCTCAACAAGGCGGATCGCAACTGGCACGTGGCCGGATTGTTCCTTGACGATGCGTTCGACGGTCCAGCGGGCCGTATATTGCTTAGCGTCCTCCATCAGATGCAAGACAATACGTGTTCCACGGGATGGAGCTTCAGTGAGGCTGGTTGCCGGGCTGACGCTGTAGCTTCCCTTGCCGTCCGAAGTCCATGTCCAGGCTTCCTGCGTTCCGGCTCGACGGGAGACCACATCGACACGTTCCGCCACCATGAAACAGGAATAGAAGCCGACCCCGAACTGCCCGATCAGTTGAGCTCCTTCAGCGGCTTTGCTCGCTTCGATTCGCTCCATGAACGCACGAGTGCCCGATCTCGCGATCGTTCCCAGCGCCTCGATCATTTCGTCGCGGCTCATGCCGATGCCATTGTCTTCGACGACAAGCTGCCGGCTTTCTTCGTCCAGCGTCAGCGTGATCCGGTTTTCGGCATCAGCCCCGAGGAGTGAGGGTGTCTCGATCGCCTCATATCGAAGTTTCTCGCAGGCATCGGCCGCATTCGAAATCAGCTCACGCAGAAACACGTCCCTATCCGAATAAACGGAGTGGACCATCATGTGCAGAAGGCGGGCAACGTCGGCCTCAAAGACGTGGCTTTCAGCGGTCTGTTCTGCAGTCTTTGTCATGTGCTAGGGTTCTCCAGGAAAGCGAATTAGCGCCGATCAAATGGCGAAACAGGTCTGAAAAATCAAGGTGGGAACAGCCCTAATCGTGATGGAATCGCGAGCCGACCGATCCTCGCAACGTCTCTGCGAGAACCGCCTGGCGAACGCGGGCTCCAGAAGGCGTTAGCGCCCTTCACCGGAGCGGTGCAGTTTTCGACACATCGCCGCTGCCTCTATCAATCGAGCCATCCATCGGAACTCGAAGCCAACCCCATTGTTACTGCCGTAGGAGCCCAATGATCGAGCAAACGTGAAAGGAGCCGCGTGTGGACGAGGACAGGAAGGCCCAGTTGGCCATCGAGGGGACGGACAAAGAGCTGAACCAGGAGAAGAGGAACCCTCAGGCCGGGCCACATGCTCAAGATCACCTGACCGACAGGAGCAAAACGCCAGGCGCCGGAACATTGCCGGAGCGGGATGAAGAGACGGTCACGCCGGGATCCGGCTGATAGTACCAAAACCAATCTGGCCGCTGTGCCCATGAACCTGGGTGCGCGGTCCAGGCAGCTGTCGCAAGCGGTGCTCTGGTCGCCGATCGCCTGGAACGCTGGCGGAACCTGCTTGCAGAAAACCGCGAAAGGAACGGGAACCTACCGGTCACGCCACTCGATAAATAGATCTGCGGACTTCAATCCTTCGCCGTTCAGTCACCGTTCATGCCAGCGCGTCGCAGTAGAGCCCAGTCGATCAACGCTTCCATCGCCGGGCCGAGCGCGACGCCAAGGCTGCTTAAGCTGTACTCTACCCGGGGAGGCACCTCCGGATAGACGGTTCGCATGATTATTCCGTCTTTCTCAAGCTGCTTCAGTTGCTGGATGAGCATTTTCTGGTTCACGCCGTCGACACGCCGTTCCAACTCAGAAAAGCGGAGGGGACCATGCGCTGCAAACAGCTGGCAAATGATGACAGTCTTCCACTTGCCTTCGAGAACCCGCAGCGCCTCACTGGTCGCCGCAGCCCATACCTTTCGCTGCTCGGGATCCTGGCAGTTCCAGTCCTGTTCAGTCCGCATACATACCTCAATCGGGAGTAACACACCAAAAGGTGGGTTCTTGCCTGTTCAGCTATCTACTCCTATTTCCATTAGTACAGAAATACGGAAGGAATACATATGAAAATCGGCATCTTTGGCACCGGCAATATCGGCGGTACCCTCGCACGCAAGCTCGCCGCCGCAGGGCATGATGTCAGGATCACCAATTCAAAACCCTCCGAAAAGCTCAACGCATTTGCTGCCGACATCGGCGCCACCCCGGTTGATGCACAGGGCGTGGTGGATGGCGCTGATATGATCATCTTGTCGATCCCATTCCCGGCCGTTGCAGAGCTTCCGCAGGATCTATTCGCAAATCTTCCCGCTAACGTCCCGGTCGTAGATACGGGCAACTACTATCCTGGCATGCGCGATCCGCACATTGCCGCGATCGACGACGGATTGCCGGAAAGCGTCTGGGTTTCGAACCAGATTGGCCGCCGCGTTATCAAAGCCTTCAACAATATTCTGGCTGCGACCCTTGCCGATGGCGGGCGTCCGGTCGGTACACCAGATCGCATTGCAGCTGCCGTTGCGGGCGACGACGAGGCTCAGAAAAGAATCGTAATGGGCATCGTGGACGAGGTCGGTTTCGATCCCGTCGATTCAGGGTCTCTCGATGAGTCCTGGCGCCAGCAGCCGTCGACGCCCGTCTATTGCTGCGACTGGAACGTCGAGGAGACGCGCAAGGCCCTTGGTCAGGCTGTCAAGGGAAAGGCCGCAGCAACGCGGGGTAAATTGCCCGAACAATTCGCGGCACTCGGCCCCAATCCAAAGCACGCCGATGTCATCGCCTCCAATCGGGAGAACAATGCCCCGGCGTAAAGGCAATGAACCAACGACACCGCTCATCAGATAGCCAGCGTCTCTAATTTAGCGAGCTTTACGCGTTAAAGGACTCACTTTCTCAAGATATTTGATTGAACGACGTGGTTCTCCGCCTGCAGGATTTTGCCCGAATCGGTTTTGGTCTGTCCTATTGCTCGATCAATCAGGCCGAATCTCTCACCACAAGCTCGCCTTTGAAGTTAACCGTCTCCCTCGGTGCTCTTTCCAGAATCATGTCTATTGCCGCTTTGACCATCTGGTCGGTGGGTTGCTCGTAGGTTGTAAGGCCGTATGCTGGTGACGCCGCAGGAGCAGCGTTGTCGAAGCCCACAATGGCGAGATCATCCGGCACACGTAAGCCGAACTCGCTTCGGGCAACATCCATCGCTCCGAACGCGAGAGCATCGTTTTCGCACATGAGGACATCGATCCGGTCATCCGGCGCAACTTTGGACAGATAGTCCCGTGCGGCTTGCGCGCCGGCTTCTGCGCTGTAGCGCTCGGCAGACATCTCTACGAGCTCGACGCCGAGAGCGGTTCGCCAGAACTCCTTAAAGTTTCTCCGCCTGCCAAGCGCTGTAGACAATGTACGCGCCCCGGCCATAAATCCCGGTCTCCGATATCCCCTTTCCAATAGGTGCTTGCCGATCTCGGCAATCGCCACGACCGCATCGCAGGAAATAGCGGGAACACCTTCGATCTGGCTATCTCGAGCGAGAACAAACATCGGTGGCCCACCGCGTCCCAGCTTATGATCTGTCAACATCTCGTCCCGAAAAGCCGTACCAAAGAGCACGATCGCATCAACCTGCCGCTGGTCGGCATTCAATATGGCGTGTACGTGGTTGTAGTGTTGATTGATATTGATCAACATGGTCACGAGCCCCTCCGCCTGCAGGCTAGCGGTCAGCTTTTCAAGAAACGGAAGCTTGTGCGGGTTTGCGAAGTCATCAACGAGAACTGCGACCTGGTGTGTAGAATTTGTGGCAAGGCTCCTGGCCAACAGGTTCGGCCGATAATTGAGCCGCTCTGCCGCCTCCAGCACTTTAGCTTTGCTCGCCTCCGTGATCGATGCACCCGGCGTAAATGCACGAATGACCGTCCACTTTGAAACGCCGGCCTCCATCGCCACGTTCTGCGCCGTCGCTCGCTTCATAGTCGAACCTCCCGTTTGAAACGTTTATTCCATTTCTGCCGGAATGCGAAATGAATGGTTGATTTCTCTTAGCAAGAATCTTATAGCTATGCACGTTTGCTACCGGTAGCAAAAAATATGCACCCGGTAGCAACTTTGGAGGACGCGCCGTCTGAGGCGTTTTTGGTGGTTCTCGCGCTCGGAGGTGCGGGACACCCTTTGGGAGGAGTTTTTATGAAATCGTTTCTTCGTAAAATCGTGCTGGGCGCTGCCGTGGTCGGAGCGCTTGGCGCTGCATCCGGCGTTGCCATCGCACAGGATATCAACATCATCGCCGTAACGCACGGCCAGGCCAACGACCCCTTCTGGTCCGTCGTCAAGAACGGAGTGAGCGCCGGTGCCAAGGATGCCGGTGTCAGCATCGATTATCGCGCACCGGAAACCTTCGACATGGTGGCCATGAGCCAGTTGATCGACGCAGCCGTCAACCAGAAGCCAGCCGGTCTGATCGTCTCGATCCCGGATTCGTCCGCATTGGGCCCGTCCATACAAAAGGCTGTCGCCGCCGGCATTCCGGTCATTTCCATCAATTCCGGTTCCGATGTCTCGAAGTCGCTCGGAGCGCTCCTCCATGTCGGCCAGGACGAATACAGCGCCGGCAAGGCAGCGGGTGAAAAGCTCAAGGAAATGGGCGGCAAGGTTGCCGTCTGCGTCAACCAGGAAGTCGGCAACGTCTCCCTCGATCAGCGTTGCCAGGGCTTTTCCGATGGTTTTGCGGGTACCGTTACGATCCTGCCCGTCTCCAACGATCCGGCCGACGTTCGGGCCAAGGTGAAGGCGGCGCTCAGCTCGAATTCCGACATCGACACCGTCATGGCGCTTGGTGCAAGTACGGCCGGCGAACCGTCGCTGGCAGCCGTTGCCGATGCCGGCATGACAGGCAAGATCAAGGTTGCGACCTTCGACCTTTCGGCGGACTTTTTGAAAGCTGTCGCATCCGGAGAAGCCGCTTTCGCCATTGATCAGCAGCAGTTCCTCCAGGGTTATCTGCCTGTCGTTTTCCTCGCAAACTATGCGAAATACGGCCTGATCCCCGGCGGCAATGTGCCTTCCGGTCCGAACCTGATCACCAAGGAAAAGGCAGCCCAGGTCGTCGAACTATCGGCAAAGGGTATCCGCTAATCCACGACAGCCGAAAGGCGTGATTGTCGAACACCCTCCCGCTTTCGAGGAGGGTGTTCGACAGACGACCTGCGTCGTGAGGAAAGCCCTCGGCGCTTCGGCGAATTGCATCCATTGGGAGGTAAGTATCATGGCTCCGATCGAGCAAAAAATAGGAGATGCGTCAAACTCCGACGAGCGCATCAAACAGGTGGGCTTTCTCACACATATGATGCGTCGGCCCGAACTCGGTGCCGTTGCTGGCCTCATCCTGGTGGTGACGTTCTTCTTTCTTACCGCAGACCGTTCGATGTTTTCGCTTTCAGGTGTGATGACGATCCTGGCCCCGGCCTCACAGCTGGGAATTCTCGCCATTGCGGCAGCTCTGCTGATGATTGGTGGCGAGTTCGACCTCTCGATCGGCTCTATGGTGGCCTTCGCCGGATTGATCTTCGGTGCGGCCTTGACCAATTTCGGCCAACCGCTCTGGATTTCCATTATCATCACGATGCTGCTTGCGGCCGCCATGGGCGCGGTGAACGGACAGATCGTGATCAGGACACGGCTGCCGTCGTTCATCGTCACGCTTGCCTTCCTCTTCATTCTGCGGGGTCTAACCCTTGTTGGCCTGAAATGGGCGACAGGCGGCTCAACGCAGCTTCGCGGTATAGGTGAGGTCGTCGGCGACGGTCTCTTGAAGCGCTTGTTCTCAGGCGTCGCCTTCCAGGATCTTTTCAGCTGGCTTGCAGCCCATGGCCTGGTCGAGAAGTTCGACAACGGCGTTCCGAAAGTCACGGGCGTGCCGGTGTCGGTGGTATGGTTCATCGCCATTGCCGGGCTTGCCACCTGGGTTCTTCTGCGCACTCGGATCGGAAACTGGGTCTTTGCCGCCGGCGGCGATCCCAATGCGGCAAGAAACTCCGGCGTACCGGTCGATCGCGTGAAGACGGGTCTCTTTGCCCTGACGGCCTGCGCCGCGGCGCTCGTTGCCATCATCACAGTGCTGGATGCCGGCTCGACGGACGCACGCCGCGGTTTCCAGAAGGAATTCGAGGCGATCATCGCTGCCGTGATTGGCGGATGTCTGCTGACTGGCGGTTACGGTTCGGCGATCGGCGCATTCTTTGGCGCCATCATCTTCGGTCTCGTCTCGATCGGCCTGACCTACACAAAGTTCGACTCGGACTGGTTCCAGGTGTTCCTCGGCTCCATGCTGCTGCTGGCCGTTCTCTTCAACAATTTCATTCGCCGCAAAGTGACAGGGGAGCGCTGATCATGACTGGTAACCAATCGGAAACCGCTCCGCCCGTCATTGAAGTCAAGAATATCGTCAAGCACTACGGCTCCGTCATTGCGCTCTCGGGCGTTTCGATGAAGGTGTCGCGGGGCGAGGTGCTCTGCCTGCTTGGCGACAACGGGGCCGGGAAATCCACACTCATCAAGACGCTCTCGGGTGTGGTCCGTCCCTCGGGCGGCGATTTCCTGGTCGAGGGCAAAGCTGTCGCATTCACCAGTCCGCGCGATGCACTCGATGCCGGTATCGCGACCGTCTATCAGGATCTGGCGATGATCCCGCTGATGTCGATCACGCGAAACTTCTTCATGGGACGCGAACCCGTAAAGGGCGTTCCTCCGTTTCGCCATGTCGATTTCAAGTATTGCAGCGAGGTGACTCGCGAGGAGATGCACAAGATCGGCATCGATATCCGCGACCCGAACCAGGCGGTCGGCACCCTTTCCGGCGGCGAGCGGCAATGTGTGGCGATCGCGCGGGCCGTTTATTTCGGAGCCAAGGTGCTCATCCTCGATGAGCCGACGTCCGCATTGGGTGTCGCCCAGACCTCCATGGTGCTGAAGTACATCCATCAGGTCCAGCAGAAGGGCCTCGGTGTAATTTTTATTACCCACAATGTCCGCCACGCCTTTGCTGTCGGCAATCGTTTCACGGTTCTCAATCGCGGAAAGACGCTCGGCACTTTCGACAAGAGCGAGATTTCTCTCGAGGAACTGCAGAACCTCATGGCCGGCGGCAAGGAATTGCAAGTGATTTCTCACGAGCTCGGCGGGACGATCTGAGCAATACAAGCATTGGGAAACAGAAATGACCACAACCCTAAAAACCTCGCCTTTCACGCTCGCAGTCTGCGCTGAAATGGTGTTTCGCTCCCTGCCCGTTCTTGATCGGCTGAAACGGATTACAGAACTCGGCTTCCAGGCGGAAATCTGGGACTGGACGAAACATGATATCAAGTCGATCGCAAAGTCCGGCGCCACGTTCTCGTCGATGACGGGCTATATCACCGGCACGCTGGCAGACGATGCCGGCGCGGAGGAGTTGCTACGCACCGCGCGCCAGTCGATCCCGGTGGCAAAGGAACTGAATTGCCCGCGCCTCAACTTGCATGGCACGGGGCTCGATGGACAGGGCCTGCCCGTCGTAAAGTCCGAGATCGTCACCGGCGCCATGTGGCTGAAGGCGGCCGATACGCTAAACCGTATCGCTGATCTCGGCGAGGAGGAAGGCGTCACCTTCGTGCTCGAAAACCTGAACGAGGCCGTCGATCACCCGAAGACGCCATTTGCCAAGGCTGCCGACACGATTGCACTGGTCGCAGCCGTCAACCGACCGTCGCTGAAGCTCAATCTCGACCTCTACCACGCGCAGATCGGCGAAGGGAACTTGATCGAACTTTGCCGCACCGCCCTTCCGCATATCGGTGAAATCCAGGTCGCCGACGTTCCCGGCCGCAAGGAGCCGGGCACTGGCGAAATCAACTATCCAGCCATCGCACGCTCGCTGGGCGAGATGGGCTTCCGCGGGACGATCGGCATGGAAGCCTGGCCTTCCGGCGATGACGAACTTGCCCTCTCCCGTTTCCGCGACGCGTTTTCCTTCTGATCCGACAACAGCATTTTTCAGGAGCCTTCCATGCCCGCCCACCGTCCCGTCAATCTCGCTCTCATCGGTGCCGGCCGCATCGGTTCGTTCCATGCCGAAAGCGTCGCTCGGCGTCTGGTCGATGCCAATCTGCTCGCCGTCGCCGATCCGGCGCCGGGCGCTGCCGAAAAACTGGCCGCAGCGCTCGATGCGCCCGAAGCCTATACCAGCGTGTCGGAACTTCTCGCCAATCCCGCGATCGATGGTGTGATCATCGCGACACCGGCGCGTTTCCATTCGAGTGTCGTCGTGGAAGCGGCGCAGGCTGGAAAGGCCGTGTTCTGCGAAAAGCCAATGGCACTGACGCTCGAGGAAGCAGACCAGGCGATCTCTGCCACAAAGTCTGCGAAGGTGCCGCTCCAAGTAGGTTTCAATCGACGCTGGGACCAGTCGTTCTTTGAAGGCCGCGCGGCGATCGATGCCGGCAAGATCGGCTCGGTCCAGCTCCTGCGCTCGCTGACCCGCGACCCGGGACCCTACGGCGGCAACCCGGAGAAGACGCCGCTGTGGACGATCTTCTACGAGACGCTGATCCATGACTTCGACACGCTGCTTTGGCTGAACCCGACAGCGAAACCGGTCGAGGTAACGGCGATTGCCGATGCGCTGGTTCGACCGGATTTCGCCGACAAGGGCTTTCACGATACCGCCGTCGTCACCATCCGCTTTGACAACGGCTCCATTGCCGTGGCGGAGGCGAATTTCTGCGCCATGTACGGCTACGACATCCGCGGCGAGGTCTTTGGCTCCGGCGGCATGGTGATGATGGGTGACGTGCGCCGTTCCTCAATGACGCTCTACGACAAGAACGGAGTGTCGAACGATACCTGGCGGCGTGACACGGATCACTTCGTCCACGGTTACACGGCCCAGCTCGCCTCCTTCGTCGAGGCCATAAGGACAGGCACCGTCACTGGCCCAACCGGTGAAGACGCCCGCAATGCGCTCGCCGTCGCGCTCGCCTGCGTCACGTCGGTTACCGAGTGCAGGACGATCCAGCTTTCCGGCCTCTAGGCCGGATCGCAAAAGACGGAGTGTGCCAAGAAATGCCGCAGCATTTCCGCAGTCTAAGCAGCCCGCCGGCAAGTTTCGAAGAGCTGAAGTCGGCCATCGCTTCCCGCCACGTCACCTTCTCTCTTCGCGTCGAGAATGTGGCGAAGAGGGTCCTGGCCAAACCGGAACTCATGGCCTTTGGTAGCACGACCTCAATCGCGGACGACTGCGGCGTCTCCGTTTCTACGGTCATGCGCTTTGTTGCGCATATCGGCTTCCACGAAATCGCGCAGGCGCGCGCAATTTTCAGAAATGAGTTGCGCCGCCGCCTGTCGGTGTTGCCCGGGTCGGGTACGAAAAACGGGAGCGATGGGTAGATGCCCGTCGCCACAGTTTGGTACACTCAAGCCCAGGTTCCGTGGTTTGCGCTGGATCTAAAGACTGGTCCGATGAAGGCCCCTGGCGCATTCATTAGGGCGTTCCTGTACGCAGTCCTCGGGGCTACCATATTGGCCATCGCTGTCGGTTGGAAGCAAAGAGGCCTTCGCATTGAAAGGAAACGAACCGGCGATCCTCACTGTCCCCTGTGCGACCGCCTAAGCTGCTCCGAAGGCTAGTTTTTGAGGTGTAGGCATTCTTATGAGACTAAAAGCCTGCTTTTATTAACGAGGCGGTGGACCAGGCTCATTGGAACCGTTGCAACGCAAATGGCTTGTTGCCGACCGTGAATCTGCCCGCGCAACCCGAACTGTCGGAGTTGTCGGTGATAGTCGATTATTCCCGGAGTTTGATTGGTCAGGCCGTTCGTCCAAGGGTGGAAAGTGCATCCTGCAGTCTAAGCGCCGCCAGTGCTTCGGTTGCCTCATCCGAAGACCATCCCGCTTCCAGCGCCGCAGACAGGACCAGCGATTCCGTTTGCAGCTCAAGCTTCTCATAAAGCGGCTCGATGGCTTCGCGCGCTGTTACAACGTGCTGGTCTGGTGGGGTGATGGGTGTGGCGGCAACCGTAGGCATGAAATGCTCCTCCTATTGAACGCTAAGGTTCGAAACCCCTTAGGGGCATCCTTGTTCCATTCATATCGCCTTTTCGGTCACGAGCGGCGATGCGAAAGATGACGACGCCACATATGGCGAAATTTCCTCCATCGCAGGAACGCGCGAATGATGATTGCCGGCGGGATCTTCTTGTGGTCGCCGACAGTCCCCTGCCTGGTAATGGATGCGTTCGGGTCGAGCAGAAACGCGACCAACGTGCTTGCACTCTGCGCCTCTACTTCGAGCTTGTCATCAGATAAATGCAGTCCCTGCTCGCCTTCGACGAACGTCTGCTTATCGACGAAAACGGAACCGCTAAAGACATAGAAATAGAGATCTCGGCCTTGTTTCTGCGGGAATTCCACCCGTAGGCCCGCCTCTAGCCGCATGTCGAAGAAGTCGATTGCGCTGCGAACATAGAAAGGCGCGCCCTCTCCTTCCGGCCCGACCAGGTGTCGCCAGACGTTTGCCGCGGCAGCCGGCATCGGTCCGTGCTGGATCTTCGGTTCGAGATCGACCGCATAAGGGCGAACGAGGATCTGCAGCATTCGCAGAGGCGGATCGGATGCCAGCGTCTCTTCGGAATGCCAGAAGCCGACCCCGGCATTCATCACCATCAGATGATCGCGGTCGATCACCAACCGGCCAGCGGCCCTGTCGTCGTGGCGCATGACGCCTTCAGGCACCCAGGAAATGATCTCGTCGTTCCGGTGCTCATGCATCGCGATCAGGCGGCCGGGATCGAGGATGGATTCAACGACCATGGCGAGAGGGCCCTGGCCGTGATCGGTCGGCTTCGGCTTCAACCAGCCCGGCATGTTGACATGTGCGACGAAGCCTCCCGCATCCCGCACCACGAACGTTCGTGCGCCCTTGATCAGCATCGCATCCTCCATGCTTGCAAGGCAGTGACGACACCAGGCCATTAGCCATCTGCCGGAAGGGCCCGTCAATGGAAAGGATGTTTGTCGGACCACGATTGACGCCAGGCAGGAAATCCGCTGAGACGTACCGTCCTAATCGAACCATAGTCGATGCATTCGTCCAGGTGAGTGCTGCAGCATCCTTTGCGGCTCTCGAAAAGACGCGCGGAACTATAGTGACAATTTGAAAATATCGGGCGCAATCGATTCTTTGACGGGATCTACAATGACCACCGAAGACGCACGTAATTCTCATCCCATTTACTTCATCGGAGCTTTTGCCACGGGCGGGCTCCTGACTTTCATGGTGCACCTCAACGGCGAGTTGGCCCGTTATGGCAATCCCCTGTTTTCATCTTGGACCGCGCACGGCACAGGCATCATCGCAGCCGTCATTCTTCTCCTGGTGGTCCACCGCCGGCGCACGCCGAAGGTAGAAAAAGCCCCCAACGCGCCTTTGTGGGCCTATTTCGGTGGGATATCCGGCGCGGCAACGGTCATTCTGACCTCGACCGCGGTCAACTCACCGCTCGGGCTCTCCGGCACTTTGGCTCTGGGTTTGGCAGGCCAGGTCGCCTTCAGCGTCGCGGCCGACAGTTGGGGACTGTTCGGTCTGCCAAAGCGGCGTCCAGATACACGAGACATCTTAGCGCTCGGCTTGGTCGTCACGGGGGCTGCACTCATTATACTGTTTGGGCGAGGTGCGGCGTGACGGTGTTCATTCTCCTGGCGTGCCTGGGCGGTGTGCTCGTCGGCCTCAGTCGTCAGCTCAATGGACGGTTGAGCATATCGACGACGCCGCTGATCGCGTCCTTCTGGAATCATGCGATAGGCTTTGCTGCCCTCACCTGCCTTGGTCTCTTTGTCGGAGGTCTGCTTCCTGCGGGTGCTGCCGAGGCGCCTTGGTATGCCTATCTGGGTGGTCCCATCGGCGTCATCTTCGTGGCGGCAGGCAGTTGGGCGATTGCTCGAATAGGCGCGGTGAATTCGGCGCTGCTGATCATCGGTGGCCAGATGGTGACAGGGGTGGTGCTTGATTATGCGCGCGACGTTCCAGCGTCATTTTGGGCGAACGCGACCGGAATTGTTCTTATCGTCGGCGGAATGATGGTCAGCCGCGGACGACGCAAAGCCGGCGGCTCGCAATAGCCATGCGTTGCGCTGCGATTCAGGTGCCAAGGGACGGATGAACGGTGGGGAAAGCCTCCCCGTCGCATTTGCTCTTTCACTCTGCTTTTAGTCGCTGGGCCACATTCATCAGCATCCTGTCGGCGCTCCTTGCGCCGAACAAGGAAAGCGAAACATTTCCCGCACAATTGGCAATTGGAAAAGCCAGCTGTGGGCAGCCGCTAAGACCCGAGAGACACAGAAGCTCGATGCAGCCAGAACGAAATACGGCGAAGCTTTCCGGCTCGGCATCGCGCGTTGGCGGGCTCATGGCCAATGTCGGAAGAACGACAACCATATTTTCGCGGAGCAATCGGTCGATCTCCGCGGAAAAAAGTTTGCGGATCCTGCTTGCCTCGCGCACCTCCTCGTCGTCCAGATGAGATCCTGACAGAAGACGCGCCGCAATATCGGGCGCAATAGCTTCGGGGCTCCGCTCGAAGAGTGTTCTGTTGCTTTCCCAGGCTTCCCTTTGCAGGATGGTGATGAACGCCAAAGCAAGATCGGCGAGGCTGAACGAGGCGCTAGCATTGGTCATGCGAATAGGCATGCCCGCTGATCGAAGGCGGGCGATCATCTCGTTAGCGACCGCGTCGTCAATGGTTGCGAAGACATCCTCGGGAATGAGAATAGATGATGGTTGGTCACTTGCCGCGGACATGCCGACGGCGCTCATCACCGCGGCCATTGGTTCCAGGCTTCTCGTCATGAAGCCCGGCACGTCGAAGCTTGGCGCCAGCGGACGCAGCGCCCTGTTGTCGAGGCTTCCATGTGTCGGCCGCCAGCCGATGAGACCGTTGACGGCGGCGGGCAGCCGAATGGAGCCGGACGTGTCTGTTCCAAGGCCGATATCCGCGAGACCAGCGGCAACCGCGACGGCCGAGCCCGACGACGATCCGCCGGGAATGAGGTGGGAATCGCGCGGATTGATCGGCATGCCGAAATGGATGTTGCTGCCGATCACGGAATAGGCGAGCTCATCCGTATTGGTTTTGCCGACGAAACAGGCGCCGGCATCGAGCAGCGTCTGGACCAGAGGCGCCGTCGATGTCTTGATGCCGGAGGCAGCGAGCACCGCGGCGTTGCCGGCTGCGGTCGGATAGCCGGCAACGTCGAAAAGGTCCTTGACGGCCAGTCGAAGGCCGGAAAGCGGACCGATGGCCGCGTGCCCGACATCCGCATCCGGATAGGGCATGAAAGCGTTCCATGGGTCTCGCACTCGCCCCGGCTCCCTAGATCTTCAAATGTTGCAGCACACGGCTGCGGCTATCTGGACCATTGGGGCTTTCGTCTTCGATCGCCCCGAGTTTGAGAATGGCCCAGCGGTCTGCCACCGAAAGGGCAAAATCCAGGTTCTGTTCGACGAGTAGAATGGTCGTGCCGCGCTTTTCGCGATCGTCCCTCAATGCTTTGGCGATGTTCTGGACAACGGAGGGCTGCAGGCCTTCGGAGATTTCGTCGATCAGTAGCAGTTTTGGCCGCAGCATCAGCGCCCGCGCGAGGATCAGCATTTTCTGCTCCCCGCCCGACAGAGTGCCGGCCTTCTGCGCCAGCCGGTCCTGCAGGAACGGGAAATAACCATAGACCCGCTCCAGTGCGGATGCCAGATCCCGGTCGCCCTTGAGCGCCAGGCGCAGATTGTCGCGGATGGAGAGATCCTGAAACAACGGCAATTCCTGAGGAGCGTAACCGATGCCGGAAGCGATCAGCTCCGCGGGCTTCCTGTCGGTGATAGCAGCACCGTCCACCTCGATCTTGCCTTTGCCGACACGCAGGAAGCCAAGGATCGTCTTCAGCAGCGTCGTCTTGCCCATGCCGTTCTTGCCCATGAGAGCGAAGATCTCGCCCGGCCGGATGGCGAGCGATACGCCATTGACGACATCGACCGCGCCATATCCGCTCGATACGCCGCTGAGCTTGAGTTTGAACGTATCAGCCATGGGCGCCTCCTGCGTAGATGGTGCGAACCGTTTCGGAATTGACCACGTCATTCACCGTGCCGTCGAGAACGAGCTTGCCCTGGTGGAGAACCACGATGCGGCTCGATATGTCGCGCACGAAATCCAGATCGTGTTCGACGAGGATGGCGGCGAAAGCCATTTCGTCCGTCAGTTTCTTGAGGATGGTTCCGATGGTCATGCGCTCGGTCTTGGTAAGACCCGCCGTCGGCTCGTCGAGAAGAATGATGCGTGGTTCCAGAGCGACGACCATCGCCAGTTCGAGAGCCTGTCTTTGACCATGCGACAGCAGCGACACCGGCTTGTCCAGCATATCAGCCATGCCGGTGAGCGTCAGGATCTCGGCTGCCGCTGCCGGCAGCATGATCTCGCCAAGCGATCGCATCGCGTTGGGTCTCTCGCGGCCGAAACGTGCCATCTTCAAGCATTCGCCGATGGTCATGCTGTCGAAGATGCTTGCAACCTGAAATTTTCGGCCGACACCGAGGGCGACGATCCGTTCGGGTGCACGACCGGCGATATTCGTGCCGATGATGTCCACCCGACCTTCGATCTGCTGGGTACCGTCCGACAGACAACGCATCAGCGTGGTCTTGCCAGCGCCGTTGGGGCCGACCAGGCTGACGAGTTCGCCGGCGCCGATTTCAAGGTCGATGCCCTTGAGGACGGAGAAGCTGCCATAGGACTTGCCGAGACCGCGAATCGACAGAAGGCTTTTGCCTCCAACATCCTTGGCGACGATGCGCGTCGGCAAGGACTTCAGAGTGCTGCTGGCGTTCGCGGACTGCAGGAATCGCGTTACCAGCGAGGCGAGGCCGCCCGGCAAAAGGATGATCATGGCGACGAAGAGCGCACCGATGATCAGTTGCCACAGGAAGGGCAGATCGCCCGAAAGACTGGCGCTCAGATAATCGATGCCGATTGCGCCGAACAGAGGTCCGATAATCGTTCCCCGGCCGCCGAGCGCTGTCCAGACGACGAGTTCGGTTCCGAATACGAAACCGGTGTTTTCAGGCGCGACGACACCGGATGCGTTGGCAAAAAGGAAGCCAGCCAGGCCGCATACGCCAGCCAGAACGCCCGTCAGGACGATCTTCAGCCGGGCGGGGTTCATGCCCAGATAGGCAACGCGGGCTTCATTGTCGCGGATTGCGACGAGCAGACGGCCGGCGTCCGACCGGACGAAGACTATTGCAAGAACGGCCAAGGCCAGCAGGCACGCGCCTGACAGGCGGAAATAGCCGGGAAGCCCGAGCGGGAGGGTTTCGTAACCGACGAGGCCACTGGAGGAACCAGTCCAGGTGCCGCCCGAAAAGACGAGCTGTGTGACGACGATCGGCACCACGAGCGAGATCACGGTGGCATAGAGCGGTGTCGAGCCGTGATAGAACGACAGCCAGCCAACGGCGAGGCCAAGCACGAGTGGAACGAGCACGGCGGCGACAAGGGCGACGACGAAAAGCGCCGGGCTTGCGCCCATATGGGTGAGAACCATAGCGGTGGCATAGGCACCCACGCCAAAGAATGCCGCCTGCCCGAATGTGAGAACACCCGTGTAGCCCCACAGCAAGTCGACCGTGATCGCCAGCATGGCGTAGATCATCGAACGCGTCAGTACGTTGAGGCTGAAGCGGCCGAGAAACATCGGTCCGAAGACGATCAACAGGAGAGCTGTCAGCGCCAGCGCCAAAAGAAGGATAAGCCGGAGTTTTTGTCTGTCACGCACGGGCAAATCCCTTCGGACGTATGCGCAGGGTGATTGCGCAGAGGACGGCGACGGTGATGCCGCCGAGGATTGGGCTGAAATAGGTGCTGACAAGCACCTGGGCGGCCCCGAAGATGAGGCAGGCGGCAGCAAGCGCGCCGAAAGAAGAGCCTGCGACCATCACCAGCATGAAGGCGCCTGTCAGCCAGGCGACGCCCATATTGGGATCGACGCTGGTCAGCGGCGCGAGCAGCACGCCTGCAAGGGCGGCAAGGCCGGTACCGATCATGAAGGTTGCAAGCCGCACCTTTTCGGTATCGATACCGAGTCCGCGCGCCAGTGTTTCATTCATGATGACTGCCCGGGCGGAAAGGCCGAGCCTTGTCCCATCAAGCAGCAAGGTGAAGCCGAGCCCCAGACCGACAGCCGCGACAATGGCGAAAAGACGGTAGGCGGAGTAGCCGGTACCAAAGAGATCGAAAGTGCCGGGCAGCAGCGCCGGCGTGAATTGCACGTCGCGGCCAAACCAGAGCGTGATCAGCTGGCCGATGACGATGCCAAGGCCCCAGGTTGCAAGAATGGCGTCGAGCGGCCGGCGATAGAGAGGCCGCACGATAAACCGTTCGGCAACAGCGCCGAGGATCGCTCCGACCAGAAACGCGAAGGGAATGGCAAGCCACGGATTGAGGCCGAACCCGCTGACGACGACAGCGCAGTAGGCCCCGATGGTCAGCCATGCACCATGGGCGAAATTGATGATCTTCAGCACGCCGAAGATCGCAAGCAGCCCGGCGGCAACGATGAAGAGAATGGCCGCAGTGCTGACAATATCGAGAAAGAGCGTCATTTCTAGAACTCCGATGCTGGAGGCGGGGCTCTGCCCCGCCACGCTGGTTTCAGAGATTCGGGCACTGATCGCCGGGATCGACGTCCTTGAAGCTATCGACGACTGCAACGCTGCCGTCGTCCTTTACCTGGCCAAGATACATCGTCAGCGGCGCGTGGTGCTGTTTGTTCATGGAGATCATGCCGCGCGGACCGGTGAAGGATACGTCAGGAAGAGCTTTGAGCACGTCCGCCGTATCCGTGCTGCCGGCCTTTTCGACGGCTGCCTTGTAAAGGTAGATCGCTTCATATTGCGGTACGGAAAGATCGTTCGGCGTGCGCAGTTCCTTGCCGAATTTCTTGTCCATGGCCGAAAGAAAAGCCTTGTTTTCCGGGCTGTCGATGCCGGTGACGTAGGATGCGGAGAGGAAAATGTCCTTGGCATCCGTGCCCATGCTCTTGGCGGTGCCTTCGTCGACCGCGAGATTGCCGTAAGGCAAGGTGACGCCAGACGAGCGCAACTGCTTGGTCAAGGTCACGTTCGGTGCGCCGCCGGCCGTCGAGGTGATGATGGCATCGGCGCCGGAGGACCTGACCTTGGAAATGATGGCCGTCCAGTCGCTGCCGTCCATCGGCAGATATTCCTCGCCGACGACCTGAGCCCCGGCCCTTTCGATATAGCCCTTGGCGAAGGTCAGCATGCCGCGTCCGAAGGCATAATCCGAACCGATCAGGAAGAATTTCTTTGCGCCCTGTTTGCTGATGAAATTGTCGACGACAGGCGGCACCTGCTGTTCTGGAACCCAGGCATCGACGAAAAGATTGGCGTTGCAGGATTTGCCTTCATAGAAGGACGTGTAGATGTATGGCACGTCACCTTTGGAAGCGATCGGGAGGCCGGCATTGCGCGCAGCACTCGTCTCCATGGAGATGATGACGTTCACCTCCTTCTGGAAAACCAGGGAATCGAAGGCCTTTTGCGCGCCGGCCGCCCCTGATGCATCGTCGGCGATCTCAAGCTGCAGTGGCCGCCCGAGCAGGCCGCCCTTGGCATTGATTTCCTCGACGGCGAGCTCCGCAGCTTGGACCACGGACGGCGCGACCACGCTGTTTGCGCCAGAAAGCCCGACCGGCACGCCGATCTTGATCGGATCCTCGGCGAGAGCTGCGGTGGCGAATGCCGCAGATGCCAGCGTCAATACTATGGTTCTCATTTGCATTTTGTTCCCCTTTCTTGAGTGGGTCGATATTACCCGTAGACATCGGCTCGGCGGTCGCCGAGCAGATGATTGAAGCTGTTGAGCGTGCGGGTTTCCGTCACGCTCGACAGATCGATTTGCGCAAGGAGAATTTCCTCGCGATCGGCACTGGCCGGACCGGATATCGGCCAGCCTTGCGGGCCGACGATTAGGCTGCGGCCGATGAAGGGCTGGCCGCGCTCGATGCCGATCCGGTCGGCGCAGGCAATGTAAAGACCATTGGTGTGGGCGGCCGCCTTGTGGAGGATATTGGCCATCGGCTCGGGAACGCTTTCCCCACCGGCCATCGGTACCCAGTTGGTGGGGACGCAGACCAGTTCGGCGCCGGCCAGCGCCAACTCGCGAAATGTTTCCGGAAACCAGCCGTCGTAGCAGATAGCGATGCCGATACGGCCGAAGGGCAGGTCGAATACCGGCAGCCCGAGATCGCCTTTTCTGAAAAGGCGGTTTTCGTTGTTCCATAGATGAAGCTTGCGGTATTTGCCGATATATCCGTCGGGACCGCAGAGAAGAGCGCTGTTGTAAAACCGGTCGCCATCCTGCTCGGCAACGCCGCTGACGATGTAAAAGCCAAGCTCTCCCGCGAGGCGGCAGAGCGTCTCGGCACTCGGGCCGCCGGGTAACGGGCCGGCCAATGCGGCAACCTCGTCGCCGTCACGGAAGTTATAGCCGCTATCGGCCAGTTCCGGCAGAACGACGATCTCCGCGCCCTTTGTCTTTGCCGCCCTCACCAGCCGATCGATAGCCGCAAGATTACCGGCGCGATCACCGACGATCGGTTCGAACTGGACGGTTGCGACGGTTACCGTCCGTGCGGTTGAGGTCTTGAGGTTCAATCTTGTCTCCAAACGCAAAAAACCTCTGGCACGGAATTCAATCCGTGAACCAGAGGCTACATAGCCATGATGTGAATGCGGCAGCCCTGCCGCTGAGCAAACCTGCTCGTTATCTTTAGGCTTGCACGAAAGAATGTGTCCGTCAAGCCGCTTCAGCAGGCATTTTCAGGGGGCAAGAGTTGGCGACCTAAGGTTGAGTTTTTGCGCTGATGGAAAGTCCGAGGCTTTTCATGGTGTCTTGCGCGGCAATGATGGATTCGGCGATCGTCGCCATCGGAACGCGCTTCGACGTCGCCTGATCGCGCAAGAGCTTATAGGCCGCCTCCTCGTCGAGACCATTCATCACCCGCAACGCCGAAACGGCTTTTTCGACCAGCCGGCGACTTTTCAAGGTTTCCTCGAGTTTTTGCACTTTGCCGGCGAGCCGTTTTTCGTAGCTATGCCGATAACGTGCAAGCGCAAATTGCGTCAGAATGCCGAGTGGCCGCAACGGTTTGCTGATAACGCCGTGGGCATTGAGATCGATGATCGCCTGGAGGGCGGTCGGGCTCTCATAGGTTACGATCGCGATGATCGCCGTCTGCTGGAGGTCGATAATCTGCAGCGCGTGCTCGACATGCACATCCTCGACGTGCAGAAAGACGGTGTCTACGTCAGGAGGCAAGGCTGGCGGAAGCGGCCAGGTGGCCCGAACCTCACAGCCAAGGCGCTTGAGGTGGGCGATCAGCACGTCGCCGTCCTCGTCGCGAGGATGGACGACCAGAACGCGTGCGCGCCGCAGATCCTGAACGATCCTGCTCGGTCCCGCCATCTCAGGCCTCCAGCCAAACGTCTTCGAACCGCGAAGCCGTCAGGTAGGGATCTGGCCGGATCGGGCCAGGCGCCTGCCAGGCAATGTCGAAAAGTCCATCGGCGCGCGCCACGCCGATGCGGGGATGCAGCCAGAGGTGGCGGGTATCGGCGTCGAAATTGATCCGGCCCTCCGGAGCCAGAAAATCTTCCAGGAGAATTTCTTCGGAAATGCGATGGGTCTCGAGCGAGCCGGCCCGGGCAAGCGCGCGGGCGAAAAGGTGAACCTGCGCATAGGCCGGCTGCGACCAGACGCTGGTGGTGAAGTCCTGGCCGAAACGGGCTTTGAATGCCCCTACGAAGCGCTCATTCGCCTCGTTCTCGACCGTCTGGAAATAGGTCGCCGAGAGAATATGGCCGGTGCAAGCGTCGGCTCCGATCTCGCGAATCTCGCTCTCGGCCATGGTCAGACTGGCAATCGGAACCCGCCTGCGATCGATGCCGGTCTCGGCATACATGCGGTAAAAACGCTGCGCCGGCCGGCCGATGATCGTCGAGAAAATGGCATCGGGCTTGAGACGAACAATATCGGAAATAACCGAACGCAAGGTTTGTTCGTCGGCATGAAGAGGAAGATATCGCTCGCTGACGACTTCACCGCCCTTTGCCTCGACCACGTCCCGCATCACCCGATTGGATTCGCGCGGATAAATATAATCCGCACCGACGAAGAGGATCCGGCGTCCATGGTGGCGGAGAAGGTATTCCGCGAGCGCGAAGGTGTTCTGATTGAGGGTGGCGCCGGTATAGACCACATTCTCCGAATATTCGAAACCTTCATACATCGACGGATAAAACAGCAGTCCGTTGTGCCGCTCGACGATCGGCAGCACCGCCTTTCGGCTGGCCGACATCGAGGCACCGAAGATGATGTTGACGTCGTCGTCGGCAAGAAGGCGCCGCGCCAGATTGCGATAGGCGGTCTGATCCCCGCCCGGATCATAGGCGATCGGAACGATGGGCTTGCCGAGCACGCCGCCCGCCGCATTGACTTCCTCGATCGCAAGTGCGGTGCCAAGAAAGTGCTCGGTTTCCGTAATTTCGCTAATTCCGCTTCTGGAAAACAGCACTCCCACCCGCCATTCGGAGCTTGTCATCTTTGCCTTTTCCGACGTGTTGGAGGTTCGAAAGCGGTGAATGCCTCAGTTCCGCGCTTTCGACTTGCATACCCTTAGTGCTTTTTCATGGGATCCTGCAAGCGGGTGCGATGCAGGTCGCTGTCACAGCCGACGGAGACGGGAACTACCGGATATGAATCGATGCAGGCATCACATCGTCGGGGATGGGGCAAACATAGGCTTTGCCACTGGTCTTTTCCCGCCACTCGGCCTTCGCGGCCGCCAGGAGGTCGGATGACGACATCAATGCGAGCCCCGTGGTTGCAAGCGTCTTGGCCGCATGCGCCATGGCCTTGTGCGCGGCCGGGCTTTTTCCCTGCGCGACGACCTGCCAGGTATGGGGATTGGTGCCGATCGCCCAGGCTGGCGCCCAGCATTGCGCGGTCGGCGTCACCCAGCTGACATCGCCGACATCGGTCGATCCGGCCCGGAAATGCGATTGTCCCTCGAAATCGCGTAGACCGGTGTGCAGGGGCGTCGAGCCATCGACCTTGGCGTTGGAGAACACATCGCCCTTGATCTGATAGAGGCGGATGCTGCTCCTGATCGCCTCCGGTGTGAAGGTATCCTGGATTTTCCTGGCGAAGGCGATGTCGGCCTCGTCGAAGGCGATCGGCCCAAGCGCGACCATGTTTTCGTGCATTGCCGTTTCAAGCGTGATGTTGGGAAGAAGGTTCGTCGAGGCCGTGTCGAAGACGATCTCGACCTCGGTTTCGGTCATCATCGCCGCACCTCGTGCGACCTTCTCGACGCGCCCGGCAAGCGCAAGCGCCTGCGGCATGTCGGGCGCCCTGATCAGATAGAGAACCTCGGCGCGGGCCTGCACGACATTGGCGGCCCTGCCGCCGGTGTCGGTGATCGCGTAGTGAACGCGACAATCCTGCGGCATGTGTTCACGCAGGAAATTGACGCCGACATTCATCAGTTCGACGGCATCGAGCGCCGAGCGGCCAAGATGGGCGCTGTTGGCAGCATGTGCCGCGACACCCCTGAAGCGATAGTAATATTCGAGAACGGCAAGATTGTTCGTCGAGCGAACACCGTTGAACGGAGCCGGATGCCAGGTCAGGGCGGCATCGACATCATCGAATGCGCCGGCACGAACCATGAAGGTCTTGCCGGAACCGCCCTCCTCTCCCGGGCAGCCGTAATAGCGCACCGTTCCGGGCAGATTGTTCTCCTTGAGGTGGCGGGCAAGCGCAACCGCCGCCATCAGCGATCCGACGCCAAGCAGATTGTGCCCGCAGCCGTGACCGGTTGCTCCCGCCGCTTGTGGAAGAGGCTCGGCGACGTCGGCGGTTTGGCTCATTCCGGCCAGGGCATCGAATTCGCCGAGGAAAGCGATCACCGGCTTGCCGCTGCCGGATTGGCCGATGAAGGCCGTTTCCATGCCTGCGACGCCGCGGCGCACGGCAAAGCCGTTTTCCTCGAGCGTCCTTGCCAGCAATTGCGACGAGCGCCGCTCCTCGAATTTCAACTCCGCGAAATCCCAGATACTGTCGCTGAGGGCGATATAATCCGGCTTCATCTTTTCGATCGTCGCGGCAATGGAGCTGATCGCGTCAAGATTCATGGTATTCCTCGCTGTCTGCCCTGCCGCCACAGGGACGTGTTGCACCGGACCCGGCAGGACTGCCTGCCGGATCTCCTGTTGACTGTCGAAACGGGATGGCGGCGCCCGACCCACCGGGCGCGGCAGTTCAGGCTCAATTGTCGAGCGAAACTTCCCAAAGCCGGGCATTCGATTGCCAGACGGGCTGACCCTTCAGCTTCTTGGTCGCACCCCAGACATCCACCATGTCATAAAGGAAGATGCCCGGCATTTCCTTGAGCATCAGCGTGTGAAACTCGTCGAAGATCGCCTGACGCTTCGTCTGGTCGGGTTCCGCATAGGCGGCCTTCATCAACTCGACGGCCTTCGGATCATCCCACATCAATGACGCATTCTTGTCCTTGTTGCCGACATAGAAGCCGTACATCAGCGCCGGATCGAGCCGCGGCGCTACCGATTGCGAGATGATCTGGTAGTTGCCGGACCGGCGGCGATCGACCTGCGTCGCATAGTCGAGCACCTCGATCTGCACATTGAGACCTGCCTGCTGCATCATGGCCTGCGCCATGACCGCGGCCGGGAAGCTTGGCACGTTGCTGCGCTTGTTGGCGATGATGGTAATCGGCTCGCCTTTATAGCCGGCCGTCGCAAGCTCTTTCTTCGCGGCCTCGATGTCGTAGGGCAGACGCTCCTTCTGGACATCGTCGAAGTAGAGCGAGTCTTGCGAAACCATCGAACCGTTGGCTGCGCCGGTGCCATTGGAGGCGGCCTCGACGAGCTGGTCGAGATCGAGCGCCATCGCCATGGCGCGGCGCACGCCGGGATTGCTCAGAACCTTGTCGCGCGTCTGGATGTAGAAGAGGTTTTTGCCGTTGTTGCGCGCCACGATCAGCTGCATCGTGTCGCTCGTCTTGAATTCGGGAATGAGATCCGGCGAAATCTCCGCGGTATCGAGCACGCCGGACTGAAGGCCGGCCTTTACGGTCGAAGCATCGGGAATGACCATGAACTTGATGCCGTCGACGAGAGGGCGCTTGGAGCCGACCATGCCGTCGGGCTTGCCACCGTTCTCTGGCGAGACATAATCGTCGAACTTGGCGAGATGGATATACTCGCCCTTCTTCCATTCATCCCATCTGAAAGGACCGGTGCCGATCGGCTTGACGAAGCTTCCGTCCGCGCCGACCGATTCCGGGGAAATCATCCCGGTGTAACCGCATTCGGGGCGCGACATCAGGCCCAGGAAAACTGCGGATGGCTTTTCCAGCGTGATGGTGACGGTCGAAGCATCGACTGCCTTGACCCCTGTAACATGCACGGAGCCGCTGCCGTCGAAGTCAGGAAGGCAGGTCCATTTCGTTTCGGGCTTGAGATAGCGGTTCCAGTTCCACACGACGTCATCGGCGGTCAATGTCTTGCCGTTGTGGAATTTGACGTCGTCACGCAGTTTGAAGCTGTAGGCCAACCCATCCGCCGAGACTTCGAAGCTCTTAGCCAGCAGCGGCTTGACCTCGCCGTTGTTGGCATAGCCGACGAGCCCTTCGACGATATGCAGGATGACGCCATCGGTATTGCCGTCGCGATTTACGCCCGGATTGTTGCTGCGCAGATCGGAACTTTGAGCCACGACGATGTCGCGGGCGTCGACCACGCCGGTCATCGCCATCAACATGGTGCCTGCAAGAAGAAGCTTATGCATTGTTCTACCCTCTTTTATGATCATTAGGATTGGAATTCATCCCAGCAGGCGCGTGAAAGCCTGCCGATGGTTTCAAGCGCGACCGTGTAGCCGGGGGTGCCGTCCGGCATCTCCTGCGGCACGTCGTCGGTATAGGCGGCGATGATGTAGAAGGGGGAACCGTCGCGATAGACGATACCGGCATTCATGCGGCCACGCTTTCCCGTGCCGCCCTTATGGGCGACGAGCACACCGAAGGGCAGCCTGGAGGGAATGGCGTAGCGCAGGATCTGGTTCTTCAGGGTTTGAAGCGCATAGGCGCTGAGCGCCTGCGAGCAGCCGAGCCGGTCCGCGGCTTCCCGTGAATCCTGCGCATCCAGGATGGTCTGCAGCAGATAGACCTGATCCCGCGCCGTCGTCGTGGTGACGGCCTTCAGGGAATGATCCGGCGACAGCGCCAGGGGCGGGATGAGGAAGCGATGGTTGGTGCCCGTCATGCCGATCGACTTGCAATAGCTGTCGACCTCTTCGAGCGTCAGCCTTTCGAAGACCATCTTGGTGCAGACATTGTCGCTCAGCACCATCATGCCGGTGATGGCATCGCGCAGCGATATGACGATACCAGGCGTCAGATAGCGGAACATCCCGCTCGCCACTTCCTCGGCGAAACGTTTTTCGTAGGTGATCCGTTCGTCGAGATCCAGGCGGCCTTCATGCGCGGCCTTCAAGGCCGCCATCATGATCGAGGTCTTCCGAGTGCTGGCGGAGGGCGTTTCCTCGTCCGCGCCCCTGCCGATCGTTTCGCCGCTGCCAAGCGCACGCACCATGAAGCGCGTCACGAAAGGCTGGGCATCGCAGATCGCGTTCAATCGCTCGCCGAGCTTTCCGGATTCAATCATCGTCGTCATATCAGTTCTCCAGGCGCCATTTGAGGATCACGCCGCCCTGAGCATTGTGATCCAGAGCGGGGATGGCCGAGAGAAGCCTTTGCGTATAGGCCTCCTTCGGGCGGTCGAAAACCGTGTTGCGGTCGCCCTCCTCGATGATCCGGCCGTCCTGCATGACGACGACGCGATCGGCCACCTGTTCGACCACGCCGAGATCATGGCTGATGAACAGGCAGGAAAAGCCGTAGCGTTTTTGCAGATCGGACAGGAGTTCGAGCACCTGCGCCCGGACCGTCACGTCGAGAGCCGATACCGGTTCGTCGGCGATCAGGAATTTCGGCCGGCGCGCCATGGCGCGGGCAATCGCCACACGCTGCCGCTGGCCGCCCGAAAGCTCATGCGGGTAGCGCCCGGCATAGTCGGACCCAAGACCGACTTCCTCCAGCGTCTCCAGGGCGCGCTTGCGCTTGGCAATGGCGTCGAGATCGGGAACGAGCCGCAGCGCTTCTTCCACAAGCGCGAGGATGGTCATGCGCGGATCGAGCGAGGAGTAAGGATCCTGAAACACCATCTGGCAATTCAGCCGATAGTCCATCCAGTCGTCGTCGCGGCTGCGCCCCTTGAACCGGATATCGCCTTCGCTCTCCCGGACCAGTCCGGCAATGGTGCGCCCGAGCGTGGTCTTGCCGGAACCCGAACCGCCGACCAGCGCCACGACTTCGCCCTCGTGGATATCGATGCTGACGCCATGCAGCGCCCGTTTCGGCGTTGCCTTCTTCATCAGCGACCGCCGGCCTGGATAGTCGACGACGATATCCCGCGCCGAGACCATCGGCGCCCTGGTCTTGTCGATCGTGCGCGTTTCTCCGCGGAACGGCAGGGAAGAAAGCAGTTTCTTCGTATAGGCACGCTGCGGAGCATCGAGTAGATCGGCGGTGCGTCCTTCTTCGACGATCACGCCCTTTTCCATGACGACGATGCGGTTCGTGTAGCGCGCAACCATCGGCAGATCGTGACTGATCAGCAGCACGGCGGTGCCTTCCGCCTGCGTCAGTTCCACCATCAGTTCCATGACATCGCGCTGGATCACCGCATCGAGCGCCGTCGTCGGCTCGTCGGCGATCAACAGCGCCGGTTTCAGCAGCATCACCGATGCCAGCATGATGCGCTGGCGCATGCCGCCCGAGAATTCATGCGGATAGGAAGAGAGCGCCCCGGCGGGATCGCGGATTCCCACCCGGTTCAGCATGTCGAGGATCCGGCTGCGCCGTTCTTCCTGCGAAAGTTTCGTATGCAGCTGCAACCCTTCTTCGAGTTGGCGGCCAACGGTCATCGAGGGATTGAGCGAGGTCATCGGCTCCTGGAAGACGACACCGATTTCCGCACCGCGCAATTGGCGCAATTGCGCGCCGTTCATGGAAAGCACGTCGCGTCCCTTGTAGGCAACGGAGCCGCCGATCACCTTGATGGGTGCCGGCAGCAGCGAGATCAGGGCGCGTGTTGCCAGCGTCTTGCCCGATCCGCTTTCTCCGACGATGCCGAAGATCTCGCCTGGCGCGATGTCGAAGCTGACGTCCTTGACGACCTGCACACCGGTCCCAGTGACCTGAAGCGACAGGTTGCGGACATTCAAAAGCGTTCTATTGGTCATTTCAGCCCCCTCATCCGCGGATCAAGCTTGTCCCGAAGAGCGTCGCCCAGAAGATTGATGCCGAGGAGCGTCAGGGCGATCGCCAGGCCCGGGAACAGACCCAGCCAGACCGCCTGCTCGATGAATGGTCGGCCGGCGGCCAGCATGTTGCCCCAGGTCGGCGCCGGTGGCGGAACGCCGAGGCCGAGAAAGCTGAGCGCGCTTTCCGAAAGGATCGCCCAGCCGAACATCGAGGTCGCAAGCACGGTGATGGGAGCGATGCAATTGGGGAGGATATGGCGGAACATGGTGTAGAGCTCGCCATTGCCCATCACCTTGGAGGCCTCGATGAATTCCCGCTCGCGCAGCGACAGGACAGCACCCCGGACAACGCGGGCCATGGAGGGAGAATAGGCAATGCCCAGCGCGAAGATGATGCCATATTGGTTGGCGCCGAAGACGGCGAGCAATCCCAGCGCCAGAAGGATGCCCGGAAAGGCGAGAAGCGCATTGTTGACGGCCATGATGACGGCATCGATCCAACCGCGGGCGTAACCGCTGACGAGACCGATCAGCGTGCCGCAGACCGTCGCGAAGGTGACCGTCAAGGTGCCGATCCAGACGCTCGCCCGGGCGCCGACGATCAGGCGGCTGAGCACGTCGCGGCCGAATTCGTCGGTTCCGAGCCAGTGGGCGCTGCTTGGCGCCGCCAGCCGCGCCGTGAAGCCGAGCTTCATCGGATCATAGGGCGTCCAGAAGAGGCCGATCGCAGCGGAGATGAGCAGTGCGGCAATCAGAGTGCCGCCGATGAAGCCGTTAAACGTGACGTTTTTCATTCGGCAACTACCCGCGGATCGAACAGGGGATAGAGCAGGTCGACGACCAAATTGACCAGCACATAGGAAAGCGAGACGAACAGCAGGCAACCCTGGATCACTGGGTAGTCGCGAGCAAAAATACTGTCGACCATCAGTCGCCCGAGCCCCGGAATGGTGAAGACGGTCTCGATGACGGCAATGCCGCCGAGCAGATTGCCGAGGATCAGACCGATGACTGTCCAGGTCGGGCCGAAGGCATTCTTGAAGGCGTGCCGCCAGAGGACGGCGCTCTCGGAAAGCCCCTTGGCCCGGGCGTGGGTGATATAGTCGAGACGCAGCACTTCCAGCGTCGAGGCGCGCGCCATGCGGATCAACACACCCATCTCGTGAATGACCAGGGTCATGATCGGCAGCACGAGGTAGAGCAGGCCGCCGGTGACGTTGCTGCCGATCGAGACATAGCCGAGGACCGGTAACCAGCCGAGTTTCAGGCCGAAGAAAAGCAGGAGCAGAAGGCCGAGCCAGAATGTCGGGATCGACAGCAGGATCGTGGCGGTGCCGACCAGCGCCAGATCCGTCAGACTGTTTTGCCGCCAGGCTGCGATGACACCGGCCGGCACGGCGATGAGGCTCGCCAGAAGCACGGCGACGACGACGACTTCGGCGCTGACCAGAAAGCGTGATGCGACGAGCGGCAGAACCGGCTCGTCATTGACGATCGAGCGGCCGAAGTCACCCTGGACGACATTGGCGGTCCAGATCAGGAACTGTTGCGGCAGCGATTTGTCGAGGCCGAGTTCCGAGCGCATCGCCGCGATCTGATCGGGCTCAGCCATATCGCCCAGCATCAGTGCCGCCGGATCGCCGGGTATGAAGCGGATCAGCGTGAAGACGGTCACCGAAACGAGGACGATCGTCGGCAATGCCATCAACAGGCGGTTCAGAACGAATTTCAGCATTTTTGTTCCCCGCGATGGGCGACGGACAGTGCCCGGCGCCATCGGTTTCGTTGCCACAGACTATGATCGAATGAAGAAATATCCGCAATATTATGCGATTCCGTCATAAGTCTATGCGGAATACGACCGCAACCAAAGCGGCTGCGTTGGCGTAAAGATTCGGGCTAAAAATTTGATTTCAAATGTCTTTTTGCGAAAGCTTGATCTGTCGCTTCAAGGCATCGCTGAGAGCGTGGGCGGCAATCGAGAGTGGCGTCCCGACCGCCCTCGCCAATCCGAATTCCTGGGTCGCGCGTGGCACGAAAGGACGGTGAACCACCGGCAGGTGGCGATAAAGATTCGCATAAAAGCTGCTGATGATCGTGACCCCAAGGCCATGCGCGACGTAGGAACAGGCGGAGCTGTTGGTATGCGTCTCGATCTTGACGATCTGCTTGACGCCGGCCCGCCGGAAGGTCTGGTCGAGCGCCATGCGGTTCGGCCGTTGGCGGCCGATCAGAATGAGGGGCACGTCGCGCAAATTCCTGACCGTGATTTCTTCCAGTTTCGCAAGAGGATGATCCTTCGGAACGACGCAGACGCTTTCGCCGGTGGCGACACGCTCGACCTCGATGCCCGGTCCGCTCTCGCCCTCCATGCGCAGAAAGCCGAAATCGATCACCCTCTGCTCGACGAGCTTGTTGATCGCGGTCGTCGTCTCGAAGAAGGTTTCGATCCGCACACCGGGGAAATCGCTGATGTAATCGGCCAGCATTGCCGGCGCGAAATGCTCCCACATGCTGCTCGGCAGGCCGACGCGGACGATCTCCGGGCCGGCGGCGCCGCTTCTTAAGTCCTCCGCGTGGCCCGACATCCGATCGACCGCCAGCAGGATGTTCTCGGCATCGCGGGCAAGAAGCAGGGCCTCGGGGGTGGGGATGAGACGGCCTTTGTCGCGCACGAAAAGCGACATCGAAAGGTCCGCCTCGAGCTGCTGGAGGAGGCGGCTGATACCGGACTGACTGAGGCCCATCGTCTTTGCCGTGGCAATCGTCGATCCCGTCGCCAGAAGCGTGCGCAGGACTTCCAGTTGCTTGATATTCATGCGTTTGCGATCCCCCGGGACGATTCAGGCACCGTCATCATGCCCAGTCCGAAATGCTTTGAAGGAAGAGGCTGGCGGCCTTGGGCATCGGAAATTTCTCTCCGCTGATCAGCGCGTAGGCAACCGGCAGTTCCGGTTCGAGCGGAATGAACTGCAGCGGCAGCGTCGCATATTCGCGGGCGATGATCTCGCCGACCAGCGCAATGCCGAGCCCCTGCGCCGCCAGCGCACAGGCACTCGCCACCGAATGCGCTTCGAGCAAGGGGCGTTGGCGGATGCCGGCCTTGTAGAACAACGCCTCAAGCTCATGGCGAACCGGTCGCTCCCTGTTCAGCATGATCAGATCCTGCCCCTTCAGGTCGCCAACCGACAATTGGTGGCTGCCGGCCTTGGGATGATCGTTGTGCAGGGCGCAAATGACCCGCGACGACAGGACCTTCTCCTGTTTCAATCCCGGGCTCATCAGCGGCAGACGCGCGAAGCCGAGATCGGCCTCGCCGTCGGCCACCATCCGTTCAATTGCCAGATAACTGCCGGATGCGACTTCGACGCGCATCGGACCATTCGCCGCGAGAAAGTTCTTCAGCAGCTTCGGAATGCGCGTCTGGGAAAGACTGGAGGGAAAGGCGAGCCGCAGCATGATCTCCCGCGACCGACCACTCTCAAGCTCCATCGCCGCCGTTTTCAAGGCGCGCAGCCGGTCGGAAATGGCACGGATTTCCGGGCCGAGCTGCAGCCCCTCGCGGGTCGGTTGCAGCCGGTTCTTTTCCCGGTCGAAAAGCCGGACGCCGAGATAGTCTTCCAGTTGCTGCAACAAGCGGCTGGCATTCGATTGTGAGATCCCAAGCTCGACGGAAGCGGCGATCGTCGAGCCCGTCGCGGCGATGGCGTCATAGGCCTCGATATGCTTCAGGCTGATTGCCGCACTCGTGTCTCGCGCCATTCTATCTCCAACATCGATAGCCCTACCCGCAAACCGCATAAGATTGCGGAGCTGCGGAAAGTTGAACATTTTCCGCTGAGAACCAAACTCACGGAAAGACTTTCGTCAATGGCCACCATCCTCCGGAAGATCGCGGAACAGCTCCTGTCGCGCACGACGTTCTCAGATCTCGCAATGGACCGGGCAAGAGATGCTGCGGTAGACACCATCGGCTGTATGATTGCAGGCAGCGGCGATGAAAGCGTTGCCGCGCTCACCCGCGCCTTCGACGGGGAAATCGCCGGAGGCGGCGCAGCCCGGCTCGTCACCGGCGGCTCCGCCTCGCCCTCTTTTGCCGCACTCATCAACGCAACGGCGGCTCATGCGCTCGATTTCGATGACAATTTCCATCCGGCGAGGGCGCATGCTTCCGCGGTGCTGGTGCCGGCGCTGCTGGCGGTTCTGACGCGCGGCAAGGCGACAAGCGGAAAACGGTTTCTCGAGGCTTACCTCGCCGGGCTGGAAGCGCAGGCGGCGGTCGGCTTCGGCGTCAATCCCTCTCACTATAACAGAGGCTGGCACGCAACGGCGACGGTCGGCAGCATCGGGGCCGCAGCTGGCGTGGCACGGCTTCTCGGCGCCGACGAAGAGCGCCTGGTCGCGGCGATGAGCCTTGCGACGAGCCTTGCCTGCGGCCCGAAAGGGCAGTTCGGCACGAGCGCCAAACCGCTTCATGCCGGCATTGCCGCGCGCAATGCCGTCGACGCGGCGCGCATGGCGCTTGCGGGGATGAGCGGGCGGCCGGATATCCTCGAACGGCCGCAAGGCTTCCTCGATCTTTTCGGCGGCGATAATGCCAGGGGCTGGGACGGCCTGACATTCGAGGAGGAGCATATCATCGAAAGCCGGGGCGTGGTGACCAAGCGCCATCCCTGCTGCGCCTCGACCCATCGCGCGGTCGACGCTCTTCTGGATATCAAGCAGGAGCATGGGCTTTTGGCGGCCGACATTATCAGGATCGAGACGAAAGTCGGCATATCCGCTGCCCGCAACCTCGCTTATCCCGAGCCCGCTGACGAGATGCAGGCCCGCTTCTCAATGCAATATTGCCTGGCGACAGCTTTCCTCAAAGGCTCCCTTAGCCTTTCGGACTTTACACGGCAGGAGATTGGGCGAGCGGAAATCCGGGAATTCATGCCGCGCGTCGAAATGCAGTCCTATTCGGCCGATGAGGAAAAAGGCGTCGAGCGCCTCCCGCATATCGTCACGGTCACGATGCGCGACGGGCGCATTTTGAACAAGTCTCGCTTGCATGCGAAGGGATCGCTTGAAGCGCCGATGAGCGTTCATGAACGTGAAGTCAAATTCATGGACTGCTTGCGCTGGAGAAATCGGAATGTGTCCGGCGCCTCTTTCCTGCAGCTTCGCGGGCTTGCCGATGTTGAAAACCTGTCCGGCGACGATCCCTTCTGGAGCCTGATCGCGGACCGTCAGTCGCCTTGACAAGCCGCGGGACGGAAAAGCGGCGGAAATGGCTCCCCGCCGCAGCTCGTTCAAGTCCGGCCTTCTCAGGCGAGGTATTTCGTAAACCAGTCGACCGTCCGCTGCCAGGCGAGCTTGGCTGCCGCTTCGTCGTAGCGGGGCGTGGAATCATTGTGAAAGCCGTGATTGACGTCAGGATAGACGTAGGCCTCGAATGTTTTTCCGGCGGACTTCAGCGCAGCTTCATAGGCCGGCCAGCCTTCGTTGATCCCCTTGTCCAGCCCGGCATAATGGAGAAGCAGCGGCGCCTTGATCTTCGGCACGTCTTCGGCGCGCGGCTGCCGGCCGTAGAACGGCACGGCTGCGGCAAGCTCCGGATAGGCCACCGCCGCAGCGTTGGCGACGCCGCCGCCATAGCAGAAGCCGGTGATGCCGACCTTGCCTGTGGTGAGATCGTTGTTCATCAAAAATTCGACCGCCGCGAAGAAGTCGTTCATCAGCTTTTCCGGGTCGACTTTCTGCTGGAGTTCGCGTCCCTTTTCGTCGTTGCCGGGATAGCCTCCGACCGAAGTGAGGCCATCCGGCGCAAGAGCGATGAACCCCGCCTTTGCCACGCGCCGCGCCACATCTTCGATATAGGGGTTCAGACCTCTGTTCTCGTGCACGACCACCACAGCCGCAACTTTGCCGGTCGCGTTTTTGGGACGGACGAGATAGCCGCGGACATCGCCATTTCCCTTTGGCGAGGGATAGGTGATGTATTCGGCCGATATATCGGGATCGGTGAACTCGACCTGGGTCGCCAGCGCATAGTCGGGGCTCAGCGATGAAAGAATGGCGGCTGCCGTAACGCCGCCGACGGCGAATTTGCCGGCCCGGTCGAGAAACTCGCGTTTGGTAATTCTCCCATGCGCGTAATAATCGTAGAGTTCGAGAAGTTCCTGAGGGAAATCCTTGGCTGTCATACGGGTCATGATGGCTCCTCCGTGCCTTCGGGTCTCGCATCATCCTACACACGTAAACTCACGAGTCTTTTCAACATTTCGCGAGTCCCGCGTGTGCTTGCCGGACCGATCGTCGGCTGCGCCAACAGTCGCTGAATTCGCTGCCTCGGCGTCAAGAGATGCGCCCTCTTCCCTTTGGCAATCGGCATCCGGTCGGTTGCAGGCAGCAATCGGCCGCCGGCTATCGATCTATGAAAATTAATTTCATGCTCGCGCTTCCATGCCCGTTTTCTATTGACGCCTCCCGATTTTTGTCCCAACTTAAAGAAAATAAATTACTAAATGGGAACCTGATCGGCATGAAAGTGGGAATCATCGGGCTAGGATTCCGGCTCGGCTATCTCGGCTATGTTTTCAAGGCAATCGATAGCAGCTTCGACATTGTCGGCTATGTGGATCCGGAACCCGCCGGACTTCCCGGATTGACGGAAAAGGGTATTTCAGTCGGCAAGGCCTATGGTTCGCCGGAAGAGCTCCTCGCCTCCGAAAAGCTCGATCTGCTGATGATCGGCTCTCCCAATCACCTGCATCTCGACCATATCAGGCTCGGGCTTCAAGCCGGTCTCAAGGTCTTCTGCGAAAAGCCGATCGTCACGACGATCGCCGAAAGCATCGAACTTGCGCATCTGATGGCAAAATTCGGCCATGAGCGACTGATGGTCGGTCTCGTGCTACGCTATTCTCCTCTTTACAAGGATCTCCGCGCCATCCAGGCCGAGGGCAAGCTTGGTCAGATCGTGTCGATCGAGGCTTCCGAACATATCGAGCCTTATCACGGCGCCTTCTTCATGCGCGACTGGCGCCGCTATGAGCGCTATTCCGGCAGCTTCATGCTGGAGAAATGCTGCCACGACCTCGATCTTTACAATGGCGTCGCAGGCGCACGGCCGGAACGCGTCGCAAGTTTCGGCGGCCGCAAGAGCTTCATTCCGGCCAACGACCCGGCACGTGAGGGCATCAACGACCTCGAGCTTTTCCACCGCAAGCCGAGCGGATGGATGGGATCGGACAAGGTCTTCGACAGCGATGCCGATATCATCGACTATCAGGTGGCGATCGTCGAATATGCCAATGGCGTCGGCATGAACTTTCACACCAATCTCAACGTGCCCGACCAGTTCCGCCGTTTCGCCATCATGGGTTCGCGCGGCATGGCCGAAGGCGATTTCGTCCGCGGCTATCTCGACGTTCACGAACAGCTGACCGGCAATAAGGTGGTCGAAAACAAATATGCCGCCACCGAGCTCTCCCAGCACTACGGCGCCGATGAACAGATGGCGAGCGACCTGCTTGAAAGCGTACGCACCGGGCTCGAACTTCCTGTTTCCACGCTGAATGCGCTCGAGGCCGGCATCCTCGCCTTGGCGATGGACGAAGCGAGGATGAAGAAAACGGTCGTCGATCTGAGACCCGTCTGGGACCGCTTCGACGAAGCCCTTCACGCGAGAGCGGCTTGAGGAGGGCGGCAAGATGAGTGTTCAAAGAAGCACCTTCATCTTCGCTTGCATCCTTCTTCTTCCGGCTGTGCTCTATGTTCTGGCGATCGTCGCCTATCCGCTGGTCGATACCTTCATTCTCTCCTTCACCGACGCGTCGCTCAGGAAGACCACCAACTGGGTCGGCTGGGCTAATTACGAGAAGATCTTCAACGAGCGGTTTGCGGAAGTGATCATCCGCACCTTCGTCTGGACCTTCTTCTCCGTTGCCCTGAAAATGGTTATCGGCACATTCGGCGCATGCATGCTGAATGCCGCGGTCCCCGGCCGCTCGCTGTTCCGGCTTTTGACCATGCCGCCGTGGATCGTGCCGATGGCGATCGGCATCTTCATGTGGGGCTGGATGTATAATGGCCAGTTCGGGATGATATCGGGCCTGTTGCAGCGCTTCGGTCTCGTCGACGGACCGGTCGCCTTCCTTGCCTACGGAAGTACCGCCTTCTGGGCAACGATCATCACCGACGTTTGGATCGGCGTGCCACTGGTGACGATCTACTTCCTGGCAGCGATCCAATCCATTCCGAAGGATCTCTATGAGGCCGCGTGGACCGATGGCGCCGGCCGCTGGTACCGCTTCCGCCGCATCACGCTGCCGTTGATGGTTCCGGCGATCATCACCATGTCGATGCTCTCGCTGATCGCCACCTTCAACTCGTTCGACATCATCTGGATCCTGACGCAGGGCGGACCGAGCGGCGAGACGACGACGATGATCATCGATACCTATCAGACCGCGATCGGCTCGAAGAAATACGGTGAAGGTGCCGCGCGCGCCGTTTTGATCTGCATCTTCCTGTCGCTCTTCTGCTTCGCCTATTTCCGCGTCACCCGTCGCCTCAATCCGGAGAAGCGCGCATGAGCAATGCAGCCATGATCGACCGTTACCGCTGGTGGGAAATCATCCTGATCTATTGCGGCATCGCGCTGTTTCTTTTCTTCGTGCTGTCGCCCTTCGTCGAAGGTTTCCTGGTTTCGCTGAAACCGCTCAGCCAGCTCTTCTCCTCGCCCTATCGCTTCTGGCCGGAGAACGGCTCCTTCGACGCCTACCGGACAATGTGGATCAGCGTGCCGGGCTTCGGGCGCTATATCTTCAACTCCTTCTTCATCTCGACCATCGTCACGCTGATCGTGCTCGGCCTCGTCATTCCGGCGGCCTATGCCTTCGCGAAGTTCGAATTCAGGGGCATGGGCATCCTGCTCGGCGCCTTCCTGACGGTGAACATGTTTTCCGGCGCCGTGCTGTTGATCCCGCTCTTCCGGCTGATGCGCAGCATGGGCGTGCTCAACACCTATCTCGCCATGATCGTGCCGGGTGTCGCCTTCCTGATCCCCTCGGCGATCTGGCTGCTGCGCACCTACATGATCCGCATTCCGCAGGAACTCAACGAAGCGGCCTACATGGATGGCGCCAGCCATTTCTACACGCTTCGCCGGGTCATCCTGCCCATTGCGATGCCGGGGATCATCGTGGTCGCCATCACCACCTTCATCGGCGCCTACGCCCAGCAATTCATCTTCGCGCTGACGTTCAACTCGAAGACCGAATACATGCCCTTGCCGGTGGGGCTCTTTGCTTACTTCGGCAAGCAGGAGGTCATCTGGAACGAACTGATGGCGGCTTCCTTCGTCGGTATCGCGCCGGCGATGGTCGTCATCTTCTTCCTTCAGCGCTACCTTGTCGGCGGGCTGACCGCCGGTGCGGTGAAACAATAAGACCAAAAAACGAGTGAACAGCTAACACAAGAATGGGAGTCACGACGTGAGCATATCAATCAAGACAGGCCTTATGGCGCTCGCCCTGCTCGGTTCGACGGCACTGACCGCCGTCACTGCCCAGGCGGCCGACAAGGAAATCAGCTGGATCTATTGCGGCGACACGATCGACCCGGTCCACAGCAAATACATCAAGCAGTGGGAAGAAAAGAATACTGGCTGGAAGGTCGCCCCCGAGGTCGTCGGATGGGCACAGTGCCAGGACAAGGCAACGACGCTCGCCGCCGCCGGCACGCCGGTGGCGATGGCCTATGTCGGCTCGCGCACGCTGAAGGAATTCGCGCAGAACGACCTGATCGTTCCGGTGCCGATGACGGACGACGAGAAGAAGACCTATTATCCGAACATCGTCAACACCGTGACCTTCGAGGGCACGCAGTGGGGCGTGCCGATCGCTTTCTCCACCAAGGCGCTCTACTGGAACAAGGATCTTTTCAAGCAGGCCGGCCTCGATCCCGAGACGCCGCCGAAGACCTGGGCTGAAGAAATCGAGATGGCAAAGACCATCAAGGAAAAGACCGGCATTCCGGGCTACGGTCTCCCCGCCAAGACCTTCGACAACACGATGCACCAGTTCATGCATTGGGTTTACACCAATAATGGCACGGTGATCGATGCCGAAGGCAAAGTCACGCTCGACAGCCCGCAGATTCTCGCAGCGCTGAAGGCCTACAAGGATATCGTACCCTACTCCGAAGAAGGCCCGACGGCCTATGAGCAGAACGAAGTCCGCGCCATCTTCCTCGACGGCAAGGTCGCCATGATCCAGGCCGGATCTGGCGCCGCCTCCCGGCTGAAAGAGACGAAGATCAACTGGGGCATCACGACGCTGCCGCTCGGTCCCGACGCCAAAGGCCCCGGCACGCTGCTGATCACCGACAGCCTGGCGATCTTCAAGGGCTCGGGTGTCGAGGACAAGGCGACGGAATTCGCCAAGTTCATCACTTCGCCGGATGTCCAGTCGGAATACGAATTGCAGGGCGGCGCCGGCCTCACTCCGCTGCGTCCGTCTGCAAAGGTCGATGAATTCGTCGCCAAGGATCCCTACTGGAAGCCGCTCATCGACGGCATCAGCTACGGTGGTCCCGAGCCGCTCTTCACCGACTACAAGGGCTTCCAGAACTCGATGATCGAGATGGTCCAGTCTGTGGTGACAGGCAAGGCCGAGCCGGAAGCCGCGCTCAAGAAGGCCGCGGGCGAAATCGAAGCCTTCAAGTAAGCCCCTCGGGTTCCTGGGATCGCGGGATATGACATCCGCGATCCCTCCCTGACGATGAACGTGCGACCAAGGCCGCCGGCGGAGACAGATTTTTGGGACAGCTTCTTCTCAACAAAGTCCAGAAGTTCTATGGCGATTACGAAGTTCTGAAGGGCGTGCAGCTCGAGGTGCGGAACGGCGAGTTCGTGGTCTTCGTCGGCCCGTCGGGCTGCGGCAAGTCCACGCTCTTGCGCATGATCGCCGGTCTCGACGCGACGAGCGCCGGCGACATCGTCATTAATGGCGTCAGGGTCAACGACCTGCCGCCGGTCAAGCGCGGCATCGCCATGGTATTCCAGTCCTACGCGCTTTATCCGCACATGACGGTCTTCGAGAACATCGCTTTCCCGCTTCGGGTCGAAAGGATGGAAGAGGCAAAGCTCAAAGCCAAGGTGGAAAACGCGGCGCGCATCCTTCATCTTGAACAGCGGCTGCAGCAGAAACCCGGCATGCTTTCCGGCGGCCAGCGCCAGCGCGTCGCGATCGGCCGCGCCATCGTGCGCGAACCGAAGATATTCCTGTTCGACGAGCCGCTGTCCAACCTCGACGCGGCGCTGCGCGCCGACATGCGCATCGAGCTTGCCAAGCTGCATAGGCAGTTGAAGGCGACGATGATCTATGTGACGCACGACCAGGTCGAGGCGATGACCATGGCCGACCGTATCGTCGTGCTGGATTCCGGCGATATCTCCCAGACCGGCGCGCCGCTGGAGCTTTATCACAAGCCCGCAAACCAGTTCGTCGCCGGTTTCATCGGCAATCCGAAAATGAATTTTCTTCCCGTGACCTGCAAGGGCCTCAGCGCCAATGGCGTCGAGGTGGATTATCAAGGCCAGACAGCCGTTCTGCCCGTGACGCCGCGTGACGGCATGGCCGGCAAGGCTTTGACGCTCGGCATCCGGCCGGAGCACATCCAGCTTGGCGGCGGCGATATCGTCTTCACCGTGACCCCGACGGTCATCGAGCGCCTCGGGGCAAATACGGTCGCCTACGCCTCGCTCAACGGAGAGTCCGAGAATTTTTGCGCCATGCTGCCGGGCAGCGTCGGCATCCGCGCGGACACGCCGGTTGCAACCGGCATCAATGCCGCAGATTGCCACCTCTTCGACGAGGCCGGCATAGCCTTCGAGCGGCGCGTCGAACTGACCGAAATCGATATGAACGTGATCAATCCGACAGCGGCTTGAACCGACCTGCTCCGTTTCAGCGGTTCGTCCTGCCAGGTCGGTTCCAGGGGGCGGCATGACACGCGAAGCGATTGCGGCCGTCCGCCGATAGAGTTCGGGTGATTTTCAGTCCGCGAACGTCGTTGGGCAATCTCCTCCAGATACCAGGGTCCGGCCCCACTGCGGAGCTTGTCATTGAGGGAACAATGACCAAAAGCTGCCGTTAAGGGGACAAAGCTGGAGCGGAGGTAGTTGTGATCCACCATGTCTCGGTCGGGACGAATGATGTTGCGCGTTCGAAGCGCTTCTACGATGCCGTTTTGCCCATCGTCGGCATTCTCCCGATGGCCGAGGACGAGGGTGGACTTGGCTACGGCAGTGGTACGTTTCATTTCAGCGTCCAGGTTCCGATTGATGGAAAACCAGCGACCGTGGGCAATGGCACTCATATCGCCTTTGCTGTCGAGGACCGTTCGATGGTCAAGCGATTTTACGCAACGGCACTGAAATATGGCGGCAGTGACGATGGCGCTCCCGGGCTGCGGCCGAACTATGATGCGAACTATTATGGAGCGTTCGTCCGCGATCCGGACGGTCACAAGATCGAGGCCGTGACCTACTCCGCAAAATGACTCGCTAACGGAGGCGCGCATGCCGACCCTTCCCTATGCAATTCTCGAAGCTCCCTCCACGCTGGGCTTGGCGACCGACGGTGTGGAGCGCTTGCCCGACCGACTACTGGATTTCGGTCTTGCAGAGCGCATCCATGCGCACCGCGCCGAGCGGCTGGCGGTGCCTCCGAAGGACCCTATGCCCGATCCCGGGACCGGCATCCTGAATGCCAGGGCAATCGCGGCGTGGTCGCCCAAGCTCGCCGACGCGGTGGAAGCGGTGCTTGACGCGGGCAGATTTCCGGTTGTACTCGGCGGCGATTGCACGATCCTAATGGGCTCGATGCTCGCGTTTCGACGGCGCGGCCGCTACGGCCTGTTCTTCATCGACGGCAACGCCGATTTCTTTCAGCCCGAGGCGGAACCCAATGGTGAGGGCGCCTCGATGGATCTTGCCTTGGTCACCGGCCACGGCCCATCGCTCTCGACCGACATCGAAGGTCGCGGTCCTTTGGTCCGTCCCGAAGACGCTGTCGCCTTCGCATATCGCGATCATAAGGATCAGGAGGAGTTCGGAAGCCAGGCGCTTCCCAAGGAGCTCAAGGCGATTGACCTTCCCGCCGTGCGCGCGATGGGCATCGAGGCCGCCGCGCGCGAAGCGGTCGACCACCTGACGCGGGAGGAATTGGACGGCTTCTTCATCCATCTCGATGCCGATTGCCTCGACGACGTCATCATGCCGGCTGTCGATTTCCGCGTGCCGGACGGGTTGTCATGGGATGAGTTAGGAACCGCGCTTCGGGTTGCCTTGGCGAGCGGCAAGGCAGTCGGTATCGAGATCACCATCTACAATCCGCGCCTTGATGAGGACGGCAGCGCCGGGCGCGGCCTCGCCGACGTACTAGCCGCAGCGCTCGGAACAGCAGCGCCCTGAAACGGCGAACACGTCTGTTCTCCGGCGCGGACACACTCGAACGACAGACTTTGGGTCAGTTGCCGAAGGGCGGCCATCAGATAAATTTGTCGCATGGCAGACTTTCCGCTACCGGCCCGCACCGGCCCGAACGGCCGGTGGAGACACTGCCTAAGAGCAGACGTTCCCTCCGAGGCGAGTTTCCCGACCCCGCGCTACTCGCCCGTGCTGGAAAGCATTTCATCGAGCTGTTCCAGTTGCTCCGGCCAGGCGGACGCCCCGACGGCGTCCGCAAACAACCGCAATGCCGTGCTGATCCAGCAACGCGTCAGTGCGCCCGACAGTCGTAGTGCAAGGCTGCTATATCTGAGCCTGCGAGTTGGCGCTGGCCCAGCAGTTTGAACGGTGCACTCAAGCCAGGCTCGAATGTACGCACGCCCTCACCCAACACGACGTTGCCCACCAGAAGGTGAAACTCGTCGACAAAGCCATGCGCAAGCAAGTCATTGAAGAGAATGCGGCTGCCAAAGATCAGCAGGTCGCCACCGGCCTGAGTCTTAAGTTCAGCGATCCGCGCATGCACGCGTGTCCTGCTCACCACCTCGGTGCCAGCCCAAGGAGAGGTCTTTGCCAGAACCAGCGTGTCGCTGGCGATGACCTTGCGTGCGGCGTCGACACGCTCGGCGATCTCGCGTTGCACCGGGTCGTTCGTCGGAGTGCGATCGACATTCGGCCAATAGGCCTCGAACATGGGGAACGTGACTGCACCGAAGAGAAGCGTGTCCGCGTTGCGCAAGAGTTCAAGATTGTGGGCGTCGAACGCCTCCCCCATTGGCAGCATGTCAAGCCGGCCATCCGGACCGGCGCAGTAGTTGTCGAGGGAACTCAGAATGCTGACGACGAGCTTGGCCATCGCGAATGTCCTTCTGCTGAACGAGTGATGCAGTCCCGAACCTTTCGGGCCTGTCGTTCCCTTAGAGACATAGCGATGCGGAAACTCATCGCTCCGTGGCGAAAAATTCCTAGTGAAACTCGTCGCGCATTCCGAACCGACTGCAGACTGCAGGGTCGAGAAAGCTGTCGATAGCAGCAATGTGGCCGTTGTACACGCTCAGCAGCACGACGCCACCCGGCCGGAAGCGGTCGTCACCAGCTTGCTTCAGATAGCAGGCGAATCCGGGTTGGCCGTTGCCGCGTAAAAAGTGGAGCCGCCAGGGAGTCTCGAACACGCGTTCTGCGAAGAATTTTCCGACAAACTCGCGACCACTGAACCATGCCGGAAGCGGCGGCATTGTGAAGCGTACATCATCGGCTAGAAGGTTCACCATTGCTGTGACGTCGCGACTTTCCCAAGCGGATACGAAGGCATGCAGCAGGAGTTCGAGCCCCTGCGCATCAACTTGCAGCATCTCCCTCGACTGCACGGTTGCGGGTTTCTTCGCCTTCACCGTTTGTCGAGAGCGCTGCAGCGCACTGTTGACTGAGGCCACGGTGGTTCCAAGGATGTCGGCGGTCTCGGTGGCCGAGTACCCAAGCACCTCGCGTAGCAGCAGTACGGCGCGCTGCGTGCCGGGCAAGTGCTGTAACATGGCAACGAATGCAAGTCCTATGTATTCGCGACGCAGCAGTATCGTTGCTGGATCTTCGTTGGGCGCACCCCCGTACAGCAGTTCGCTATCCGGCATTGGTTCCAGCCACACAGGCCCCTGCACCGGCTCGCCCAGTTCGGCTGTGGACCGAAGCGGCGGGGCGAGATCGCCTGAAGCTAGACGCCGAGGGCGTCTCGAACTCATGCGAAGGCAAATGCGGGTGGCTATGCTGTTGAGCCACGTGCCGAGCGAACTGCGTGCCTCGAAAGACCCTAGGCCACGCCATGCACCGAGTAGTGTCTCCTGCAGAGCATCGTCGGCATCAAAGGGCGAGCCGAGCATGCGATAGCAATGCGTGTGTAGCAGCTTGCGATAGGGCTTCATGAGCTGGTCGAATGCCGATGTGTCACCAGCTCTTGCTTGCTGCAGCCACTCGCTTTCAGCTGGATCGACCGCTTTCTTTACCACCACCTGTCGCACCGTGTGCTGTGACATGTCGAAAACCATGGGTTGGACGCGCTATGGCCAGAATGTCCCCTCTCTGAGGGGCACATTAATCTGGACGTTCGCTTCCGAGAAGGTACGTATCTTATCGCTGCGAGTTTTCCCGACTGGCACATGGCATCACGCTTGTCGCTATTTGGACGCCAGGAGCCGCCTGATCGCGAGTAATTCACCGACAGCCGCGGCCTTTGGCGATCAGGGCCATTTCGCCCTCAGCCGCAACCGCCTCCTACCAGACGAGACCGCGGGCAGCGACGTCCTCGACGCGGGTCACCACGCCGCCCCGATGGAAGACCATCGTGTCGAACAGATTGGACACCACGCAGGTGTGGTTCGGGATGATGAAGAGCTTCTGGCCGATTTGCGGCCGGGGGCCGGTGCAATCCGACAGGTCGATCACGCCATGTTCTTCTGAGAGGCTGCTGATCCGCGCCTCGGGATAACCGACGATCAACCCGTAATCGCTAAAACCCTGAAGATCCGAGGTCAACGCCTTCGACCCGGCATCGATGACGGCGCGGTCGGCGTTTGGCCGCGACACGACGGTCGCCAGCACGTGCATGGCGCAATCGTCCTCGGTGCAATGGCCCATGCGCACCATCTGGCGATCATTGTAGATATAGGTGCCGGCGCGGTGTTCCGTGGCCGAGGTGACGAGATGTGCCTCGAAGAGGCTCGGCGTTCCGCCATTGCTGACGATCGGGCAGGTTATGCCTTCCGATGTCAGCTGTGCGAGCGTCTCTGTGATGAAGGCTTCGACGGCGGCGGCCGATTGCGGTTTCGGATAGGTCACGATGCCGCCGAAGGTGAGGCCGTCGGCAGCGGCGATGCGCCTGGCGAGCGAGGCCGCCTCCCCCGGGGTCTGCACGCCGCAGCGGCCGCCGCCGGTATCGCATTCGACCAGGACGTTCAGCGGCTTGTGGCCGGAGAAATGCGCCGCGAGCCCGTCGACCGTCACTTCGCTGTCGGCGACGACTTTTAGGGCCGAAATTCTCTCGTTCAGCTTGCCCAGGCGCTCGAGTTTCTGCTGTCCCAGGATGTTGAAGGTGATGAGGATGTCCTCGAAGCCGGCTTCGGCAAAGACTTCGGCTTCCGTCACCTTCTGGCAATTGATGCCCTTGGCGCCCGCGGCAAGCTGCGCGACGGCGAGAGCCGGGATCTTGTGCGTCTTGATATGCGGGCGGAAGTTCAGCCCGTGCCGGTCCATATAGGATTGAACGCGGTCTATGTTTGCCGCCAGCCTGTCTTCGTCGATCACAGGACGGGGGGTCGAGAGATCGGCGATCCTGTCTCCTGCCTTGGCGATGACGGCAAACCTGATATCATGCATCTAGGCGGCTCCGCGTTCTCTACCGTGTGGATCGGCGACGATCGGCCATATGGTCTTCGGTGCCCGTCGGTATGGCGTCGTCGCCGGATTATTGGGATAGGGCGTTCCGGCAGAGCAGTAAAGGATCTCGGCCGCGATCTTCGAGAAGGACGCGAAGAAGTGGTTGGTGGATTTTATCACCAGGATCTTCTGCCTGGCGGGATCGATGCCCATCGCCGAAAAAAGGCTCGGATCGAAGCTTTGAGCGCGTGTCGAATTGAGGATGATGTCGATGCCGTCAAGCACGATATGTGCGGCATCGCCGAAAGGTGCGAGGCTCTCGCCGAACTGCATTTCGGCATTCTTCACCAGCTTGACGACCTTGACGGTGCCGTCGACGGGATTGCCGGTGCCGGGCGCCGACTTGGCGCCGAAGCGCAGTGGAATTTCCGCCCCCTCGCCCGCCGCAAAACAGATCTGGACGGCCACCGGATCCCAGATGGTGCCGATCGCAGCACTCGTGACACCGCGTGCGATCAGCTCTTCGAGGATAACAGTCGCATCCCCTGCCGTGCCGCCACCCGGATTATCCCAGACATCGGCGATGACAACCGGCCATGCGGTTGCGGCGATTGCGCGTGAGACGGCTTCCTTCTCGTCGATCTGCGGGACCATGAAGGTGCCGCGCTTCGAAAATAGCTCGAGGCCGAGTTCACGCGCCAAAGCCGCGCCCTTTTCCGGCTTGTTGTTGGTCACCACCAGCAGCTTCGTTCCCATTTCGGGAACGTCGCCGACCATGAAGCCGTGGATCACCGAGATCGACAGGACGTCCGGATCATCCTTTTCGATCCGCATGATCTTGTCGACGAAGGAACGCATGGGCTCGCGCGATGTCGGGAAGACGTCGATCATCCGGCAGTCGAACACCGATATGACCGGCTTGATCCGGCCTTCGAGCGTTTCGACCGTAATGCGCCAGAGATCCTCGGCGCGGTCGACGAAGTCCGTATGCGGAAACTCCTTGAAATAGACGGCGAAATCGAGAGCGGCGACACGTTTTGCAGTGAGATGACTGTGCGGATCGAGTTCGGCGCAGATGAGGACATCGGGCCCGACGATCTCGCGGATGCGCGACAGGAGATCGCCTTCCGTATCCTCGTATCCGGCTGCCACCATGGCGCCGTGCAGGCCCATGACAACGGCGTCGACCGGCATTGCCGCATTGAGTTGGCCAAGGATTTCGTCACGGAATTCCTCGTAGGTCGCCCGGTTGACGAGGCCTGCGGGGTCGGCCCAGGTGGCGGTTCCCTCAATCAGTTCCCAACCCTTTTCTCGGGTGACGCGCCTGCCGACGGTGATCGGCGCGGTGCAGAGCGTTGGCGTTTCGGGATGCTGGCCGGGCGGGGCATAGAGAGAGGCTTCGAATGCGCGACGATCCACGCAGATCGGGGAAAAGGTGTTGGTCTCCGTCGCCAATGCTGCCGTGAAAATGCGCAAAAAAGTGGCCTTCGTGTTGTCGGCCCCGCGTCAACCCATCGGGTTCGGCAGGTAGCCGGTGAAACCTGAGATTTTCCAGCGTCCTTGGTGAAGCCTGCAATAATAGAGCGTCTGCCATTGCAGGACGTCCCGGGTATCGTCGCTCTTGGTAATGCCGCCGTCGAATTTCTTGCGAACGAGGGCCATTTCGCCCTCGATTTCGATATCCTCAAGCGTCGTCGTCGTGAAGATCGCCGTGCGCGCATCTTCTGCGAAACTCTGCTCGGCGAAATCCTTTGCCTGCCTCAGCCATTCCTGGCGATAGGCCGACAGCGTCGGAAATGCCAGGCGCCACCTGTCGGGGCTGACCTGCTTCTGGGCATCGATACCGATGAAGCCCTCTTCGACGAAGTCATGCTCCACCATCGACCAATCGGCCGCCAGAAACGCATCGATATCGCGCCGAACGAGCATTTCCCAGATTGCATGCCGGGCGCTGTCTGACGGGAAAGGATTCTGGAAAGGATCGCGCATATCAGCCCCGGATTGAAATTCTTTTCATAAATCGCGTTTTTCACTGGTCAAATTCTGCTTTCTATGGTCACTTGTCAACTTATCAAGAAAATAATTTGCAAGGACTTCAGCATGCCGATCAAGCGCTATGGCACTGTTCAAACGGGCGCCGGCGGCAAGGCGCTGCCTTTCGCGCGTGCGGTCGAAGCCGACGGATGGCTGTATGTTTCCGGCCAGGTTGCGATGGAAGACGGCGAAATCATCGACGGCAACATCATCGCCCAGACCCACAAGACGATTGCCAACGTTCTGGCGATCCTCGATGAGGCCGGATACGGCGTCGAGGATGTGGTGCGCGTCGGCGTCTGGCTCGACGATCCGCGCGACTTCTGGACCTTCAATAAAATCTATCAGGAGTATTTCGGCGAACATCCGCCGGCGCGCGCCTGTGTGCAATCGTCGATGATGGTCGATTGCAAGGTTGAGATCGACTGCGTGGCCTATAAGAAGAAGGATGGATAGAGAACCATCGGGGGACGGGCTTGGATATCTTTTCGACGTTGCAGGAAGATAGGGGTCGGCTCTCTCCCTCCGAGAGCCGCATCGCGGAGATCATCGTCAACGACTTCGAGTTCGCCGTGAACGCCTCGATCATCGAGCTTGCCGAACGGGCCGAGGTGTCACCACCGACCGTCACCCGTTTTTGCCGGCGGCTCGGTTGCGAGAGTTTTTCCGACTTCAAGGTGCAGCTCGCCCGGACCGCCCATATCGGCGTGCGTTATCTGAAACCGGAATCGAAAAGCACCGATCCCGCCGATGTCGCTCAGGACATCATCACCAAGGCCCAGAACGCTCTCTTTCTCCTGCATCGGTCGCTCGATCTTGCCGCGATCGAAGCCGCCGTTTCGCATATTGCCAAGGCCGATATGATCTATGCGTTCGGCTCGGGCGGCAATTCGTCGATGATCGCCGACGAACTTCAGAACCGGCTCTTCCGTCTCGGCCTTCGCATAACGGCAAGTTCCGACCACAGCATGCAGCTGATGATGGCGGCCGCGGCAAGGCCGGGCGACGTGTTGATCGGCTCCTCCTTCTCAGGGCGCAATACGGAGCTGGTGCGGGCCTTCGAGCTTGCCCGCCAGACCAAGGTGAAGACGATCGCGCTCACCCAGACGGCCAGCCCGGTTGCCAAGGCTGCCGAAATCGTCGTGCCGATCGATCTTCCCGAAGGCAACAATATCTATCGCCCGACCTCGACGCGCATCGCCTACATCGCGACGGTCGATATCCTGTCGAGCCTGGTCGCCTACGCCGTTCAGCCGAAGGCGACGACCACCCTTCGGCGCATCAAGCAGCAGCTGGTCATTCATCGTGACGGCGACGACCGGCAATTGCTTGGAGATTGAGTTTCATGAACGGGAGCGACAGAAAATGACGCAGTCGATAGCCATCGTTACCGGCGCTGCAGGCGATATCGGCGCGGCAATCGCCGCACGGCTCGCCGATGACCACGACGTCGTGTTGCTCGCCGACATCGATGCAGCGGCTGCCGCCGCCGTGGCGTCGAAGCTCGGGCCGGGCCATCGCTTCGTCGCCGTCCAATGCGATGTGACCAGCGAGATGAGCATTGCCGAATTGGCAAGACGCGCCGCCGACGTCGGCGTGGTTCGAACCCTGGTCAACAATGCCGGTGCTGCCCGCGCGACCAGCCTGCATGAGACGACGCCCGAGATCTGGCGGGCGGACAATGCGCTTAATCTCGAAGCGGCATTCTTATGTTTCCGCGCATTCGAGCCCATGCTGAAGGCCTCGAGGGGTTCGGTCGTCAACATCGCCTCGGTCAACGGCATGCATGTCTTCGGACACCCGGCCTATAGCGCCGCCAAGGCCGGTCTTCTGCATTTCACCCGCCTGGTCGCCGTCGAATACGGCAAGTTCGGCATCCGGTCCAACGCCGTCGCACCCGGCACGGTGAAGACGCAGGCCTGGGAAGTACGCGCGGCAGCCAATCCGAATGTTTTCGAGGAGGCACGCCGCTGGTATCCGCTGCAGCGTGTTGTCGATCCGAAAGATGTCGCCAATGCCGTGGCCTTCCTCGCCGGCCCCCTGGCCGCAGCGATATCAGGCGTCTGCCTGCCTGTCGATTGCGGCCTCACGGCCGGCCAGGCCGAACTCGCACGGACCTTCTCACAATCGGAACATTACTGAAACCCGCAGGAAGACAAGAGGGGCAGGTTGTGAAGCCGGCTACGTCTGATCGATGACCGCATGAGCCGACTTTTTCCCGACGTCTTCCGCAATCCGGCGATCCGCGCCTGCATGATCGCCATTTTCACCTTCGGGATGGCGGGGGCGATGACCGCACCCTATCGTTCGGTCGTGGGTATCCGCGAATTGGGCTTGAGCGACGGCCTCTATTCCTTCCTGAGTTTCCTCTCCGCGGCGGTGAACGTCGTCATTAGCATCCTGCTCGGCAATCTCGCCGACCGACTGGGCGAGTACCGGTCGACGATGATCGGCGCTTGCCTGTTCGGCATCGTCGGCTACGGCATGGTCTACGCCTTTCCAACCGCAGCCGTCTTCGTCATCAGCGGCTTGCTGCCCCTGCCGATCTACGGGGCGCTGAACTCGCTGCTGTTTGCCAATGCGCGTGCGGCGATGCACGGCATGAGCCGAAGCGACATGGTGACGGCCAACTCCGGCGTGCGCGCCATGATCTCGCTGTCCTGGGTGCTGATCCCCGGCATCACCGGCCTGCTGCTGTCTGGCGCATCGAGCATGCTGCCGGCCTACCTCTTCGCCGGCCTCTCATGTCTGCTCTGCCAGGGGATCATCATCTTCGCCTTGCCGAAGCGGGCGGCAACGGAGATGGCAGCAGTTCATCATCTCACCTATCTCGGCGCGCTTCGCCAGGTGGTTTCGCCGCGAATATCCGCGCATATTTGCGGGGTGGCGCTCATCACCAGCACGCTGCATCTCAATGACGCCCTGCTGCCATTGATCGCCACCGGTGCCGCGCATGGCAGGCTGAGCGACGTCGGCATTCTTGTCGGCATCGTCGCATTGCTGGAAGTCGTCTTCATCATCATCTGGTCGCGGATCGCCCGGAAAACCGGCCAGATGACGGCGCTTGCCGCCGGTACTATCATCTATGCCGTGTTCCTCAGCCTGCTCGGCTTTGCCTCTGAGCCGTGGCACCTCTATGCGCTCACCTTGCTCGCCGGCATCGGAGCGGCGGCGATCATCAGCTTTCCGATCACCTATCTGCAGGATCTGATTGCCGATCGACCGGGGCTCGGCAGTGCGTTGATCTCCGTCAACATCTTTGCCAGCGCCGGGATCGGCGCGTTGATCTTTGCCGCCGGTACCTTTGTGACAGGTTATTCGGGAACCGCAATCCTGAGCGCTGTCACCGGGCTGGCTGGCATAGCATTGCTTGGTTTCCTGCAAAGACGCCGTGCCCATTGAGCCGATAAGTCTTCGCCAAGATCAAGCACTGGATGCGCCAGGCCTCTGGCCGACTAACCGCCCTCAACCTCTGAGCAGGGAGAGGTTCGCGATGCCAGGAAGTCGATGAAGGTACGGACCTTGGCTGAAAGATACTTCTTGCTGGGATAGACGGCATGAAGCGTCGCGGTCAACTTCAGCGTATCCGGCAGCACCATCTCCAGCCGACCTTCGGCGATGTCGGGTTGAGCCATCCATGTCGGCAGGAAGACGAGGCCCATGCCCTCCAGCGCGGCGAGGTGTAACATGGTCTCGTTGTCACTTTGGATCACCGTCTGGAACTTTACCGCTTCCCGACCCTGCGGACCATCGAAAGTCAAAGTGCCGGTCGAGTTTACGCCGCTGTAGAGCAGCAATGAATGACCATTGAGATCGCTCAGTTTCGATGGTCGTCCTTACGCTTGAGATAGGCTGGCGATCCGACAACGTGAAAAACGATCTTCGTCAGCGGACGAGCGATGAGACCGGGATCAAGGCGGTCGGGCGTAGTCGCGCGCAGGGCAAGGTCGAAGCCTTCGTCTACGAGGTTGACGATTCGCCCGCTCAAATCCATGTCGAAGGAAACGTCAGGGTAACGCTGGTGATATTCAGCAAGCATGCGCGTGACGAAGGTGTTCGCGGCCCATGCCCCGCAAGGCTCTGGCCGGCTTTGAACATGGGCGAAGTTGCGATCATGTTCTGCTTCATCTTTCTCTATCTCGCCTTTGCCGGCGCAGGCGCCTGGGCGCTCGACAATGTTCTGCGTCCATCCACGAGACAGGCGTCGCTCAGCGAAGGCGCGTAGGTCAACCGCTGCGCGCTGGTGCCCGCGTCCCCAACACTTGAGGACAACCCGTCACAGACCAGCTGTGCTCGAGTCGCATGGACCGGCTCAACGGCCTGCCCCACACGCGCTTTTTTCAGGAGATCAAGAATGACAACCAACGCAATCACGCGGCCTGCCCCGCATATCAGCCGCGCTCTCAATATCGGCCTTTGGAGCGCCCAAAGCCTCATATTCGTGGCCTTCGTAGTGTTCGGCTGCATGAAGATGTTCATGCCCGTCGATCAACTGGCGGCAATGTGGGTCTGGCCGGGCCAAGTTCCCGTTCCATTTCTGCGTTTCATGGGAATTGTGGATGCCGCCGGCGGTGTAGGCGTGCTGTTGCCCGCCCTGACGAGAATCCAGCCCCGCCTGACAGTGCTCGCCGCGCTCGGTTGCACGGCGCTCCAGATCGCCGCGATCATCTTCCATGTTTCCCGCGGCGAAGCATTCGTCACTCCGCTGAACTTCGTCTTGCTCGCTCTCTCCGCCTTCATTCTCTGGGGCCGCGCGAAGAAGGCACAGATCACGCCGCGCGGCTGAAACGTCGCGTTCAGATTTCCCGTTCGTTCCTGCATTTCACCGAACGGGCACGCGGGCGGGTCCTGGCATTTCATGCTTAGCTCTTCGCCTGCGTTGAATCTCAGCTCTATTCCAACGTACTGCGACCGTCACGCTCGCAAACTATTTCACAAATGCAGGATAGACTTCTGTCAAAACATGAAAGGCTCTCGCTGATAGACATCGGCCAACAAGATCTGACGAAGAATGGAGCTTTCATCAGTGTTCGTCTTGTGACAAGGGTGATGCTGCATTTGCTTTGAAGGCGACATGAAGGCAATTTCCGGCACGAATCTCGAGCAGGCCAAGTCTCACAACCGGCGTGTGGTGATCGAGGCTGTCCGAACGAACGGTCCCTTGTCGCGCGCGGCAATCGCCCGGATGACGGCGCTGACGGCCCAGACTGTTTCGAATATCGTCGAGGAACTGGAGAGATCGCACCTTCTCGTTCCGTCCGAGGCGCAGAAGCTGGCCCGCGGCCAGCCGATCATCCCCTACACCATCAATCCGCGCGGCGCCTATTCGATAGGCCTCGAACTTGGCCGCCAGCGTGCCAGCGGGGTTCTGACGGATCTCTCAGGGACGGTCTGCGCGCGCATCGAGCGCCATGTCGAACATCCCGATCCGCAGACGGCCATGCCGGCTCTCCAATCCATCGTTGAGGATCTTCAGCAGGCCTTCGCCTTCGACCGGAACCGGCTTCTCGGCGTCGGCATGGCCCTGCCCGGCCGCTACGGCGATGGCGGCACCACCTCGCTCAGTCCGCTGAACTTCCCCGGCTGGCAGGGCTTTGCCGTTGGCCACGAACTGGAACAGCGGGTGAAGCTGCCCGTGCTCGTCGAAAACGATGCGACGGCAGCCGCGATCGGCGAGCGTCTGCATGGCGTGGCCCGCGGTTTCGCCAGCTTCGTCTATCTGTTTCTTGCGGGCGGCGGCGGTATCGGCGCCGGAATGTTCCTCGACGGCCACCTCTACAAGGGCAGCCGCAACAACGCCGGCGAGATCGGGCATATCATCGTCGAACCGCATGGCAAGCTCTGCAGCTGCGGCAAGCGCGGCTGTCTGGATCGCTACGTGTCACCGGCCGTCGCCTATGAATTCATGGGCATTGCCAATGCCGAGGAGCTGTCGCCTGACGATCTCGATGCGCTGATCGCCAAGGGCGGCGAAGGTCTCGACGCCTGGCTGGATCAGGCCGTTCAGCCGCTGCGGCAGACCGTCGATTTTCTGGAACTGGCCTTCGATCCGCAGACCATCGTGCTCGGCGGCAGCATCTCGCCCTCGCTGATGCTTCGGCTTGCAGAGCGGCTGGAGCCGCTGCACACCCCGATCGATCCCAACCAGAAGCGGACGGTGCCTCGTGTCATGATCGGCACGACCGGCAAGGATACGGCAATCCTCGGCGCCGCCGCCCTGCCGATCTTTTCCGAAACGAATCCGCGCTTCGACGTCCTGCAAAAGCCGCTCGGCTAGCCATCTCGGTCCGGAAGATTGCCGACGCCGGGCTCTCATCCGCCTGCCGGCAGCCTCACATCCGACTGCCGTGGCCGACGGGCTAGAGGTCGCGCAAAGATGACCAGGTTGCCGAGAAGCGTCAGCGCCAGGCCGATCAGGCCTAGACCGCTCCAGTGGTAGCCCTCGAAGACCGTCGACAACGACAGGGCTACGATCGGGAACAGGACGGTGGCATAGGCAGCGCGTGAGGAGCCGATGCGGGACACCAGCATGAGGTAGGTGGTGAAGCCGATCACCGATCCGATTGCCGCGAGATAGAGCAGGGCGGCAAGATAGGTGATGTCAGGCGGCGCCACGATCGGTGTTTGCGTCACGGCAATCAGGAAGAGCAGGACGATCGTGCCATAGGTCATGCCCCAGGCATTGGCGGTCAGCGGTGAGATTCCGACCGCGCTGTTTCGACGCGATGCCATATTGCCCAGCGAAAAAAACAGCGTGCCAAGCGCTGCAAGCCCGACCCCTTTCAACGCGTCCATATCGAAATCGACGGCAACGTCCTGTCCGAAAAGGAGGAGGAGGCCGGCTGCTCCGAGCGCCGCTGCGAGAAGCGTGCGGCCTGTAATACGGTCGCCGAAGAAGAGGCGCGCATTGACGGCATTATAGATTGTCGCGAGCGAGAAGATCACGGAGATCAGCCCGGACGGGATGAAGGCGGCGGCGTTGTAGAAACAGATGAAATTGAGGCTGAACAAGCAGAGCGCTTGCGCAAGGATGAAAGGTTGATCGCGCAAGGCAGGGAGCTTGAGCTGCCGCATGACAGCCAGGATGGCGACGAGGATCAATGCTGCGACCGCAAATCTGTAAAAAACCGAGACCAAGACCGACACGGGACCGACCTGCATCGCAATGGCGATCCAAGTCGTCCCCCATATGAGGACGGTGGCGATGAAGAGAGCGGCATTTGCCATGGCGTGATCCTCGTTTTCGCGACCAATAGGCGAACCGTGAGCAGGTCTCTTGCAGATTCTTGCTATGAAATCGATTTGCCCGGACTTCCCTGCTCGCCATGCGGGTCGTCCACCGGTAGTGTTTGCAAGGCGTGGCCAGGTGTGGGGAAGAATTGGTGAAGGATAGCCGCCTTTCGGTTTTCAGGTTTTTGTCCGCATCTCCCAATGCGCGGATGTCACAGTCCATCGATTTGGGTTTCGGGCGATCAGCTGCCATCTGGAGCAATGCACACGACAGGATGAGCTATGAGCGGCCGAACGGTCATACGTTTAGTCTTTATCTGAGAGGCGGCGGCGGAACGCGTCGTCTGGATGGCAGTTCCGCCGCGCGCGGCCGTCCGGGAGTGCTGTGCATCATGCCGCAGGGGCACTCGTCCGAATGGGAAATCACCGACTTCTTCGAATTCGTCCATCTGTATGTTCCTGACGACCAGATGCGCCGGATGTTTGCGGAGACGTTTGACCGCGATGCTCGGCTCATGGCACTTCCCGAAGTGACCTTCGCAGATGCACCCGCCTTGGCGCACACGCTTCGGCAGATGACGAAAGCGATGTTGGCGGGCGGTCATCTGCTGGCTGAAGAAGCGATGACGCAGGCGATCAACGATTTCTTCGTTGATCCGCGTTATGGAGGGATGCGCCCCTGCGCGATCAGCGGCGGGCTCGCTCCTCATGTCCGGCGCCGGAGTCTCGACTATATCGAGGCCCATCTCGGTGAGACAATCCACTTGCAAGATCTGGCAACGATCGGTCAGCTCAGCGCGTTTCATTTTCAGCGGATGTTCCGGGCAAGCTATGGTGTGTCCCCGCATGGCTGGGTGGCCCACCGGCGTGTCGAGCGCGCCAAATCGATGTTATCAGGCATGGACCCAATAGCGCAGATCGCTTCGGCCTGCGGCTTCAGCAGCCAGAGCCACATGACACGGGCATTCAAGTTGGGCACAGGCGTCACACCCTCTGCCTACCGGCAACGACAGTGAAGCGCCTTCGCTCGACACGTGTTTGTTCGCTGTGGGCGGGGCGGCAGCCTTGATCTCTTGACCGATAACGCCGGCGCTGGCTCAACCGGGAAGTTTGTTGAATTTCCGGAGGCTCATGTCGACGAAGGACTCGGGCAGAAAGCGGCGGATGAAACGCACCTGTCCCGCTGCTTTCCCGGCCGTATAGCGTCTCTTGGGCGATGGCGCGTTAGCGGCCTTGACGACGGTTGCGGCGACCACCTCGGGCGCATCGCCCTTTGAGACGATCTCGCGCATCAGCTTCTCCGCGTCGGCGCGCACCGCATCATAGACGGCAAGCGGCCGGTCCGGCCGCGTGATGTTCTCCTCGAAGGAGGTGCGGGTGACACCCGGTTCGACGAGCACGACGCGGATGCCCTGTGTGCGCACTTCATGGTCGAGGGATTCCGAATAACCTTCGATCGCGTGCTTGGTCGCTGCGTAGAGCGCGTTGAAGGGCGCCGGGATCAGCCCAAGGATCGAGCTCAGGTTGACGATCCGGCCGCGGCGCTGCCCCCGCATCACCGGCAGCACCGCATTGGTCATGCGCATCGTGCCGAAGACGTTGACGTCGAACACGGCTTTGGCCTGCGCCGTCGTCGATTCCTCGGCGCCGCCGAGCAGGCCGATCCCGGCATTGTTGACGAGAAGATCGATCCGTCCCGTGCGTTTCAGAACCTCGTCGACGACGCCCTGCACCGATTGATCATCGATGACGTCGCAGACCAGCATGATGATGCCGTCGGCGGTGTCGGCCATCGGCTTTCGGCTGGTGCCGAACACCCGGTAACCGTCGTGCCGCAGCGCCTTCGCCGTCACCAGCCCGATGCCGGAGGAAGCCCCTGTGACCAGGGCAATGCCGCGTTCTCTCTTGCTCATTGACGTCTGCCTTCGTTTTTGTCGTGGAACATCCATGCGCATTCTGTTACTATCAAAAAGATAGCAAGTCACTACTAAAAAGATATCGACATGAAGAATCTTTCGGACCAGCCCTGCCTGATCGCCCGCAGCCTGGCGCTCGTCGGCGATGCGTGGAGCATGCTGATCATGCGCGACGCCCATGCGGGGCTGACCCGCTTCGATGAATTTCGCAAAAGCCTCGGCATCGTCCCGACAATGCTGACGGGGCGGCTGTCATCGCTGACCGAGGAAGGATTGCTGGAAAAGCGCCGCTATTCCGAGCGTCCGCCGCGCGACGAATATGTGCTGACGGAAGCCGGCCGCGATTTTCTGCCGGTGCTGTTTGCAATCGGCGCCTGGGGCCGCAAGCACCGCAGCGGCGGCGCAGTCACCCGCTTCTTCGACGCCGAGACCGGAACCGAGATCGATCCAGTCACCATCGACCGCGCGACCGGCGCGCCGATTGGAACACGTCCTATTCGTATCGCGGCACCCGAATGCGAGTTGCCCGCGGCACCTGACAACGCCCTTTGAAAGTGATGTCAGTATCCCCCGCCATCACCGCCTCCGGCGATGGCGAGGGTGATCCTCAAATCAAAACCCGTGGCCCGATCCGGGCGCTACGACTGCTGCCGCCCGTAGAGCAGCGGCATCAGTCCTGCGAGCGCCCTGAAACGCTCCCACGACTTGGATGACGGCTTCGTCCAGCCCGTTTCAGCAAGCGCGGAAAGGCGCGGAAAGACGAGGCGGTCGAAAACGGCGCGATCCGTCATCGGCTCGGACCAGATGCAGGCCTGGATGCCGAGGAGTTTCTGTTTCTGGCTCGCCGTCCAGCCGCCGATGGGGTCGAAATTGTAAAGCTTCTCGGCATCCGAAGTCCCCGCCCAGCTGGCGCCGGGTTCGTCCCAGTCGGGCCTGAGCGCCATGTCGAGGTAGTAGACCTGTCCGGGGCAGACGACGATTTCGTAGCCGCGCTCGGCAAGTTCGGCCGAGACCTCGACATTGCGCCAGCTGCAGAGATAGCTCTTTGATTTGTCGATGACATCGCCGTGGGCCGCCTCTTCCCAGCCGCCGGTGATGCAGCCCTTGCTCGCAAGGAAGCGCTGGACGCGGCTCAGGAACTCCGCCTGCAGGATGGCGGCACCCGAGCCGTGGATGTCGTCGGCACCGTGGGTATTGGTCACGACGTTCAGCCGCTTGGCATGCGCATCGGCAACCTCGTCGCCCGCGACGCTGCGCAGGCGCTCGAGCGCTTCCGGCGAGCCGGACCATGCGCCGAGCGGCACTTCGTCGGCGCCGAGATGGATGGTCTTGAACGGAAAGAGCTCGATGAGTTCCGAAAGGATCGTCTCGATGATCTCATAGGTCTTCTCGCGGGCCGGATTGATACAATTGTCGGGAAAGCCCTGAACAGAATAATAGCTGCCGACCTCGGCCGGATCGCGCAGTTCCGGTATCGCCTGCAGCATGGCGTAGCAATGGCCGGGGACATCGATCTCCGGCACGATCTCCACGCCGAAGCCCTTGGCCTGGGCGACGATCTCGCGGATGGCGGCCTTGGTATAATAGCCGCCGGTGCGGGCCGGGCTCGAACCGAGCAGCGGCGGAACGGCCAGACCGTGGCCGCGCCAGGCGCCGACCGCGGTCAAATCAGGATAGGCGTCGATCTCGACGCGCCATGCTTCGTCGTCGGAAAGGTGCCAGTGGAAGCGGTTGAGCTTGTTCCAGGCAAGCACCGCCAGGAGCTTCTTGACTTCGGTTGCGCCATAGAACTGGCGGGCGACGTCGAGATGCAGGCCGCGCCAACCCATCGACGGCTCATCGACGATCTCGCCTGCGGCCGGAAACTGGAAGACCTCGGGATGCAGCCTTGCACCGCGCCAGATCTGGCCGAGTGTGACGAGGCCGTAGAGGAAGCCGGTCTGGCTGCTGGCCTCGATCGTGATCGTCTCACCCTCGAAGCTCAGCCGATAGGCCTCTGGCCCGAGCCCGGCGGCATCCTTCAGGGCAACCGGAACCGCGCCTTCCGCCTCGCTCCGCACGATGCCTTCGACGGCGAAGAGATGCTCGACCAGCGCTGCGAAACTGCGTGTTGCCGCCTCCCCTTCAGCGCTCTGCGCCAGCGGTGCAAAACCGGCCGGCAGCGGCCGACGCGAGGCGACCGCCACATGGTTCGGCCAGGGAATGATCGACACTTGAACGGGCGCATTGACCGGCACCGGATAGATCTCGGCGCCACGCTTTAATGGGGCGTTGCTGACCGAAGATCGCGTCGGCTCGATGCTGAGCACGATGGTGCTGCCGTCGGAAAGCGCGAGATAGCCGCTCGTCGCGCCGTCCGTCCAGTGGCGGAACTGCCAGCTCAGCGCGTAGACCGATATCGTCCACGTCTCGCCGGCGCCGAGAACGAAATTGGCCGGCGGCTGGAATTCGGTGAAATTCGACAGCCGCAGCGAAACCATGGCGCCTTCGACGCGCCCGGCAGGATCGACACGACCCGGGCCGCTCACGCACAGCGAAAAATTCGAAAGCGGCTCGGAGCCCTGGTTTTTGAGGCGCAGGACGTAGGAAAATTCCTTGCCGTCTGCAGGTGGATTCCAAAGGGTTTCAAGCCGCAGGGCTTTTGGTCGCGGTGTGGACATGGTCACTCTTTCCTCTTGAAGATCGGATCATGCGTATTCCGGCGCATTACCGGGAGCGGAAATTGGGAGTAGGCATTGCGCCCTCGGCCTTTTGGTAGAAGGCCGAGGGTGTGATGTTGTCGATGATCGCGTAGGCCCAGCCCGGTCGAAGCGCTCGCTGCAGCAAAGCCGGCTCCGATGGAAACGGCGCGGGTGCATCCTTGCTCAACCTCATTCGCGCGGTCCCGTTGTTCTTGAAGTCAATCAAATTGATTTAAGATTGATAGTCAGTTTCCCGCCGACACGTCAATTGCCGATTGGAAATTTCTGCAGCGCCTCAGGATGGCTCTCACCAGACATTAACTGGGCATGACCTTCACCGAAATAATGGCCGGCAAATCGAGCAGCCGAGCCTTCGCATCGCATTCCTGCGAAAAATTATCGCCTCGTCCCTTCGCGTTAACGATTAAGGTACCTTTAAGTACCATAATTGACCCAACGATGGCGAATTGACCTTCCCGAACACGGGTCGATAAGCATGAGGCTGCTCGCCACGGCCCGGATTGACCCGGGATGCAACACATCCAACTTCATGAACGGGTCGAATTTCCAATGACGAGCATCAATACGAACAATTCCGCGATGGCTGCCCTTCAGACGCTGCGCAGCATCAATTCCAATCTCGAAACGACACAGAACAGTGTCTCTACCGGTTATCGGGTCGACACCGCATCCGACAACGCCGCCTACTGGTCGATCGCCACCACGATGCGGTCCGACAACAAGGCGCTTTCCGCCGTGTCCGACGCCCTTGGCCTCGGCGCAGCAAAGGTCGATACTGCCTATACGGCAATGGAAAATGCGATCGACGTCGTCGACGAGATCAAATCCAAGCTTGTGGCAGCCACTGAAGACGGTGTCGACAAATCCAAGGTCCAGGAAGAAATCACGCAGCTTCAGAATCAGCTGCTGAGCATCGCCCAGTCAGCGTCGTTCTCTGGTGAGAACTGGGTCGCGGGCGAAAGCGGCACGAAAAGCGTCGTGTCGTCCTTTGTTCGCGATGGCTCCGGCGCCGTTTCCGTTAAAGTGACGGATTATGCCCTGGATACCAGCTCCACGGGCAATGTGTTGTTCGGCATGAGCAGCGGGACGATCGATACCGCGTCCGGCATCCTCGGAACGGTGGACGCAAATGGCGATTCCGTCTATTCGCTCGACATTACCGACTTCACCACCGGTCAGATCCAGTCGGCGCTGTCGACCATCGAATCCGCGCTGTCGGCAATGACCTCTGCCGGTGCGCAGCTGGGTTCGATCTCGACGCGCATCGAACTGCAGGAAGACTTTGTCGGTGCGCTGTCGGATTCCATCGAGTCGGGCGTGGGACGGCTGGTCGACGCCGACATGGAGGAGGAGTCGAGCAGGCTGTCTGCCTTGCAGACACAACAGCAGCTTGCCATCCAGTCGCTATCGATCGCGAATTCGTCGTCGCAGAATATCCTGTCGCTCTTCCGCAGCTAATCGTCCTGGCCGATGCAAAGTGAGCCGGGCGCATAGAACGCCCGGACCACATTCGCTGATGAAACACCGAGCCTGGCCTTCGGTCAGGCTCGGTCGCGTTGGTGACGTATTTGTGTTGGCAGATCCCTATCGCTTCCGTCCTCATCCGAACTATGGTGTCGGCATCGGCGGAATTGCGCTCCGCGTCGTTGTTTGTGGCATGCCGTCGACCGTCTCGATCGTAAACAGGATCGGCCTTAGTCTTCGCACCCTGGGCGGAGAACGCAGTGCTCGGGATCATCGCATGTCGGAACGACTTGAATCTGCCCGCCTTGATGAAACGCCCGCCATCGTCTGGCTCGGATTCATGGCGATGTGCGTCGGCATGTTCATGGCGATCCTCGACGTCCAGGTGGTGGCGACATCGCTGCCGACCATCCAGTCCGCGCTGGATATCGATCCGGATCAGATGAGCTGGATACAGACGGCCTATCTCATTGCCGAAGTGGTGGCGATCCCGCTCACCGGCTTCTTGACGCGGCTCCTGACGATGCGATGGCTGTTCGTTACCGCCATCAGCCTATTCGTCGCGGCCTCCGCCGGCTGTGCGATGAGCGGCAGCTTCGGCGAGCTGGTGGCCTGGCGGGTGCTTCAGGGCTTTTCCGGCGGAACCCTGATCCCCTCGGTGTTTTCGGCCGTGTTCATTCTCTTCCCGAACGAGCGGCAGGCGCTTGCGACGACGATCGCCGGCGTTCTCGCGGTTTTGGCCCCGACCGTCGGACCGATCGTCGGCGGATGGCTGACGCAAACCTACTCCTGGCACTGGTTGTTCCTGATCAACATCCTCCCAGGCATTGCCTCGGCAATCCTGGCGGTACGGTCCCTGCCGAGGCAGGCGACCGATCCGTCCGAACTCAGGCATCTCGACGGTCTGTCGCTTCTGCTGATGGCAGTGGCGCTGACGAGCCTGGAACTCAGCTTGAAAGAGGCGCCGACGAGCGGCTGGATATCGGCCTATGTCCTGAGCCTGCTGGCGGTCTGCCTTGCATCGGGAGGTGTCTTCATCTGGCGAACGCTGCGCAGAAACCGGCCGATCGTCGATCTCGGTAATTTCGGCGATCGAAACTTTCTCGTCGGCTCGGTTCTTAGCTTCGTGCTCGGCATTGGCCTCTTCGGCTCGGTCTATCTCATGCCGGTCTTTCTCGCTTTCATCAGGGGACACGACGCCCTCCAAATCGGCATGACGATGCTGGTCACCGGCGTCGCGCAATTGATCACGGCGCCGATCGCGGTGGCGCTGGAGAAGCGGATGGACGCGCGATTGCTGTCGGCGGCCGGTTTCGCGCTCTTTGCGGTCGGTGTCGGGATGAGCGCTTTTCAGGATCCTCGTTCGGATTATGACGCGATGTTCTGGCCGCAGGTCGTGCGCGGCGTCGCCATCATGTTCTGCCTGCTGCCGCCGACGCGGCTGGCGCTCGGCACCCTGCCGCCAGAGCGCATTCCCGACGCGAGCGGACTTTTCAACCTGATGCGCAATCTCGGCGGGGCCATCGGCATCGCGCTGATCGACACCATCATCTACACGCGCTCCGAACCGCTGGGACAAGGCCTCTGGACCCGCCTTCAAGCCGGCGACGTCGAGGCTGCGACATTCGTCGGCGCACCTCTTCAGGTGATATCGGGGCATAGCGGCAGCTTCGATGCGGATACCACGGCGCTGCTCGATCCGTTGGTCCAGACCGCGGCAAGCGTCCAGGCGATCAACGAAGCCTGGATGGTGATTGCCGTCCTGACCGGCTGCGCCCTGCTCTCGGTGCCCTTTGCCAGGGGGCCAACGTCAACGTGAAAACCAGGGTTGACGAAACCGCGCTAAAGAGAATCAACTAAGCTGTTGAAAAACCTGGAGCCGAGACTGCAATAGCGCCACCAGCTGCCAGTCTTCGCCACAAAAATTTATTCTGCGACAAGGTCGGAACCCTACCCTCCGCCATCCTGAGATGGAGGCCAACGCATCGGTCAAACCGCTTCTAGGCCAGCTTGGCACTGCGCGTCTCGGCATCGATGAAATAGGCTGCAGCACCTGCCAACAGCAGAAAAGCAGCGAAAATCCCGATGACCAGGCCGAAATCTTTAGTCACAAAAAGACCGATCAACGATGGCGCAAGCAGCCCTCCAAGCCGAGCCATAGCACCGGCGGCACCCATTCCGGTTGCCCTGGAGGCAGTAGGATAAAGCTCTGGCGTATAGGCGTAGAGTGCACCCCACGTACCAAGCAGCGCGAAACTCATGATGAGCAGTGACGACGCTACCAAGAGTGCGGATGAGCCGACGACAAACAAAATGGATCCCATCGCGGAAAGGATGCAAAATGCCACAAGCGTTGGACGCCGCCCCCACTTTTCGACGCCGTAGGCAGCGAGCGCATACCCAGGAATCTGGGCAAGCGCGATCAGCACAAGAAAACCGTAGCCTCGAACGAAGCCAAAGCCGTCCCCGGCAAGTTTCGGAGGCATCCAGGTGAAGACACCATAGTAAGAAATGGACACCAGAAACCAAACCGCGAGGATCAAAAGGGTTCGACGCCGCAGAGCGTGGGAGAATATTCCGATACTACCGATCGTTGTCGCCGGCGCGATATCAACCTCTTGTCCCAGAGCTCCGCGGCCATTCACCAGGGCCATCCGGTCGATGATCGCCTTTGCTTCTTCACCCCTTCCCTTGCGCAGAAGATAGAGTGGCGATTCCGACACGAAAAACCGCAGACCGAAACCGACAATCGCCGGGACCGCTGTAACGGCAAAGATAAACCGCCAGGCTTCTGCCACGTTCCAGAGACTGAGCAGCCAGGCTGCAATTGCGACAACCAGGGTTCCGACGGCCCAGAAACCCTCCAGCAGCACCAGCCACCTGCCTCGGTTCTTCGCCGGCAGGAATTCGGCCATCATTGCATAGTCCACCGGCAACGTCCCACCGACCGCTGCTCCGGTTAGGAAGCGCATGAACAGGAGGAACGTGAAGTCTGGCGCGAATATCGACAGCGTGCCAAAGACGGCATCACAGGAGACAGTCGCGATCAGAACGCCGCGACGGCCGATCCTATCGGCAAGCCTGCCAAACCCCATTGCGCCCAGAAACATGCCAAGGAAAAACACCGTGCCCGTCTGAAGCGCCTGCGGCACCGTTAGTTCGAAGCTCGTGGCGATCGAAGCCGCTGTGAAGCCCACCGCGATGACCTGCATGGCGTCAGCTGCCCAGACCAAGCCGAAGATGGCCATCAGACGTCGCTGATATCGTCCTGCTCCCGCGTGGTTGAGTGCATCGTCGATGGTGATTGTGGTCATTTGTTTTCCATACCCGGCTGCCGTGGTCCGCTCATAGCGCATTCAGCCCAAAAGATCACAGCCGCAAGCCGCGATGGCCGTTTCCAGTTTTACCTGGGCGTTTCATGACATTCTGCAAGGTGATCCGTTCGTACATCTGATCTGAAGCTAAAGGCCGGAGCCTGAGAGGCCGCTGCTAAGGTTGGGAGGAGCTCCTCGTTGTTTAAGCTCCCGAAGATGAACGGTTAACTTGGCGAGTGGTTGAATTCATCAGCTGTGCCGCTCCATGGTCCTATCGCGTAATGGCAGCAAATCTAACCTACGATTTGGGCTTAAAGAACCTATCGGCTTCCTTCATCGCATTCTGCGCCGCGCCATACAGCGCGCTTACGGCATCGCGCATTTCGGCAAACGCCTGCATGGTTCGTGGCGAAATGTAATCGCCTCTTGCTTCAGCATTGAGCCGCAAAGCTCTCTCGCAGTCGGCGGCAATTCTATCCAGCTCCGGGGAAACCCGATAGAGCCGTTCCAAGATAGCGTCGATGTCACCCTTGGCGCGTTCAGACATCCGTTCTGCCATCAAACCCTCACCGCTATGTCGCTTTCGCTGCAGGAGCCGAAGAACTCCTAAAGCAGTGTTCCCTGCTCGGCTTCGTCAGCCACCTTTACGTCCGCGTTGCCACGGCGGCGAAGTTCCGTCTCCGCGAAGCGGACGTCGGCATCCCGATCACAATCGAACGCCTGTGGTGCCGTAAAAGTCCAGATATCACTCGGACACGGTGCGACAGGCTTGCTAACGATTGTCGACACCCTAAAGCTATCATGTCGCGACGTAGTTCGCATATTCGCTCCGATCACAAACAACTCTATTGATGACGGAGTTACGCTTATAGGACCGAGGCCAGCGCCTGGGAATTGGATCGCGGTCGATCAACCCCGACGGCAACGCGTGATTTTCGCAGACAAAAAAAGAGGGCCGACGGAGAACCGTGGCCCTTTAATTGTGAAGGTATAAACCTCCAGAGGGGAACAGCTGAAACGACGGAACTGGGAGGAAAGCCGTCGTGTTGCATCAGCTGCAATCACCATGCTCCTTTTTTGACCAGTTGGAAAACATTTTTTGTGCAATGCAGCTATGCAACGGCGGACCATCCAGCCGAAGGAGCCGTGGAGGATGGATCTTGAACGCTGCTACCGCGGCCTGGGTCTTGAACTTTTTAGAAGGCGTCGATCTGGCGCCGGACTAAGCCGCGATGAAACGAGCCATCCTATGGAGAAGAGGCCATGCGTGAGGACACAATGCCCTTGATCGGGTTCGACGATTTCGTTTGATTTACTCGGCGTCGTCGTTCGCCTTTGGGAACAGTTGCAGCACATTTGACCCACTCGGGTGCGCGAGAGCACGCGCCTTTGAGCGCCGCGAGTTGTTTTCTCCAGCCTTTTGGACAGCTGAAACGAGACCTTCCCGCTGGCGATAATAATCTGGCTTGGCAGGCAGGGTGAGGTCAAACTCTTCGAGCATACGCTCAATAATGTCCATCGCTTCAGCCGCCAGGCCAGCATAACCTTCTTGGCGTCGCTCGAAGAAGCCATCGTATCCGGGCTTGGAAAGATCAAGACTATCCAACGCATAAGAAAGGGTCTTCACTCGGTTCGACAACCACAAAATTTCTTCTGAAAGCTCGGTATTAAAAAGCCCCCAGTTTGCGTCGTGCGGAAGTGCAAGGGTTGGATCGCGAACGTGAAACGCGAATTCGCCTTCATCCATAGGATTGAATTCGGGCATGTCGTGAACGGCCGCATAGCTGGCTCCGACAAAATCATCTAGGGCCAGCACCGTCAGCATCGCTAGGTTTCTAACCTCGGCTTTCGGGCGCCGGTTGATCCTAGACTTCGCAAGTCGAATGACGATGGGAAGCAACGAGCCAGCGGCTAAACCGCCAGCCCCGATGAACGCTCCCATTGCCATGATCCCTTGGGTGGTTTCGAAGAACTGCGTCAATAGTCACCTCGTTGAATAGGAGCTGCGAGTTGCGTCAAGAAGCACGCACAGACGGAATCAGCACTTTCCGTCCCAGTTTGCCTTGAACTTAAACGATAGGGAACTCCGTTCCCGCGGTATGGCGCCATTGAGCATCTGACGGCATCATCGTCACCGGCCACCACAGGTCCTTTGAAGCTTTGGCAATGACCTATCGGTGCAACTATCGAATTGGAACATCAAGTGATATCGACTGGCCTGGCTTTCAAGGCCCTGATCGAGAACCGGCGATAGCGGTAAGATTTCTCTCAACCATTTTGCGTCATCCTCCAATTCCCCTTTGAAGCCAATCGACGAGATCTCAATGGCCATGGACCTTGACCGCAGTTTTCAAATGCCGCGACGCGACGAGCTTGGCCTCTTCACGATCAGCAACGGTTCCGGCCTGTCGATATCGGCCCTGCCGAACGGCACCCTGTTTGCCATCGAATATGCCGACGACAAGGGATCGGTGCAGATCAACCAGATTCAGGGCTCGCCGCTCGCCGGCGGCGTCAGTCGCCTTTATCTGCGCATCGGCGGCGCAGCGCCTGACGTCTTCGAGCTTGTCGGGCCCCGCGCCGATGGCAGCTTCGGGCACGATGCGACGAGCCTCTCCTGGAGCGGCAAGAGAGGCGATATCGGCTACAATGTCCGCCTTGAGCTTCATCCTTCCGAAACGGCCTGGTTCTGGCGTGTCTCCATCCGGCATCTGAAGGATGGGACGCTGCCGGTCGATCTGGTGCTGATCCAGGACGTCGGCCTCGGCGATCGCGGCTTCTTGATGAACAGCGAAGCCTATGCCTCGCAATATGTCGATCATCATATCGCCGATCACGAGACATTCGGCCTTGTCGTGATGAACCGGCAAAATCTCAAGCAGTCGGGCGCCCGCAACCCCTGGCTCGCGCAGGGCTGCCTCGATGGGGCGGCTGCCTATGCCACGGATGCGATCCAGATGGTGCAGGCGAGCGACCGCCTCGACGACTTGCTGGTCGGCCCCTTCGGCACCAGCCTGCCGAGCAAACGGCGGCAGCAGGAGACCGCCTGTCCCGCCATTCAGTCGAAATCGCTCTCCGTGCCAGCAAGCGGCGCGACCGCGACCTTCTTTGCCGTGTTCGCCGCCGATCATATCGAGGCGTCGAGCGATGCCGACCTTTCACGGCTTGACGAGCTCGCGGCGACAGACAGTGCGGCCGCCGAAATTGCGGAGGGAGCGCCGGTCCGCAGCCTGCTCCAGGATGCTGCTTTGCTGAAGGCCGAGGCGCTGGATAAAAAGGCGATCGGCAAGCTCTATCCGGAGCGGAGCCTGGAAGAGCGCGTTGACGGAAAGCTTCTTTCGTTTTTCGTGCCGGATGGCGTTCTGAACCGTCATGTGGTCCTGCGCGACAAGGAGCTGATTGTGGCACGCCGTCACGGCGCGATCGTCAGAAGCGGTGAGAATATGCTGCTCGACGATGCGACGCTTGCCGCGACCTGCTGGATGCAGGGCATTTTCGCGGCCCAGCTGACGATCGGCAATACGTCCTTTCACAAGCTCTTTTCGGTCTCCCGCGACCCCTACAATCTGACCCGCGCCAGCGGACTGCGCATCATGGCGGATGTCGGCGCCGGCTGGCAGCTTCTGGCGGTGCCGTCGGCTTTCGAAATGGGGCTCAGCGATTGCCGCTGGATCTATCGCCTCCCCGAACGCACGATCATCGTGTCGGCGGTCGCCTCCGGCGAGGATGCGGCGATGCAGTGGACCGTCTCCGTCGAGGGCAAGCCGTGCCGCTTTCTGGTGTTCGGCCACGTCGTGCTTGGCGAGCGCGAATATGACGCGGGCGGGCAGATCGAATTCGATCCGTCGGGCAAACGCATCCTTTTCCGGCCGGACCCGGCCTGGCTCTGGGGCGAGCGTTATCCCGACGCTAGCTATTGGCTGGTGAGTTCGACGCCCGACGCGATCGAGGAAATCGGCGGCGACGAACTGCTCTACAGCGATGGTATAACGCGCAACGGCGCCTTCGTGGCGCTCAGATCCCGCCCGACGCAAGTGCTTTCCTTCGCCGTCGTCGGCTCGATGACCGATGCGTTGGAAGCCGAGCGATTGGCGCAACGTTATGAGGCCGGCGTCACTGATGAAGCCTTGCTTGCACCGGCATCAAAATTCTGGCGGAACACCGTGCACGGCCTGACGATCGCCAGCACCTCGCCCGACCTCGCGGCGCAGACGACCCTGCTGCCCTGGCTCGCGCATGATGCCATCGTGCATCTGAGCGTGCCGCACGGCCTCGAGCAATATACGGGTGCGGCCTGGGGCACACGCGACGCATGCCAGGGGCCGATCGAATTCCTGCTCGCCTACGAGCATGATCGCGAAGCCAAGGAGGTGCTGAAGACCGTCTTCAGCGAACAATACCTTGACAAAGGCGATTGGCCGCAATGGTTCATGCTGGAGCCCTACGCCAACATCCGGGCAGGCGATAGTCACGGCGACATCGTCGTCTGGCCGCTGAAAGCGCTCTGCGACTATATCGAAGCGACAGGTGATCTCGCTATCCTCGACGAGAAAGTCTCCTGGCGCGACGAAAAGACGATGGCCAGGGCGCCGGAGCCGGACACCATCGCGATCCATGTCGAGAAGCTGCTCGGGACTGTTCGCGAAGCTTTCATCCCTGGAACGCATCTGATCCGCTACGGCGAGGGAGACTGGAACGATTCCCTGCAGCCGGCCGATCCGCATCTGCGCGACTGGATGGTCAGCAGCTGGACCGTTGCCCTGCTCTACGAGCAGATCGTCCGTTATTCCGCGATCCTGCGCCGCCTCGGTCATGGCAACAAGGCCAAGGGCTTGAGGAGGATCGCAACGGCGATGCGCCGGGATTTCAACCGTCATCTCGTGCGCGACGGCGTTGTTGCCGGCTACGGTATCTTCGATCCCAGCCATGATGGCGTCGAATTGCTGCTGCATCCGAGCGATCGGCGCACCGGCTTGCATTACTCACTGATCTCGATGACGCAGGCGATGCTCGGCGGCCTCTTCACGCCGGTTCAGAGACGCAATCATATGAAGCTGATCGAAGAGCATCTGCTCTTCCCCGACGGCGTGCGGCTGATGGAAAAACCGGCGACCTATGCCGGCGGGCCTGAGACGCTGTTTCGCCGGGCGGAATCTTCCTCCTTCTTCGGCCGCGAGATCGGGCTGATGTATGTGCATGCGCATCTGCGTTACTGCGAAACGCTGGCACTCGATGCCGAAGCGGAAGAGCTCTGGAAGGCGATCGCCGTCGTCAATCCGATTTCTGTCACCACGGCGCTGCCGCATGCTTCGCTGCGCCAGCGCAACACCTATTTCAGCAGCAGCGATGCAGCTTTCCATGACCGTTATCAGGCGGCGGCCGAATGGGAGCGCGTCAAGGCAGGAGAGATCGCCGTCGACGACGGATGGCGGATCTATTCAAGCGGCCCCGGGCTCTATACCAGAAGCTTCGTCGAAAATATCCTGGGTTTCAAACGGCGCTTCGGCCGGCGCAAACGCAAACCGCTTCTGCCCGCAATCCATGCCTCCGCCGATCTGCAAACCGATTACGCCGCCTGGCGTCGGCTAATGAAGCCGAAACCCAAGGCGTAACAGTTCAGGACGAGGCGTTGTCTATGCAGTAGCGTCGCGCAACTCTTCGAAGCGCGCGGCACTCTTCGATAGGTGGCTTCGGATGGCGCGGCGCGCGGCAGCCTCGTCCCGGTCGCGGATCGCCGCGAAGATGGCGTGGTGTTCCCTGCGCATACGCGCCGCATGGCGCTTGCGTTCGGCTGATGTCATCTTGTCCAAGCGCGCCCATTGCCGCGGCACCATGATGTTGCCGAACGTGTCGAAGAGGCGGCCGTAATAGGAGTTGTGCGTCGCGACCAGAATGGATCTGTGGAAGGCGTAGTCCTCTTGCGCGCCATATCCACCCTCCTCCAGCGCCTTGTCGAGCTCATCGAGACGATCCTGCATACGATCGATGTCCTCCTGCGTGCGCCGCATCGCGGCAAGACCCGCGGCTTCGTATTCGATCCCCATGCGCAGTTCCAGCACGCGCAGAACCTCGTCGATCGACTGTAGGTCATTGGGAATGATGGAGAAGGATCTCGGCGTCGGATCGTTCGAGACAAAAGCCCCAAGGCCTTGCCGCGTGGTGATCAGCCCCTTCGCGCGCAGCGCGGCGAGCGCTTCGCGAACGATCGTCCGGCTGACGCCGGTCGCCGTCATGATCGCCTGTTCGGTCGGCAGGCGCTGGCCGGGCTTCAGGTCGCCGGACTCGATTTGCGCCGTCAACATATCGGCAAGGTTGCTGCGCAGGTTCGGCGCCTGCTGAAAGATATTGAAGACTCCGTTGTCCTTATCCGTCATCCTGTTTCGATCCTGGTGTCGGGGCGGCTGCGCCGAAACCGATTACCGCGCCAGCCAGCCGCCATCGACGGGCAGCACCGTTCCATGCACGTAGTCGGATGCCGACGATGCCAGGAATACGGCCGCACCGCCAAGTTCATCAGGCGTTCCCCAGCGGCCGGCCGGAATGCGGGCGAGGATGGCGGCGTTACGGTCCGGATCCTCACGCAGCGCCGTGGTGTTGTTGGTGACGAAATAACCGGGGGCGATGGCGTTGACGTTGACGCCCTTGCCGGCCCATTCGCAGGCAAGCAGTTTCGTCAACCCGGCAAGTCCGCTTTTCGAGGCGGTATAAGACGGGATGCGGATACCGCCCTGGAAGGAAAGCAGCGAGGCGATGTTGATGATTTTGCCCCTGCCCCTGTCGACCATATGGCGGCCGGCTGCCTGCGACAGGAAGAAGGCGGTCTTCAGATTGACGTCGATGACCGCATCCCAGTCTTCCTCGGTGAAGTCGAGCGCATCGGCGCGGCGGATGATGCCGGCATTGTTGACGAGGATGTCGAGGCCGCCGAAGGTCTGGATGGTCTCAGTGACGATCCCCTTGACCGGTTCGATGCTGGCGAGATCGGCCTTGACGACATGGAAGCGACTTCCCGCTTCCTGCACCAGCGCCTCGGTTTCGTCCATCGAGGAGCGCCCGACGGCGACGATCGACGCACCGGCCTGCGCCAAAGCTGCCGCGATGGCCTGGCCGAGCCCTGTATTGGCGCCGGTGACGACGGCAACCCGGCCGGAAAGATCGAAGGGATTTGTCACGACGCTCACCTCAGATCCGCGATGGCGATATGGTCCATGTCGGTGAAGCTCTTATTGTCGCCGGCCATCGCCCAGATGAAGCTGTAATTCTTGGTGCCGGCGCCCGAATGGATCGACCAGGGCGGCGAGATGACCGCCTGTTCGTTGGCGACAAGCATATGCCGGGTCTGCTGCGGCTCGCCCATGAAGTGGAAGACACGCTGCTCCGCTTCCAGATCGAAATAGAGATAGGCTTCCATGCGGCGGTCATGCGTATGGGCCGGCATGGTGTTCCAGACGCTGCCCGGCTCGATCATGGTGAAGCCCAGGGTGAGTTGGCAGGACTGGCAGACGTCCGGATGGATGAACTGGTAGATCGACCGCTTATTGGCCGTCGCGGCTTCGCCCGGCGTCAGGTGACGGGCCTTTTCGCGGGTGAGCAATACGGTCGGGTGCGTTTGATGCGCTGGCGTCGAGACCAGATAGAATTTTGCCGGATTGGCGGCATCCGCGCTCTCGAAGCTGATGTCCCTGGCACCCTTGCCGACATAGAGGCAATCATATTTGGCAAGATCGTAGTTCGTGCCGTCGACGATGATGCGGCCGGCACCGCCGATGTTCAGGGCGCCGAGTTCTCGCTCGGCAAGGAAGGTTTCCTGTCCGATCGCCGTCGGCGCCGTCAGCGTCAACCCGGGGCCGAGCGGCGTCGCGCCGCCGATGACCATCCGGTCGTAATGTGAATAGGTGAGCCGGATCTCGCCACTCGCGAAGACGGTTTCCACCAGAAAGTGACGCCGCAGCGTCTCCGTGTCGAAACTGCGCACGGCCTCTGGGTGGGAGGTGTGCCTCACGTCGATCTGCATGTCAATTTTCCTTCCGCTTCATTGTCGCTATGGGTCGTCGCTATTGCGGAAGCCGGTCTTGTCCGGCCTGTTCCGCTGCGGCGGTATCCATCCGGTTACATAGTTGTACGACAAGTTTGGTGTCAACATGTTTGTCCGTGCGCGCTTAGGGAGACGTAAGGCCTGCAAGAGCACGAAGCGAATTTGGGATAGACAGGAGAATTTCCGGAGATGATGACGCCATCACAGCAATGGATCGCAAGCGGTCGCTCTTGGCGCGATCCGGCAGTGTATCGGCCAAAACGAAAAAGCCTGCCGCGGGAGGAGGTGCGGCAGGCTTTCGTAAAAAACCGAACGACAGCTGGGAGGAGGAGTGCTGTCATTCCACAGACGACCCTGGGAGGAGGATGGGGCGCCTGTACATCGAAGGGACGCGGGAGGAGGTGCATCGCTTCGATAGAAATAATCATACTTATTTCTTGCTCAGTTGATAGGCATTTCTTTGCAGGGCAGCTATGCGTTATGCGAAAAGCGGGAGGCTCGATTACCCTGGTCCATTCGCCGGAAGCACAAAAGCGCCCGCTCGGGAGGAAGCAGGCGCTGGCATGGTCTTGAAGATGCTTGGTCTAAGCTGCCGTTAGCGGGCGATGGCTGCGCGGGCGACGTTGCGGATGTCGCCGCGGCCGATGCCGAGGTCGTCCAGTTCGCGTGCGGACATACGACCCAGTTCAGCGACCGTCTGACGGTACTTGCGCCAGTTATTGAAAGAGCGTGCTACGTTCATGATGATCCCCTTTCGTGGGCTTTCGAAGCTTAGCTGCCAGTCCTTGGCGCTTCGTTCGCTTCGATGAGCTGTATATAATACGAGACCGCTGATTATTGCAGCGCCAATGCATCAGTGCACCTATGCGGCACTTGCATGGGTCGCCATATCTTGCAGCGATCAGGATCCGAACCACTTCGCGGTCAGAGTTTGAAACGATCGAAGGCCGTCAGCCGCACGATCGGCGGCTCCGCCTCGGCCCATCGGTAAATATCCGAACGCAGATAGGAGAGCTCGTTGTCGAGATCCTCTTCGCCCACTTCGATCCACCAGGACTTCAGGCGACCGTCGCTGCCGTCCGACCAGCGGTAACCCCTCGCCTTCAGATGATCCTTCATCTCGAACGGGCTGTGTTCGGCAAAGATGCGGATGCGCGAGCGCTGGCTGGCGCGGTAAAGCTCGGTGAACGGGCTTTCACCGCCGCGCTGCTCTCGATCGAGGATTTCCAGCAGTGCGTGGCAGTCGTCCACGGCGCGATGGCCCTCATGGAAATACCCGGCCTGGCCGACGAGATAGCCGAGCTTCGTACCCTCGAAGCCGCGGCCGTTCCAGTCGATCTCCGAAACCGAGCATGCCCAGGCCTTGCCGGTGAAAATCTTCGAGAAGGCCTCGCAGAACGGCCGGTCGAAACCGGCATTGTGGGCAATGATCAGATCCGCCGGCTCGATCAGCGTTCTCAGCGATTGGATATCGATGAGCTGTCCTTCGACCATCGCATCGGTAATCCCCGTCAGACGGGTGATCTCGGGCGGGATCGGTCGGGACGGCTGTTGCAGGCCTCCGTAAATGCCGACGATATCGCCGATCGCACCGTCATCATCGAAGGTGAAGGCGACGGCGCCGATTTCGATGATCTCGTCGCTGCGATGGTTGAGACCCGTGGTCTCCGTATCGAGAATGACGCCGAGGCGCGAAAACCCCGGCTGTCTGACCGACGCAATCGGCCGGGCGGCCAGTTTTCTCAAGATGCGATAATTGCCGCTCTCTTCGAGCGCCCGCGCCATGTCTTCATTGGAGTAGGCGCCTGGCAGCGACGGCCGCCGGCGCGATGGACCGCGTGCCTTGGCCGTCGCCGGCGATGCCTTGGCAAACATGTCGAGTTGCGAATCTCTGTGCACGCTCATCGAATCTGTATGTCACGGAGACGCGATTTAATCCATCGCATGACAAAGCCGCCGGTCTTTTCGCGAGGCGCAAGGAACGCTGCGGCACTTTGAATTATGCAGTCGCCAGATGCGGCGGCGTGTCAGCGCCTGCCGCTTTGTCCGGCGGGAAGCTCAGCCGGCAGACCGTGCCGGGATTGCGGTTGTCGATCGTCACCTCGCCGCCGTGCATGCGCAGGATGTCGCGAACGAGATTGAGGCCGAGACCGGCGCCGCGTCCGTCGTGATGGCGCTTGAAGAAAGGCTCGAATATCCGATCGCGCATATCGGCGGGGATACCCGGTCCCTCGTCTCTGACTTCGATCCAGTTGCAGCCTGATGTCAGCGAGATGGTGCCTTTCCTCCCGCCGTGGTTGATCGCGTTCTGCAGGATGTTCATCAGGGCGCGCTGCAGCGCCAGAGGATCGCCCTCGATCTCGCCGGCGCCGTCGACATCGAACTGTACCGTGTAGCCGGCAGCAAAGGCCAGCGGCGCCATCTCGATGATGACCTTCCTCGCCAACTGGCCGAGATCGACATTGGTGAACTGGACCTTGCCCTGTTTCAGCCGCTGAAGATCGAGCATCTGCTCAGTGAGAACGGCAAGCCTGGCGGCATCTTCCAAGAGGTCGGTCTTGGTCGAACTGTGCGGCAGGGATCCGATCCTCGTATTCAGAATGGCGATCGGCGTGCGCAGCTCATGGGCGGCATCGGTCAGAAACCGTTCCTGCCGCTCGTAACCCTCGTCGAGACGTCCGAGCGCGCGGTTGACGGCGTGCACCAGCGGCGCGATCTCTTCGGGAATATCGTGTTCCGACAGCCGGCCGCCACGCTGGTCGATATCGATCGTATCGGCCTGGAGCGCGGCCTGATCGATCCCGACCAGCGATCGTCGCACGACGAGCGGCGTCGCGATCAACGCACCCAACGCCATCACCGCGACGATCGGAACAACAATCTTCGCAAGGACCAGCGAAAGCTTGAGCAGGATGAAGGTGGACGAGATGGGGCCGTCGGTGCCCGTCAGAAACTGCACCTGTCCCCAATCCGTCGCAATCCACTTCATCCGGGCAGCCGGACGGTCGTGGTCGCCGAGATTCACGCCGAACTCGGCCTCGCCGACATGATCGAGCGTGTTGCCGATTGCGGCATATTCTTCCGGAATCCGGCCCTCGGTCAAAACATGTCCCTGCATGTCGCGTATGGTGTACCAGAGATCGGGCGCCTCCTTCCGCAGCTGTCGCAGATCCTCGGTCTCCCTCACGCTCAACTCTCCGGTGGGCTGGCGGAAGACGGCCTGGCGCAGGATCTCGATCGTGCCCTCCGTCGATCTGAATTCGGATATCTTGCCAACCGAAATCAGCACGATCATCACCAGGATGAGCACGACCGATTGCACGGCAAGAAGCCGCCAGAACAGGCGCTTGCGCAGCGAATAGGAGCATCGTTTGCTCATGATGCTTCACGCAGGAGATAACCCACGCCCCGGATAACGTTGATGACCACGCCTGCCTGCGATGCTGCGAGCTTGCGCCGCAACCGCGATATATGGGAATCGAGCGCGTTCGACTGGATCTCGTCGTCGAAGCCGAAGACTGCTTCCATCAAGGCCGGTCGCGGCACCATGCGACCGGCACGGCGCATGAGGCATTCGAGCACCAGCGCCTCCCGGCGCGGCATTTCCAGACGCAGGCCGGAGACGATGATGTCGCAATAGGTCGGATCGAACGAAAGCCGGCCGATCGAGATCAGCGCCGGACGCAAGGTTTCGGAGCGGCGCATCACGGCACGTAGCCGCGCCAGAAGTTCGTCAAAGACGAAGGGTTTGGCAAGGTAATCGTCGGCGCCGGTCTCAAGGCCGGTGATCCTGTCTGGAACCTCTCCCTTGGCGGTGATGACGATGATTGGCAGCGTCAGCCCCTTCTTGCGGATCTTCGGAATGAGTTCGAGGCCATCGCCGTCGGGCAGTTGTCGATCCAGAAGCACGGCGTCGTAGGCGCCGTCGCCGATCACCAGCTCGGCGTCGCATAGGGTCGAAACGTGATCCATAACCATGTCGTGCCTGGTCAGGGCGCCTCGGAGCGCCACGGCCATTTGAGGTTCATCCTCGATCAGTAATATGCGCATCTCACATTCCTATCGGAGACCTATCGGGGGCCGTCGGTCCATAGGTGGAAACCATATCACCCTCGAACAAGTCTGCGATGCCTGCCGTTCGTCGAATGCAAGATTGCCGCCCCGTGGCGGAGGATCATCTGGTCGTCACGTACGGCGCTGCTCGGTCGTCGATCGAAACGGTGGCATTGGACCTTCACGGTGGCTGATTAATCCCACCTATGAACCGGCTCAACATTGCAACAGTCTGTCATGTCGCCGGTGCCGCCGAGCCAGCGCGCGCCGCGATCTTCCGGTGCGCTGCTCTCAGCCGCCGGCGATCGATCCAGCTTTTGATTTCGGCGGCAATCGCCTCGGGCTGGTCCTCGGGGGCGATATGGCGTGCCCGCCCGCAACCCCTGATCTCCAGGCCGGAGATGTTGTCGCGGCACCACGAAATCATCTCGCTGCCGATCAACAGCGTTTCGGAGGGCCCGTCGAAGGTCAGCAGCAGCTTGGGAACCTCAAGACTGGCGGAAAGCCAGCGGTCATAGGCCTCGATCCTGGCGACCACATCGGCCGGCTCGCCGTTGATCGGCATGGCGCGCGGCCATTCCAGCAGCGGGCGCCGGCTGTTACGGTCCGGATAGGGTGCACGGTAGACATCCCAGTCGGCATCGCCGAGCCCTTTCAGCACGGTCGCGCGCAAGGGCTGTTCGATGAAGAAATTTTCGTCGAGGACCTTGGCCTCGCCGGTTCCGGCGCCCCGCAACAGTTCATAACGCGCCTTTCCGCCGCCTGGCAGATCCTCCCAGCTCATCGGCCGCAGAATGGTTTCCATGAAGGCGATGCCGCGCACCCGCTCGGCGTGGCGGTGACGCGGAGGCGCGCGCCGCAAGGCAGGCGATCGGCGCCTATTTCGAGCGACTTGAGAGCCACGCGGGGAATGATGCGGCCATGGCCGATATGCTCGAGCCCGGCAATCCCTGGAACGGCCAGATCCGGGCGGTCGGCACCTATATCACCGGCGCCGAACTGGAGCGGTCGTCGGTCGTCGATTACAACAGATACGATCCCGGCCCCGGCCCTGACTGGCGGGTGCGCGAGGGCTATGGAACGCTGGTCTCGCTTTGCGGCAAGCCGGTTCGGGCAAGGCGCTGCACCGAGGTCACGCGCATTGACCATCGTCATGCCGGCCGTATCGGCATCGAGACGAACCAGGGTGTGCTCAGTGCCCGCGCGGTGCTGTTGACGGTTTCGACCAATGTGCTTGCCGCCGGCAAGATCGCCTTCGACCCGCCTTTGCCTGACAAGATCGAGGCAGCGGCCCGTTTGCCGCTCGGGCTCGCAGACAAGCTCTTCCTGAGGCTCGCAAATCAGCAGGCCCTGTCGGCGGACACGCATATGCTCGGCTCTACCCGTCGCGGCGCGACCGGCACCTATCAGCTCCGGCCGTTCGGCGCGCCCGTCGTCGAGGCCTATTTTGCCGGCGACCTCGCGCATGATCTGGAGAGGCAAGGCAGAGAGGCTGCCTTCTCCTTCGCTGGCGATGAACTGGCGGCACATTTCGGTGCCGACATCCGCAAGGAGCTGTCGGTCGCCGCGATGTCGGCCTGGGCCGCAGCGCCCCATATCGGCGGCTCCTATTCCTACGCCGAACCCAGCGCCTCCGATCAACGCGGCCGTCTCGCCGCGCCGCATGACGAGCGGATCTTCTTTGCCGGCGAAGCCTGTTCGACGTCGCGTTATTCGACGGGGCACGGCGCTTACGAGACCGGCGCCGCTGCAGCCGATCGGATCGCCGGCTCGTTTTCGTAAAGCTGGTGACCGTCGTCGGCTGCGACGGCAGGCAGGAATTTTTTTCTCACTTGGTCGCGCGGACGGGATTGGTTATGCCCCTCTCGCCCCCTACGGCAAGGGCGGCATCAACCAGCGCCACCGCAAGATCGAGGGTGGGCGGTAATTCATGGACTGGGACGGTGGTCGAGCCGCCGGTCCGGTTCGGCTCGGCGTAAGACATGGCAACGATTGACGTCGCGCTGATCGCTTGACCTGTCATGCCCTACCCAAGTTCGGACGCAATCGGTGTCAAAAGCCTCATTGGCAACAGCTCCGCCGCGATATTCCTTTGTCCGTGGATAGGGTTCGCGAACATCAACTGAGCCGAAGATCCGGCCCGACCGTGGAGCCATGACGACGACCCGGTTGGGACAGATAGACGCTCTCAGTGGTGTTGTGGTCACCATGACGATCGTGCAGCCGGTCTCGCTCCAGATGCGGAGAAGACCATCGTTCAATCGAGACCGGGTAATCTCGTACGAGGGCGCCGACGGCTGCATTCGGGCTTGGCGGATGTTTCATGCCCAGAGGAGGGGATGATCCGTTGTCGCCTCTCCTTTCCGGTGTCGTTGCCAACCGCAACTTGAAAGCCGCCGTAAATAAAAGCAAAAGTTGCTCTAGCCCATAGCCGGAAGCCTCGGCCAATCGTGCGATGGCCTGCGCTTCAAGCGTCCGTCCGGAAAGGACGATACGAGTGCGGGGACGGTAGACGCTCACGAAATCACCCTCGGTCCAGCACGTCCGCAGCTGCGCGTGGGATCAGGGCACTAATAAGAAGGGGCCTCATTTACATTCGGCGGTCTAGCGGCATTGATGCAAGAACGATATTATCCACGTTGACCCAATAGGAGATCATACTTCTTCAGGATTTCAACAATCTTCTTGTCCTGTTCGGTATCGGCAAGCAACGCCGGCTGGCGGCTGGCGCCGACAGAGGAATCCTGCAGGTAGAGCGCGCGCTTGACCATGGCCGGCGGGAAACCGTGGGCGTAGAGGTCTGTGCGGAAGGCGGTGTAGATTTCCTGCTGACGTTCGGCTTCTGCGATATCGCCCGAGTTGAAGCCACCGACGATGGCGGCCAAGACGTCCGGCATGGCGTTCCCGAGACCGGAAATGCAGCCGGCAGCACCATTCTGCAGCGACCACAGGACCAGGTGGTCGGGACCGGAATAGACTTCGAAACCTTCGACTTCCTTGGAGACCTGAAGATAGGCAGCCAAGGTTTCCTGCGCGCCGCCGGAATCCTTGATGCCGGCGATGTTGCCGTGGGTGGCCAGCTTGCGGGCAGTTTCCGGCTCGATGTGATTCTGGGTGCGGGCCGGGATGTCGTAAAGATAGACCGGTGTGTTGACAGCGTCTGCCACCGTCGAGAAGTGGCGGATCAAGCCGTCCTGCGCGCAGGCGATGAAGAAGGGCGTAATGACGGCGATGCCGGTGACGCCGATGCGGTCGAATTCTTTCGCTAGCTGCAGGGTTTCGAACGTGGCGGGCATACCGGCATTGACGATGACATCGACTTTACCGCCGACTTCATCGACCACTTCCTCCAGCAGCTTGACCTTTTCGCCGTGGGTGAGTGCGGAAAAGTCACCATTGGTGCCGGCGCACATGATGTTGTTGCCGGCCGCGACCTGCCGGCGCACTTGGGCGCGGGTGGCTTCGTAGTTGATGGTCTCGTCGTCGTTGAAGCATGTCACTATTGCGACGAAGGCTTTCTTGGTCATCATTCTACCCCGGTATCAATATCAGGAAACGCTTGCGAGGCGGGCGTTGCGGTTTGCGGCCTGCACGTCCGGGTCGGGATCGAGGCTGGCGGCGAGAAGCGCCTGCGTATAGGGCTTTTGCGGGTTGTCGAAGACTTGCGCGACGGTGCCAAGCTCGACGACCTCGCCCTTCTGCATGACCATCACGTAATCGGCGAAATCGCGCACCAGCGGCAAGTCGTGAGCAATGAAGATGAAGGCGATGCCCATCTCCTTGCGCAGCTTGTCGAGAAGCGTGATCACCTGCGCCTGTACCGACACGTCGAGCGCTGACACGGCCTCGTCGCAGACGATCAACTGCGGTTCGAGCGCTAGTGCGCGAGCGATGGCGATACGCTGGCGTTGGCCGCCGGAGAACTGGTGCGGGTAACGCCCCACGTGCTCCGGAGAGAGGCCGACCTGACCGAGCAGTTCGCCAACGCGTTCGCGCCATTTGGCCTTGGGTAGGATTTCCGGGTGGATGACCCAGGCCTCGGAAATCAGCTGATAGACCGTCATGCGCGGGTTGAGCGACTGGGTGGGGTCCTGAAACACCATCTGCAGGTCGCGGCGCAGCTTGAATAAGTCACCCGGCGACATGGTGAAGAGGTCTTTTCCCTTCCAATGCGCGGTGCCGCCATCCGGCTCCTCCAGGCGCAAAAGGATGCGGGCAAGCGTCGATTTTCCCGAGCCACTTTCGCCGACGACGGCGACGGTTTCACCCTGCTTGAGGTCGAAGGAAACGCCCTTAAGCGCCTCGAAGTCGCCGTAAGACTTGCGGGCGTCCTTGACGCTGAGGATCGGTTCGCTTTGTGCTTCCGGCTCGTGCATTTCGCCCTTCCCGGGGGCGGCGGCGATCAGCTTTTTCGTATAGGCGTGCTGCGGGTTGCGGTAGACGTCGCGCACCGTGCCGCTTTCGACCAACTGGCCCTTTTCCATGACGACGACGCGATCTGCGACTTCCGAGACAACGCCGAGATCGTGGGTGATGATGAGAACGCCCATTCCTGTTTCGCGCTGCAATTCCTTCAGAAGCGCTAGCACTTCCGCCTGCACGGTTACATCGAGTGCGGTGGTCGGCTCGTCTGCAATCAGCAGGTCGGGTTTCAGCGCAAGCGCCATAGCGATCATGACGCGTTGGCGCTGACCGCCGGAAAACTCGTGCGGGTATTTGTCGAGCGCCCGTTCGGGGTCCGGCAGCGCAACGCGCTTGAAAAGGCGCAACGCTTCGGCCTGTGCCTGCTTAGTGCTGATGCCGTGGGTCTTCAGCGCCTCGCGCATCTGCCAGCCGACGGTATAGACCGGGTTGAGGTGGCTGAGCGGGTCCTGAAAGATCATTGCAATGCGGCGGCCGTTCACCTCGCGGCGGGCTTCGGCGGACATTTTCAACAGATCTTTGCCGTCGAGAAGAATCTCGCCGGATGTGATCTTGCCCGGCGGCATGTCGATCAGGTTCATGATCGCCGATGACGATACCGATTTGCCCGAACCGCTCTCGCCGAGGATGGCAAGCGTTTCGCCACGGTCGAGATAGTAGGAGATGTTGCGCACGGCGTGAACGGTGCCGGTGACGGTGTGGAAGTCGACGGAGAGGTTACGGACTTCGAGAAGATGATCAGCCACTTTTCGGTCCTTTCATTTCCAGGCGCCAGCGCTGGACGGGGTCGAGCGCAATACGCAGCCAGTTGGACAGAAGGTTGAGCGAGAGCGTAGTAAGAATGATCGCCAGACCGGGCCAGAAGGACAGCCACCAGGCATTGGTGAGGTATTGGCGGCCCTGGGAGATCATCAAGCCCCAGGTAATTTCCGGCGGCTGGATGCCGATGCCGAGGAAGGAAAGCGCGCTTTCCGCCAGCATGACATAGGCGAAATCAAGCGTGGCAAGCGTCGTCAGCGTCGGGAAGACGACGGGCAGGATGTGGCGGAAGAGAATGCGCTTGGACGATGCGCCCATGACACGGGCGGCCTGCACGAACATGCGGCTCTTGATTTCCAGAACCTCGGCTCGGGTGGTGCGCAGATAGACCGGAATACGGGTGATCGAAAGGACCAGCATCAGGTTGAGGATGGACGAGCCGAGAATATAGAGCACGATCACGGCGACCAGTAGCGACGGGAAGGACATGATGACGTCGGCAAGACGCATGATGATCTGACTGGTTCGCTCGGACGCGAAGCCAGCGATCAGGCCGAGCAGCGTGCCCACGACAGACGAGATCAGCACGGCCCCGGCAGCGACCATGATGGTGTTCTGAGTAGCGACGATGATGCGTGGCCAGAGCGGGCGGCCCAGCGCATCGGCGCCGAGCCACATGAACCATTCGCGGCTGAAATCGAATGGGGCGAGGTTACGGCCGCGCAGGTTCTGCTTGGTGGCGAGATCATGGAGAATGGTTGGGCCGATGATCGCCATGACAATGACGAAGATAAGGAAGATGGCGGCGCAGAGCGCGAACTTGTCCGCCCATAGCATGCGCGCCATGCGTACGAAGGCGCTTGGCTCGGCGGCGACGGTGTTGTCGGTCGTGTGAGATGGGATGGCCATGGTCATGTCGACCCTCAGTAGCGGATGCGCGGATCGAGCAGAGCGTAGGCAAGATCGATCACGAGGTTCATGAGGAAGATGGCGAAAGCTGTGACGAGGATCGCCGCCAGCACGACGTTGAAGTCACGCTGCAGGATGCTGTCGATCATCAATTTGCCGACGCCGGGGAAACCAAAGATGGTCTCGATGACGACTGCGCCGTTCAAGAGGCTGGCGGCCTGGTCGCCGATGACGGTGATGACCGGCAGCATGGCGTTGCGCAGTGCGTGGACAAAGATGATCGGCCCGGATTTGACGCCCTTGGCGCGGGCCGTCTTCACGTAAGCGGAAGAGAGTGCCGAGATCATTGAGCCGCGCACCACCTGAACGATGATGCCGAAGGGGCGTACGAACAGCACACAGATCGGCAGGATCCAATGCGACAGCGTACCTGTGCCGGATGTCGGCAGCCAGGACAACTGGATGGCAAAGACCACGATCGCGACGATGGCGAGCCAGAAATCAGGGACGGAAGCGCCGATCAGCGACACTATCGAGGAAAACCGGTCGAAGAAACCGCCGGTGCGGAAGGCGGCAAGCGAGCCGACGACGATAGCCGCAACCGTGACCAGGGTCATGGTGATGATGGCAAGCCACAGCGTCCAGGTGAAGGCTTCGAGAACGACATCAAGCGCCGGGCGGGCTTTGCGCAGACTTTCGCCGAGGTCGCCGGTCACCACATTGCCGACATACTGGCCGAATTGCACGAGAAGCGGCTGGTCGAGGCCGTGCAATGCACGGAACTCGGCCTTCATTTCGGCGGATGCTTCGACGGGGAGGAACAGGGAAGCCGGGTCGCCTGTCAGGCGCGACAGGAAGAAGACCATGACCAGCAGGCCGACGAGCGAGATGAGGCTGGCGAAGGCGCGCTTGCGAATGAAAGTGAGCATGGTGACCTCGATCTTGCTGGAATGGACGGCGACAGGACCGCCGCCCATTTCGCTTCGATTCGGGCGATTAGGGTCGCCCTTCAGATTATGGTCCGGGGTTAGTTCTTGATGCCAATCTCGGAGAGCTGCAGCATCGAGTTCGTGGCGATGCTGGGCTTGAAGTCCAGACGTTCGGACACGCGGGAATAACCGACCATGTGGAAGAGCAAGACATCGGCGACGAGATCGTCGTGGACATAGGCGATCAATTCCGACCACAGCTTTGCACGTTCATCACCGGTGGCGGCCGAAGCGCGGGCGATGAGATCATCGACCTTCGGATCGGAGTAACCCGACTGGGTGCCCTTCGAGTGGTACTTGAAGAACATGGTGAAGGACGGGTCACCCTTGGAATTGTCGTGCATGGCGGCAACGATCTGCGGACCACGACCTTCCTTGAACGGCTTCGAGTAATAGACCTCATGCTCGGCCACCTCGACGAAGCGCAGGTCGATCTTGAAGCCGACGTCCTGCAACTGTGTCTGGATGGCTTCCATGATTTCCGTCACGTTCGGGAAGTTTGCCGTGCGGGCGACAACGGTGATCGGGGTATCGACCGCGACGCCGTCAGCCTTTGCTTCTTCAAGCAGTTTCTTGGCCTGATCCGGTTCGTACGGGAAGACCTTTACGTCCGGGTTCCAGCCGAGCGTCGTCGGCGGCACCAGAGCCGTTGCCAGGACCGCGTCCTGTGGCACGAGCGTGCCGATGAAGGCCTGACGGTCGATGGCGAGGTTCAGCGCCTTGCGGACACGGACATCATTGAGCGGCGCGATGTTGCCATCGATGCGCAGATACACCGTTTCGCTGTCGAGATAGGAGAAGTCGGTCTTGTCGTTGGTGGCTTCGACCTGCGAGATCGACGGAGCGAGATCGGCTTCACCGGCCTGAACCATGGCGGCGCGGACGGCCGGATCGGCACGGAAGAGATAGGTGGCCTTGGTGACGGCGGGCTTCTTGCCCCAATAGTCGTCGCGCGCGTCGAGAACGATCTGCTGGCCCGGCGTCCAGTTGGACAGCTTGTAGGGGCCGGTGCCGACCGGCTCGCGGACGAACTCCAGTGGCGTGCCTTCCGGAACGATGGTGACGAGCGACAGCAACAGCGGCAGGATCGGCTGAACCGGCTCGACCTTGAAATCGATGGTGCTGTCGTCGACGACCTTCACGTCGAACTTCATGCCGCCGAAATAACGGCGGGATTCGCAGACGTTCTTGTCGCTGAAAATGCGATCGAAGCTGTATTTGACATCTTTGGCGCCAAAGGCCTTGCCGTCGGAGAATTTTACGCCCTGACGCAGATGGAAACGCCAGGCGCCGTCGCCGGTCTGTTGCCACTTTTCAGCGAGGCGGGGCATGACGCCCTGTTTACCGCGCACATCGAGCTCGGTCAGCGTTTCACTGACATTCTCCATAATGACGCGGCCGATATTGGAGCGCGTCGCCATGCAGGGCTCGAGCAAGTCGGCTTCTTCCGGCAAGACGATCTTGATTTCGCTTGACGCGGCCTGTGCCGGAGCAACGCCTGTGCCGAGTGCGAGGACAGAGCCCAGAATGGCTCCAAATAGGTGCGAGGCTTTCATGTTATTCTCCTCCCTTGGGTGCGGATCGCACCGCTTGCTGTTCATCTCGCAATGGCCTTTCGGCTGTGCGGTATAAAGGTATTCCTCCTTGGAGCCCTGTGCGTCGTCGATGCCTCCATCCTTTTCGTCGCCGCGAGCGGGCTGGCGCAGACCATCGGATTTCTGGGTAAGTTTGTCAAATTAAATATTCGGAACTATCATTTTGTATAAAATTATGCTCCATAAAACTACCTGATTTCAAATACATGCGCCGACGATCGAGGCCAGCAATGGCAAATCTATGATTTTTTCAAACTTGACAACTTTGTCATTTGGGTGATTTTCATGGTGTTAAGAGGAGACCCCGATGACGCCTGAACAGATTGCAACCGTCATGACCGGCACGGTGAAAGCCGCCGGAAACGGACGACACGAGGCCATTCTGGCCTCGCCGATGATCCAGAACCACGCGTCCTTCCTGCACCTTGCCGCGGATGGCTCGCTGATCTGCGCTTGGTTCGGCGGCACATTGGAAGGAAAGTCGGATATCTCGATCTTTGCTTCAGTTCTGGCGGCAGGGTCAGATAAATGGGGTGAGCCGCAGCGGCTGAGTTTCGATCCTGACCATTCGGAGCAAAACCCGGTTCTGTTTACGGCGCCCGGTGGCGGCCTGTTTTTGTTCCACACCTCGCAGCCTTCCGGCAATCAGGACGAATGCCGTATCCGCATGGCCGAGGTAAAGCGCGATGCCTCCGACCAGACAAAGCTGACAGCGATCGAAGGGCGTTACCTCGACCTTCCGCGGGGCTGTTTCGTTCGCGCACCACTGACGGTTCGCGACGATGGCGCTTGGCTTCTGCCGATCTTTCGCTGCATCCAGCGGCCGGGCCAGAAGTGGAACGGCAGCCATGACCGCGCCGCCGTCGGCATTTCCGAAGATGGCGGCAAGACCTGGCGTCTGGAAGATCTTGAGCAGTCGACCGGCTGCGTACACATGAGTCCGGTGTCCATTGGCGAAGGAAAATTTGCCGCCGTCTTCCGTCGCAGGCAGGCCGATTTCGTCTATCGCACCGAGAGCGCCGATGGCGGGCGTACGTGGTCTGTGCCGCAGGCGACCGACGTGCCCAACAACAATTCATCGATCGCCGCGATCCGGTTGAAAGATGGCCGTATCGCAATGATCTGCAACCCGATCAATGCGCACATGTCCGCAGATCGCCGCGCCTCGCTTTACGACGAGCTGGGCGAGGATGACGACCGGCCGGATGCTAACCCGGATGGCGGCTGCGTGCCGATCTGGGGCGTACCGCGCGCACCGGTCAGCGTCTGCATTTCCGATGACGGGGCAAAGAGTTTTTCGCCACGAATCATCATTGAGGAAGGTCCGGGCACCTGCCTGTCGAACAATTCGATCGACGGTCACAACAAGGAAATGTCCTATCCGTGGCTGCTCGAGGGAACCGACGGCAGTCTTCACATCGCCTATACTTATTACAGGCGCGCCATCAAATACGTTCGTCTGGCGCCAGGCTGGGCCAGTGCAGTAGCCGGAGAATAATCATGAGCAATATCATCGGCATCACCATGGGTGACCCATGCGGCGTCGGACCAGAAATCACGGTGCGGGCGCTGGCCGAAATGGGCGGCGCGGACCGTGCCGCCACTCGCATCTATGGCAACCTGCCGACGCTGGAAGCGGCCCGCAAGGCGCTGAACGTCGATATCGATCTTGCGCCCTACGTCGCTGATCTGCCGATCGAAGGTGCACCGCTGCCATGGGGCCAGTTGTCGCCGGTCGCCGGTGATGCGGCTTTCCGTTTCATCGAAAAGGCGGTCCGCGATGCCGAAGCTGGGGTGATCGGCTGCATCGTCACCGCGCCGATCAACAAGGAAGCGCTAAACCTGGCCGGCCATCATTACGACGGCCATACCGGCATGCTGCGCAGCCTCACGAAATCGGCAGCCGCCTATATGCTGCTGGCGTCCGAAAAGCTGAAGGTCATCCACGTTTCCACCCACGTCTCGCTGCAGGAGGCGATCCGCCGCGCGACCAAGGAGCGGGTGCTGGCGACCATCAGAGCCGGCAATGACCACCTAAAGCGCACCGGTTACGAGCGCCCGCGCATCGCGGTTGCCGGCATCAATCCGCATTGCGGCGAGAACGGCTTGTTCGGCACCGAGGATGACGACCAGATCGCGCCGGCCGTGGCCGCGGCCCGAGCCGAAGGCATCGATGCTTATGGTCCGATCTCGGCCGACACGGTGTTCCACCGCGCCTATTCCGGCGGCTTTGATCTCGTTGTCGCGCAATATCACGACCAGGGCCATATCCCGATCAAGCTCGTCGCCTTCGATACGGCCGTTAACGTCTCCGTCGACCTGGCGATCGACCGCACCTCCGTCGATCATGGCACCGCCTTCGACATCGCCGGCAAGGGCATTGCCAACCACGGTAACATGTTGTCGGCCATCGCCTACGCCCGCAAGCTGGTTGCAGGCGGCAAAGGAGAGCAGGCATGAGCAGCGTTCCCGTCATCATCCTGCATCAGCCGAAACGGCTTATCGTCGGCGCCGGAACGATCGGCGAGGTCTGCACCTGGGCCGGAGAGGTTTCCTCGACGCTGGTGATTGCCACGCCGATCACCGCGGGCTTCGTCGACCGGCTGAAACTGCCGGGCAAGGTCGCCGTGTTCGATGCCATTCCCGGCGAGCCGGAGATTGCAACGCTCGACGCTGCGCTGGCAGCGGCCCGTGCGGCAAAGCCGGATCTGGTGGTCGGTCTCGGTGGCGGTTCCGTCATGGACGTTGCCAAGCTGCTCGCTGCCCTTTGGGACAGCGCGCAGACGCTGGCCGATGTCGCCGGCTCCAACAAGGTAGCAGGACGCAGCACGCGTCTGGCGCAGATCGCCACCACGGCCGGCACCGGTTCGGAAGCGGGCATCCGTTCGCTAATCACCGACCCGATCAAGGGCGCCAAGATTGCGGTCGAAAGCCCACATCTGATCGCAGATCTTGCCGTGCTCGACCCGGAACTCACCTATTCGGTGCCGCCGGCCGTGACCGCTGCAACCGGCGTGGATGCCATGGCCCATTGCGTCGAGGCATTTACCAGCAAGCGCGCGCATTCGATGATCGACGGCTTTGCCCGCATGGGCTTTCACCTCGTCGGCAAATATCTCGCCCGCGCTGTGAGGGATGGATCCGACCACGAAGCCCGCGAGGGGCTGATGCTGGCGTCCTATTACGGGGGCATCTGCCTCGGGCCGGTGAATACGGCGGCGGGCCACGCCATCGCCTATCCGCTCGGCACGCTATTGCACCTGCCACACGGGCTCGCCAATGCGATCGTGTTTCCGCACGTGCTCGCCTTCAACGAGCCAGTGGCGCAGGAAAAGACCGCAGAGGTGGCGCAGGCGCTGGGCCTCGGTCACGGTCTTTCGCAGGCGAACCTGCGCGCAGAGGCCCTTGGTTTCTGTGCCGATCTCGGCATCGAGATGTCACTGGCGAAACACGGCGCGACGGAAGCCGACCTGCCGCGCTTTGCCGCGGATGCGCATGCTATCCGCCGCCTGATGGACAACAACCCGGCCGATATGAGCGTAGATGACGTTCTGGGAATATATCGGGCCAGCTTCTGAGCCCAAGCCTTGAGGGTGAAGGCGGTGCAGCGAAGCGCCGCCTTTTTTGGGGGTGGATCGTAGGGAGGGCTATTCTGGGCGAATCGTCGAGGCCCAATTGAGGCAAGCGGTGACCGCCCCCTTGTGGTGGGGCCGAAGGGCGACGACAGCCAGAGGGGGACATGCCTACAGCCCTGGACAACTGCCCTACTGATGTGACGGCTGGAACAGCCTTTCGCGCGAGCCCTTCAGATGCTCCAGCATCAAGCGTCGCGCTTCGTCCTCGTCGCGGTTGGCGATGGCTGTCGCAATCGCTTCATGTTCGGCGAACACGCGAGACAGGCCGGATGCTTCTCGTTTGATCGAGGCGCCGTGGAACTTCATGCCGACAGCAATGTGGTCCTTCAGCGCTTCCATGGCAGTGGAGAAATAGTTGTTCTGCGCGGCGCGGGCGATGGCGAGATGGAACTGGAAGTCGGCGTCCTCACGATGCGATTGGCGGTTCGTGGCATCGCGCAGCAGTTCCAGCGCCTGACGGATCGCTTTCAGACTGTCGGCATCGTGGCGGATTGCGGCGGCTGCGGCGGCTGTCGGTTCCATCGTCAGGCGGAACTCGTAACAGTTGAGAAGGTCGGCGACATTTTCCAACTGGCCGAAACCGAGCGGATTTCGCAGGCCGACCGAGCGGACGAAGCTGCCGGCACCGCGGCGCGAATAGATCAGGCTCTGGTCCCGCAGGCGTTTCAGCGCTTCGCGGATGACCGGGCGAGAAACCTCGAATTCTGCTGCAAGATCATGTTCCGTCGGCAGGCGCTCGTCGGGCTTGTAGGCACCAGACTTGATGGCGCGCAGCATGCGTTCGAACACGATATCGGCGAGCCCCCTTCGGGCGGTTCCAGTTTCCAGTCCCATATCTCAACCCGCCTTCCGCAGCGCCATTTCTGCAATGTTCTTCAATGTGTCCGGCTGACCAAATCCGCCGGATTTGGCAATGATGCAACGTCCATTCGCGGACGCTACACCGAGACCAGGAAAGCATTCGCCATGCAGCCGCATTCGCGACAGCCCAAGCCGGCGCAGCACTGCTTCGGCCGTTGCTCCTCCAGACAAAAGAAGTGTACCGTCATTGCGGGCAAGGTATTCTAGCACGCCATCGGCCAACGCATCAGCCACGGCTTTCGGACTCACGCCTTCTGAGCCTGGCGTCGCCTGAGCGAGCGTTAATTCGGCATCGGTTGCCGGGGATCCGTTGAAGATACCGTTCGGGGCTGGGAAATATTGTAAGGTCAAGCTCATGCGCAAGTGCTCGACCTGCGCAAGCGTGATCGGATCCCGCGAGCCGATCACAAAGATAATCCGGCCGGCCGGGATGGTTGCCGCTTGCACCTCGGCCATCGCCGTCATTCGGCACGCGAGTGCTTCAGCAAGGCCACGGGCGCCAACCAATAGGTCTGTGCCGTCGGTTTCAGCAATCTGGAGAACGGCCTCCATGTCAGCGGACGAACGGGTATCCGGTGCGCTGGCACGACCGGCATGCGCCCCAAGCCTGTCGGCAATGTCGATCGGCGTGGCGACACCGAAACCTGTAACTCTGCCGGCTTCGACGAAACGATCAAATTGAGGAATGGCCGGTGCAACAACGGCCCGAGAATAAGGTATTGCGTCAAGTTCGGCGGCGATATTGCCCTTGAGCCGCGAGTCGACTTTCTTGAACAACCGCGTTCCCGCCGGCAACAGAGCGACGACGGCAGCAGTAGCCGCCCGCGCTTCGTCCGGACTAATCTCGCGAGTATCAAGGTTAATTGAAAGGACGTCGGGCGCGCTCTTCACGATGTCAGCGATAGCTTCCTGATGAAGAGCAACTTCCGTGTAGAGACCCCGGCCGGCAAACGGCGCTGCCGAGTCTAACGCACCGGTCAGATCGTCTGCGAGGATCGCTAGCATTCACTTTGTCCCACACCATGTTGTAATCTTTATACATACGGCTGGCGCTTAAATGTCAACGCCTTCGGCATCGAGAATTACATATCATCGTCGGTCCCATCGTGAGAGAGACTGGCCGGGGCCGAGCAAGCGGCCTGTCTACAATTTTCGGTCGGAGGGCCGGGAGTTCAACCCCAATCATTGCCTGATCATCGCGGATGGTTTTTACGAGTTCACCGATCCGAACGACCCGAAAAAGAAGCGCAAGGACAAGTGGCTCTTCACGAAGAAGGACGAGCCGATCTTCTGCATCGCCGGCATCTGGCGCGAAACGTCGGAAATGGGCCAGGCCTTCACCATGCTGACGATGGAGCCGGGCGCAGACATCGCCCCATATCACGATCGGCAGATCGTCATACTGGAGCGTAGTGCATGGGCCGCCTGGCTCGACCGGCTGTCTCGGCAAGTCGCTAATCAAGCCGCTTCCGGAAGGGACGCTGTCGGTAGAGCAGGTTGGATAATGGCTTACCGCACATAAGAGAGGGCCGTGGCTACCGTTGATTGACGCAACAGCCTCTGATCGTCTTTTAGCGTTTCGTTCGCAACCCTCACGAACTCGGCAAGCTCCTCTCCATAGCGAACCGGCTCTTCCAAAATGGGCTGTGACCGCTGTCCAGAAAGAGTGATAGTCGACTATTTGGGTGAATGGCCTTGATCCTCTCCGACATCATAACCCGAACCAGCCGGTCATGAGCGCCATGCGAAGAGTGACTGAGTACCGGGCTGCGGCCGATATCGCCCCGGCGCCATTCATTCTCTATCTCGACGACCTCTGGCCGGGTTCGGCGGCAATGCAGGCTCCGTCCAAACATCGGAGGCCTGCATTGGTCGTGCCAAGCCCGGCGCCCTCAGTCGCCGGTCTCTGTCAGAGGCGGGCTTCGAGGATCAGGTTGAACGGCGTCTGCATCGCCTTGCGAAAGCGGGTGAAGCCCGCCTTGCGGAAGATGTCCTTGAGCCTTGCCTCGCCGGCCTGGGCACCCAGCACGGTGTGACCTCCATCAGAAATCGCATGGGCGCAGCAAATCGTCGTCGAAGCGGCATAGTAGAGCCGGCCGACAGGCGAGATATTGTCCTCTACCCTGTCGTTGGCGAAGGGCTCGACCAGCATTACGCTGCCGTCCTTGGCAAGGGCGTTGGCTGCATGCGTGGCGGCTGCCAGCGGATTACCCATGTCGTGCAGGCAGTCGAAGAAGCAGATGAGGTCATAGCCCTTCCCCGGATAGTTCTCCGCCCGGGCGGTCGAAAAAATCGCGCGATCAAAAACGCCCGCCTCGCTCGCCACTTTGCGTGCTTCGTCGACCGACTTCTCGTGCGTGTCGAAGCCGTGGAATTTCGACTTTGGGAATGCCTCGGCCATCAGCACCGTCGAATGGCCGTGGCCGCAACCGACATCGGCCACCAGTGCGCCTGCCTTCAGCTTCTCCACCACGCCATCGAGCGCCGGTAGCCATTCCGGCACGAGGCTGGCGCGGTAGGCGTTGCGGTAGAAGGAAGCGACGCCGCAAAAGAGTCGGCCATCATGGTCACCCCAAGGAATGCCGGCGCCGGTGCGGAAGGCCTCGACCGCCTTTTCCTCGTCGGCCCACATGGAAGCGGGCGTTGCCCAGGCATTCGGGATGAAGACGGGGCTGTCCTCGTTCGCCAGCACGAAAGCCTGTTCCGGCGTCAGCTCATAGGTGCCGCTGACGGCATGATAAGTGACATAGGCACCGGCCACCTGTGAATTCAGCCATTCGCGCACATATCGTTCGCTGCAGCCGGCGCGGCTGGCGATTTCACGAGATGTGAGCGGCCCGCGGTCGGCCATGGCCTTATAGAGACCGAGGCGATGGCCGAGGCTGACCATGACCCCGCCATAGCCGGCGGAAAGATCGCTAACGACGCGACTGACCAGCGTCTCGAGCTTTGCACTGTCGATGGTCTTGGTCTGCATGGTATCCATGATGTTTCTCCCTGGTTGGAAACCTCCGTTTGAGGTGAGGGGAGGATCGCAGGCGACGAGGGTGAGCGGCAGAGCGGTGCAGGCCATGATCGGGCCATTTACGCCACGCAAAGCCGGAAGTTGTCGCGTTCGACGTGGCCCCCGCTGCGCTCCGGGGTTATTATTGCTGCCAGAGGGGAACTGATGATGACGAGAACGCAGCAGGAGGCGGAGCGGGCGCCGGGGCCGCAGCCGCTCCATGTCAGCCTGGTGGCGCTGCCGGAGGCGGCACTATCGACGTTGAGCGGTATCTTTGATGTAATGAACGCCTTTTCCATCGTACCTCCGGACGGCGGCATTGCGAAGACACCACCTTTCCACGTCGAGATCGTCGGCGAACGGGCCGGCCCGCTGACGCTCGCCAGCAACGTGCCGATTGTGGTGCAGCGGCCGGTCGCCGAAATCGAGCGGACCGACATCGTCATCGTGCCGTCGGTCGTGCTCGGGCCGGAAGGCTGGGTGAAGCGCCGCCATCCTGCGTTGGTGGAATGGTGCCGGAGGATGCACGCGAAAGGGGCGCTGATCTGCTCAGCCTGTTCGGGAATCTTCCTGCTTGCCGAGACCGGGCTGTTCGATGGCGCCGATGCCACCGTCCATTTCGGCTATGCCCAGACGTTCCGCGACGCCTACCCGCAGGTCCCGATCCATCCGGAACAGGTGCTGGTGGTCGCTGGCCAACGCGACGAGTTGATTACATCAGGCGCCTCGATGACATGGCACGATCTCGTGCTCTACCTGATCGCCCGCCATGCAGGGGCGACGGCGGCGCAGACCGTGGCCCGCTATTTTGCGCTGCAATGGCACCAGGACGGGCTGGCTCCCTACATGGTCTTCGAGGGGCGGCGCGACCACCGCGACCAGGCGATCCAAACTACACAGGACTGGCTTGCCGCCCATTATTCCGTCGCCAATCCGTTGGAGGAGATGGTCAAGCGGGCGGGGCTGACGGAACGGACCTTCAAGCGACGGTTCACCCAGGCGACCGGCATGAGCCCGATCGCCTATGTTCAACGGCTGCGGATCGAGGAGGCGAAGCGGCGGCTAGAGCGAACTGAGGCTTCCGTCGACGAGATAAGTTGGCAGGTAGGGTACGAGGAGTCCGCCTTCTTTCGACGTTTGTTTAGGAGGATAACCGGCTTGGCTCCGGGGAACTATCGCCGCCGGTTTCAGGTGCCGACCTATGCTAGGCGGCCTTCTAGTAGCAAATAGAATTCTGGCCGCGCTCGCTCTCAGCTGTTCCCATCTGGAGGTTTTGACCTTCACATCTCAAGGGCCGCGGCTCTCCACTGGCCCTTTTTTCTGACGGCTTTGCAGCGATCGAGGCGTCTTAGCCGCACCTGGCTCCAACAACCCGACCGGACACAGGATCGGTCTCGATCGTCACCCGGTCCTCTCTGAAGTCATGGGTCACCATCTGACCCGGCTCGATCTGGCGAACGGTCGTCGAGTTCGTGATCCGCATCGCCTCGACGTCTGTCGGCTTTGGCTTGCCAATGAGGCTTTGGGCGGCGTCAGCATTGCACGGCCCTTTGCGCGGCGTTGTCGAAGCAGTATCGGCACTGCATGAGGCCAGAACTGAAACCAGTCCTACGACAAGAAGTGGGACGGGCTTGAGCATGGAATATCTCCTTCAGGATCGCTGTAATCGTTAGTCGGTTCCACCTGGACCGTCAGTACGAGTTTCTGATGGTCGAGCGCAATGGCGAGATCGTCTGCACGACCCCGGATCTTCACCCTGCTCGAAGCCGAAAGCGGCAACCCGGTCATGGCGGATTCGCTTCGCTACGGCTGCGCCCGTCGCCCTCGCCTTCCCCTGCAATCCGCAGTGGCAGACGGACGCAGGCATCGCCCTCGTCGGTCCCGCTATTTTGCTATGACACGGACTATTCGTTGCACAATGAGCGGCGGTAAGAGCAGGAGAGACGATGTTCTTTTCCGCAAGCGTTCGCGGTCGGCTTCGCGAATGACCACGATGCCGTTTCCGGTCAGGCTCAGGACCTGCTCGGGCCGGACAACGCTCGTGGTCGTCGCTTGACGTCGGAGATCCAGTTTTCGCGCGGCTTTGCGCGATCGTTCGGGTTGATCAGCGCAGCGGCATCGCGATTGGCCGCATCGGTGTTCCCGTAGCGCCGCGCAATTTGATGCAAGCTCCGAAAAAAGCGAATTCGTAGAGCTTTTCGACGGCTAACTCTTCAAGATAGGCCATCTCAAGTATGGGCACGCCTGCTTCTGCCAACAGGTAGGTATGGACCGGGAAGAAGTTAAGCTCGTGCGCCGACGGGGTCTGCTCCAGCGTCAAATTGTCGGCGCCGATCATGATCGCGCCGTGCTTGGCGATATACTCCGCGCCCTCTCGGTTGAGGCCGGGCGTATTCTTGGTGAAGGCCATATCCGGCCAAAGCAGCATCTGGCCGGTGCGCAGCAGCACCACGTCGCCGGGCAGGATCTTCAGCCCTTGCCTCTTCAGGGAATCCTCGATGTCGGCCTTGCCGATTGGATGGCTCGGCGGCAGCGTATCGACGCCATACATAGCCGCGATATCGAGAAGGATACCGCGAGCGAAAATCGGCGGATATTTTTCCGGGCCGCAAATATCCCAGGCTCGGCTGCCGATGTGATCCCGCGCCGTAAAACCATTGAAGATTTCGCCATTGTAGCCAAAGTGGTTGAACGTATCGATATGCGTGCCGCAATGGGTGTACATCGAGATACTGTCGCCGGAATAGCCGACGAGTTCGTTCTGTTCGCGTGTCACGCCCATGGTGTTGGCGACGATCTCGCCCTGCGGCGTGTGGGTCATCCAGATCTGGTAGGGCTGGTCGCCGGCGCCGAACCAGCCTGGCATGCCGACGAAATGGTCGACCGAAAGGTCGAAGACTTTCGAGGCATCTGTGCGGCCGATGATCGCCGAACGCGACTTGGCGTCGATCAGGTTCAGCATGCCGATCTCGTCGTCGCTGCCATAGGGGCTCTTCGTGACCTTATGGAATTCGGCATTGTAAGCGATGATCTTGCTCTTGGTCGCTTCGTCGACATAACACGCCATGCACATTGCAAGTCTCCTTGTTCATGTTCGCAGCCGCCGGAGCGACCGCCTTCAAATTGTCTCGCCGCGAATGACCGGTTCGGCGACGAGCGCCACCGACAGCAGCCACTCGTCGCCGCGCGCCAGCCCCGACAGCAGGAAGCCGACCGGCATGCCGGCGTCGCCTGCCCCACAAGGGATCGACACCCCGCACCAGTCGAGAAAATTGCCGAGCAGCGTGTTGCGCAGTGTCTTGCCGTTGGTCGTCACGAAAAGTTGGTCATCGGTCTTCAGCGGCTCGACCGGCGGTGCCACATGCGCGACGGTGGGGAAGGCGATCAGCCGGCCACCGACCAGCCGGTCCACCGCCTCGATCAGCCGCGTGCGGGCAGAGAGAATGTCGAGATAGTGCGAAAGGGTGATCTTCTCGCCTAGACTGGTGCGCGAGACGACACGCGGGTCGATCAGCCCGGCATCCGGCCCGGTGATCCGCGCCTGATGCAGCCAGTAGGCCTCCGCAGTCACCAGGGCTCCGTGGCTTGCCATCAGCTGCAGAATTTCCGCAAAGGCCGGGATCTTCAGCCGCGTGAGCATGACGCCGGCGGCTGACAAACGCTCAACCGCCGCTTCGAAGGCCGCAACGACTCCCGGCTCGGCATCATCGAAGACGACGTTGGTGGGAATGACGACTTCCAGCCCGGCTAGCGGATTGCGACTGACCGCCGGTGCCGCGCCTCCACGCATCGCGGCGTCGATCCAGACGGCATCCTGCACCGAGCGGCAGAGCGGTCCGAGCGAATCGAGGCTGCCGGCAAGCGGAAATACGCCCGCCATCGGATAGCGCCCACGCGTCGCCTTGTAGCCGACGATACCGTTCAGCGCCGCCGGGATGCGCACCGAGCCGCCTGTGTCGGAGCCGATCGAGACTGGCACGAGACCGGCCGCCACCGCCACGCCCGAACCGGAGGACGAGCCGCCCGGGATGCGGGCGACATCAGTGCTGCGGGGGTTTTTCGGCGTGCCGAAATGCGGATTGATCCCGAGCCCGGAAAAGGCGAACTCGCTCATGTTGACCCGGCCTGTCGCCACCATGCCCGCCGAAGCCAGCGCGGAAACGACGGCGGCATCGACTGCGGCCGGCGCCTGATCGCGAAGAAGCAGCCTGGACCCTGCCGCCGTGACGCTGCCGGCAACATCGAAGAGATCCTTCCAGGCGACCGGAATGCCTTCGAGCAAGCCAAGCGAACGACCATCCTTCAGCCGCTTCGACGAGGCATGCGCCTCCGCCATTGCCCGCTCCCGCGCCAGCGAGATGAAGACAGCCTTGTCGTCGTAACTCTCGATCGCGTCGAAGACCTGCTCCGCCACCGTAACAGGATCGACGTTACCGCCCTGGATGAGGGCGGAGAGCTGGGCGATCGAGAGGGAGCCGTACGAGAGTGTCATCCTGTTCTTCCAGTCCTGCTCACGCCGCCACGAACTGCATCCAGCGGCGCACGAGGTAATTGTGTTCGTCCATGGTCGTGTTCCAGACGGCGATCGAGTTGGCGCGCTGCCAGTAGGAGCCGCCGCTGCGCACCGCACCCGCCTTGATGCGCAGCAGCCCGTCAGGCCCTGGCAAGTCCGTCGCAGCCGGCAGACCTTCGTACCAATAGTCCCATTCGGCCGGCGTCATGTGCGGCCGCGAGCGTCCCGGCGTCGACATGTAATAGCCCTGCCGGGCCACCACCGCGCCGGGCCAGCCCGAGATCCACCAGTTGAGATAATCGTAGGCCGCATCGAGCATGCGGCCGGAAAGCCGCTTCGACAGGCAGAGCCCGCCATGCCAGGCGCGGTAGCCCTCGGCGGGATTGGCAAGTTCGACGGGGAAGCCACGCAGGTTCAGCTTGCTGATGCCGAGCGACCACATCGACTGGATCTGCGTGTCGCTCTTCATCATCAGGTTCGCCGCATCTTCTGCCGAACGCCAGAAGCCGCGGAAGAAGCCGGCCTTCTTGCGCTCTTCGAGAATATCCAGCAGCCGGTCGATCTCCTCGATGCTCATGTTGCCGAGATTGTCGAAGGTCATCAGCCCCGCCGACTGAGCGGCAAGTGCTGCGTCGAAGATGCCGATCGCCGGCTCGTTGACGAGGGCTGCGCGCCCATGCCAGCGGGGGTCGAGCAGTGCCGCCCAGGAGATCATCTGGTTGGAATTTGCCGCATCCGTCCGGTAGGCGAAGCTGTCGAAATTATGCGTCGTCGGCAGCATCGAGATGCGTCGCGAGGGCGTTTCGGCAAGCGCCAGGTTCGGTTGCACGAAAAGCTTGGTCACCGGCGCATCGCCCTGCCCGATCCGCGCATTCGGTCCAATGCGGCCCGTTTTCGTCAGGTCGGTGATCTCGTCCCAAAGCGTGATCCGCTCGATGTCGATCGGCTGGACGGCGCGCCAGTACCAGACGATATCGAGGTTGTGGAAGCACTGGTCGTAGATGTCGTAGGTCATCGGCTCCAGCGCCGCCTTGTGCTGGGCGGTCATGAAGTCCTGATTGTCGAATTCGATATCCATGCCGAGATCGCGCTCAGCACCGAGCCGGAGTTCTTCCAGCAGCGAAATCGCCGTACCGAGGATGCGCAGCTTGATCCGGCCCTCTGTATGAAGGGCCGGCGTCGGAAAGCTCTTCGGCGTCGGCATTTTTCTCATGGCTGCAGTTCCTCGACCCGCTTCGGCGCGATTTTTGCCACGCCGAGCCCATTGAAGACGTTAAAGGATCGCTCGATCACCGCGGGCACGATGCCGTCGACGATGAAGACGATGCGGGAGCACCGGTCCCCGCCGGGCCAGGATTGCATATGGACGGGCGCATGGACCAGATGCTGCACCCCGTGGATCGCCACGGGAAAGTCCTCGCCCTCGATGTTGAGAATGCCCTTGACCCGAAGGATACGGTCGCCGTGCCGGTTGAGCAGCATGGTCAGCCAGATCCCAAAGGCGGTCCAGTCGACCGTGCCTTCGCTCACCAGCACGAAGGACCGGATGCCGCCGGAATGTTCGCCGGCAACGACAGGCCCTGGTTCGTCGCAGTAGAAACCACCCGGCGATTGCATCGCCTCGGCGCGGCCGGTTGTCATGTCCTCCATCAGACTGACGATATCGTCCGACGCCAGGACAATCGGCGCATCCGGATTGATCTGCCGGATCATCGCCGTGACCCGCGCGACCTGGCCGGCCTCGGCGATATCGGCCTTGCTCAGCACCAGCAGGTCGGCCACCGCCACCTGTCGCATCGGTTCGCGATAGGCGGCAAGCTGCGTGCCTGCATTGACGGTATCGACGGTGGCAATCACGCTCGAGGGCTTGAAATGATGCCGCAGAACCGGATCGGCCTTCAACGTGGAAAGAACGGGGAAAGGATCGGCAAGCCCGGTGCTCTCGATGATGATCCTGTCGAAGGGCGGGACGATGCCGCGCTCGCGCTTCGAATGCAGATCGCGGATCGCATCGGCCAGTTCGCCCCGCACCGTGCAGCAGAGGCAACCGGATTGCAGCAACACCATGTTCTCATCGATGCGCTCGAGCAGGTGATGGTCGAGGCCGACCTCGCCGAATTCGTTGATCAGCACAGCGGCGTTCGAGAGCGCCGGATCGGTCAGCAGCCGGCGCAGCAGCGTCGTCTTGCCGGATCCGAGAAAGCCGGTCAGCAACGTGACGGGCGTGAAGGCCGGAAAGGCGTTATCCATGGCCGTTCGCCTCCAATCGGTCGAGAAGCGGCTCGGCCAGCGGATCGAGCGGCCGGCCCGCAAGCCGCTCGGCCGCCGGCCAGAGGTGACCGAGATCCTCGATGATCTCGGTCTTTCCGGTCCGGGTCGACAACAGGAAGGAGGATCCCTGCCAGTCGGAGATGGAGAGACCGAAGGTATCGAGGATGCGGTTGGCGATCGACACGCGGCGGGCGCGCTCGCGCCGGCGGTCGATCCGCGCGGCGGAGCGGGTATAGACCCCGGGGCGCGCGACCGCGTCGGCCCAGTGCTCGTTACCACCCAGAATGCCGCAGAGCGAACACATGGTCTTTGCCTCTTACTTCTTGCGCGGGAAGCGTTTGGCGAAGTCGTCGGCGATCTCGTTCATCGTCACGAACTTGACGCCGGGATGCTTGATCATGTGGGCGTAGAGACGCTCCAGCATCATCAGAACCTGCGGCCGGCCGGCGACATCAGGGTGGATCGTGATCGGGAAGACGGCGTAATCCATTTCGCGATAGACCCAATCGAACTGGTCACGCCACATCTGCTCGATGTCGTGCGGGTTGACGAAACCGTGGCTGTTGGGGGCCTTCTTGATGAACATCATCGGCGGCAGGTCGTCGAGATACCAGGATGCCGGGATCTCGATCAGGTCGGTCTCGTGACCGCGCTTCAGCGGTACCATCCAGTCCGACGGCTTCTTCGAATAGTCGATCTTGGTCCAGCTGTCGCCGACGCGGACATAGTACGGCGTGAAGTCGTTGTGCATGAGCGAGTGGTCGTACTTGATGCCACGCTCGAGCAGGAGTTCGTTGGTGACGTTGGAGAATTCCCACCATGGCGCCACATAGCCGGTCGGCCGCTTGCCGGAGAGCTTGGCGACGAGTTCGATGCACTTGTCGAGCACCTCCGTCTCCTGCTCGCGCGTCATGGCGATTGGATTTTCATGCGTGTAGCCATGGATGCCGACCTCGTGGCCGGCATCGGCGACGGCCTGCATCTGCTCCGGGAACGTCTCGATCGAGTGGCCGGGGATGAACCAGGTGGTCTTGATGCCGAAGCGCTCGAACAGCTTCAACAGCCGTGGGCTGCCGACTTCGCCGGAAAACAGGCCGCGCGAGATATCGTCCGGCGAATCTTCGCCGCCATACGAGCCGAGCCAGCCGGCAACGGCGTCCACGTCGATGCCGAAGCTGCAGAAGATTTCTTTTGCCATTGCGGGGGTCTCCTTATGATGTTCTCGTTGGTCCTGACTTGATCGACGGGATTTTCAGTGGGCGGGAATGACGGTGGCGTTTTCCGGCTTCCAGGCGAGCGCGACCGGCGCATCGACCGGAAAAGCGCCGGGCGGATACTTGTCGACATGGGCTTCGAGCGCCAGCATGCGTCCGTCCGGCAGGGCGACCGAAAGATGCGAGATATGCCCGACCACGTCGAAGCGACGGATCTTGGCGTCGATGACATTGCCGCCGGAGGTCTCAGCGATCGCGTCGCGGCCGCCCGTGTCGAGCGCATGCACCTCGATCGCCTCGGCCGGGATCACGACGCTCACCGCATCCCCGTCGGCGACCGAGCCGTTGGCATCGCCGGCGAGAACCCCGAGCGGCGTGTCGACCATGACATGCCCCTTCTCATGACCCTTGACCGCACCCTTGAAGATCGTATTGCGGCCAATGAACTGCGCGACGAAAGGCGTGTTCGGGCGTGTGTAGAGCTGGTGCGGCGGGCTGATCTGCTCGATCCCGCCCTGGTTCATCACGACGATCCGGTCGGACAGCGCCAGCGCCTCGGACTGGGCGTGCGTGACGAACACGAAGGTCACGCCAAGCTCGCGCTGCAGCAGTTTCAGTTCGCTCTGGATCGTCTTGCGCAGGTTGGCGTCCAGGGCGCCAAGCGGCTCGTCTAGCAGCAGGATATCAGGCTCGACCACGAGGCCGCGCGCAAGCGCGATGCGCTGTCGCTGGCCGCCGGAAAGCTTGTCGCATCGCTTGTCGGCGACGTCCGCAAGACCGAGCTTTTCGAGAATGCGGTCGACCTTTGCATTGCGCTGGGCCTTCTCCATGCGCTTCACGTCGAGGCCGTAGCCGATATTGTTGCGCACCGTCATGTGCGGGAAGAGTGCATAATTCTGGAAGATCATCGAGGTCGGCCGCTGCGCCGGGCCGATATCGTTGATCCGCTCGCCTCTGATCATCAGGTTGCCGGAAGAGATGCTTTCGAAGCCGGCGATCATCCGCAGCGTCGTCGTCTTGCCGCAGCCGGACGGACCGAGAAACGCGATGAACTCGCCCTTGTCGACGGTGAGGTTGAAATCGATCACGGCCGGCGTTCCGTTCTCGTAGACCTTGCCGATCTGGTAGAGTTCGAGGTCATGGATCATGTCGGTCATTCCGGGTTGCGGGTTAAAGGGCAGGCGACCGGAGCCGTCTGCCAGGTGGCGCCTTCACCGCATCTCAGATGGGATGAAGGGGCGCTGGGAGTAACGCATCAGGCGCTGAGGAATTCGTCCCACTTCTGGATGAGGTGATCGTATTCGTCCGGCCACTGGTGCCAGTAAGCGACGTTTGCCGCGCGGGTCTCGAGCGAACCGCCGTCGCGCAGATCGCCCTCCTTGATGCCGCGCTCAGCCGCACCGACCCACGGCTTGCCTTCGTACCAGAAGGCATATTTCTCCGGCGCCATCTTCTCCTTGATGTTGGTGGTCGGCGAATAATAGCCCTGCTCGGAGACCGTGATGCCCGGCTCCCCCGACAGCCAATAGTCAGCATAGGCGACGACGGCTTCCTTGTTCGGCGTGCCCTTCAGCATGGTGTTGCCGATCGACCAGGCGCGATAGCCTTCCCTCGGGATAGCGTATTTGCAGGGCTTTCCTTGCGCCTTGACGGCCATAACCGCCGGCTGCCAAGCGTCGCAGACGACGATTTCGCCGGATGCCAGGAAGTTGACGAGTTCGCCGAAATCGCCCCAGAGCGCACGGAACTGGCCTTCCTTCTTTTTCGAGATCAGGAACTTCGCGGCTTCGTCGATTTCCGCGGCGGTCGGATTGCCGGGGTTCTTGACATTGGAGAGGCCAAGCGTGTTCATCGCCATGACCGCCTGGCCGAAGGCCGTCAGCGGGTCGGTGTTGAGGCCGGACTTGCCCTTGTACTTGCTGTCGAAGATCGCCGTCCAGCTGTTGGCTTCCTCGTCGGAGAGTACCTCCGGATTATAACCGACCGAGTCGAAGTTGAAGACCGAGGGCACCATCCAGAGCGCCGTCTGTGTCTCGTCCGTCCAGATCTGACCGACGATCTGCGCCTTGGCGTCGAACCTCGGATCGGGTTTGGTGAAGATTTCGCGGATATTCGACCAGCTCTTCAGGCCCGAAGTCTCGATCGGGTCGGCATTGTCGGTCATGACGACGGAAGGAAGACGCTCGCCGATCGTTTCCCAGACGTCATAGTCCTTCGAACCGGAGAGGATGCGGGTCTGCGCATCCGGGAAGGTCGCCGCCGTGCCTGATGTCGTGCCGACGCCGCTTGCCGCCTTGAAGTCGGCCAGGATGCGTTCCTGCACGGTGACCGAAAGGCCGATCGTGCGCAGTTGCTCGCCGGCAAGGCCGGTGGCCTGCGCATAGGCTGCCCGCGACGAGAGGAAGTGCGTGCCGCCACCGATGGCAAGCGCCATCGCGCCCGCGGATCGCTTCAGCAGCGAACGTCGATTCATGTCCATCGAAATTGTCATTGTCGTTCTCCGGTTTTTTGTCCCCGGGATGGCCTCCATGACCACCCATCGTTCTCGTCCGGCCTCGGCGTCAGGACGGAATCGGTCCTGACGCGCCCGCCGTCAGTATCGGCCCACGAGGAGCCCCCCATCCACGACCAGCGTCTGGCCGGTCATGTATCTTGCGTTGTTCGACGCCAGGAAGACGATCACGTCTGCAATGTCCTCCGGCTCGCCGAGCCGCCCCATCGGGATGAAGGCGCTTGCCGCTTCGGCGCCCTTCGGTCCGAGCGAGTTTTCTTCCGACAGAAGCTGCGCCGTGCGGATGTAGCCGGGCGCCATGCCGTTGACGCGGATGCCGTCGCGGGCAAGTTCGACCGCCAGGCCGCGCACGAGGCCGACAACGCCTGCCTTGGCGGCGGAATAATGCACATGCTCGTCCCAGCCGTAGGCGACACCCATGATCGAGGAAAGCGCCACCACCGCGCCTGATTTGCGTGCCTTCATGCCCGGTACGGCGGCACGGACCACGCGGAAGATGCCCTTGAGATCGATGTCGAAGGTCAGCTCCCACTTGTCGTCGTCGAGCACGTCGAGCGGTGCCTTATGGGCGATGCCGGCATTGGCGATGATGACGTCGAGGCGGCCGTGACGTTTCTCCACGTCGGCGACCACAGCGTCGACGGCGGACGTCGAGCGGACGTCAAGTGCGATGAATTCGGCCGAGCCGCCCGCATCCTCGATCTCCGCCACGGCAGCACGCCCCTCGGCCTCTAGGACATCCGTGACGATCACATGGTCGCCGAGCGCGGCGAACGCCTTGGCGGTCGCCTTGCCGATGCCGATGCCGGCGCCGGTAATCAGCACGATGCGGGGTGTCGAAGAAATCGTGGTCATTCTGGTTTCCTGACTAGAGCATGACGTCGCCGGAGTTCGGGCCAAGCGTTTGGCCGACGAACAGGCTGGCGGCGGACGATGCGAGAAACGAAACGGTGGCGGCAACCTCTTCCGGCTCGCCGAAGCGGCCGAGCGGCAGTTCGGCGGCCTTGCGGACGCGCCACTCCTGCGAGAGTTCGCGCACCAGCGGCGTGTTGATCGGCCCCGGAGCGACGGCATTGACGCGCACGCCGCGGTTCGAGACCTCGCGGGCGAGCGATTTCGTCATGCCGATGATCGCCGCCTTGGCTCCGGCATAATGGACGAGTTCGATGCCGCCGATCTGGCCGAGCTGCGAGGCGACGTTGATGATGACACCATCTCCGGCAGCAAGCATCGATGGCAGAGCGAGCTTGGTCATGAGAAAGGTACCGCGCACATGGATTGCGAACATCCCGTCGAAATCGGCAACCTCGAGGTTTTCAAACAGCGCCTGATGGACGATGCCGGCACAGTTGACGAGCAACTGCGGGTGGCCGAAGGCCGAAACTGCGACCTCGTAGACGTTGGCCGTATCCGTTTCGGAAGAAACGTCGCCGGCAATCGCAACGGCCTTGCCGCCAGCCGCTGCAATCTCGTCGGCAACCGTCTGCGCCCGGTCGAGGTGGAGATCGTTGACGAGGATGGCATAGCCGTCCTGCGACAGGCGGATGGCGATTGCCCGACCGATGCCGGAACCGGCCCCCGTGACGATGGCTGAAGGCATCGGCATTACGCCTCCTCCTGAATCGCGACGCGCTTGGCGCGCCTGATGGAAAGCATCATCAGGATGGCGTAGACGCCGAGCAGCGCGAAGGAGAAGATCGTCGTCAGCACCCCGAAGGCGAAGACGTTCGGATGCACTTCCACCGAGAAGGTCCCGTAAATGGCAAGGGGCAGAGTCAGATCACGGCCGGATGCAAACAGCGTGCGCGAGAATTCGTCATAGGACAGTGTGAAGGCAAAGAGCATGGCCGAAAGCACGCCCGGAAAGATCAGCGGGAACGTCACCTTGCGGAAGGTGCGCGCCGGCGACACGCCGAGCGACCACGACGCCTCTTCGACACTCTGGTCGAAGCGGTTGAGGATCGCCAGCATGACGAGAAAGGCGAATGGGTAGGTGTAGACAACGTGCAGCACGAATGCCGTACCCCACCAATGCCGGTCGATGCCGAGTGCATTGGCAACCAGCGCCATGCCGAGGCCGACCAGAACGCCGGGGACCATCATGCCGAGAACGATCAGGTAGAAGACGACGCCCGAGCCAGGGAACCGGCGACGGAAGGCCTGCGCCGAAGTGACGCCGAGCACGGTGGAAACGATCATCGTCATCACCGAGAGGACTAGCGAACGGACCAGGGCTTCGTTGATCGGCAGCGGCGCGATGCGCGACGGCGGCGTCAGGCCGAAGAGATGCTTGTACCAGTAAGTCGACCATTCGATGATCGGGAACTGCGGGCCGCCTTCCGGCCCTGTCTGGAAGGACAGAATGGCCAGCACCACCATCGGCGCGTAGAGGAAGATCAGGAAGAGCGCCGTGTAGACGCCGAGTGAGAGCTTGATGCCGCTAGCCTGCATGTCAGAGCTCCTTCCTGAGGTCGACGACGCGCAAGAGTGCTGCGACGACAATGCCCATGAGCACGGTAAGCACGACGCCGACGACAGCGGCGAAAGCCCATTTCAGCGATCCGACCTGGGTGACGATGATATTGCCGAGAAGGTTCACCTTGCGGCCGGAGAGCGCGGCGGCCGTCGCGAACTCGCCGAGCACCATCACAGAGACGAAGATCGCGCCGACCACCACGCCCGGCATGGTGAGCGGCAGGATGATAGTGCGGAAGATGCGCCAGAAGCCGGCGCCGAGATCCTGCGCTGCTTCGATGACGCTCTGGTCGATGCGGCCCATCATGAAGGCGATCGGCCCGACCATGAAGACGCAATAGATCTGCGTCATGCCGATGATGACCGAGAGTTCGGAGAACAGCAGCACCTCGATCGGCTGATTGATGATGCCGAGACCCTGCAGGATGAGATTGATCGCTCCCTCCTTGCCCAACATCGGCCGCCAGGCGAGCACGCGGATCAGGAAAGAGGTCCAGAAAGGGATGACGCAGAGGACGAGAAGCGCTGTCTGGATCGTCTTGTTCTTGACGAAGAGGCCGACATAGAGGGCCGCCGGATAGCCGACGACCAGCGTCGAGACAAGCACGATCAACCAGATCCTGATCGTCGTCCAAAGAGCGCTGAGATAGGTGTCTGTGGTGAAGAAGGTCACCCAGCTCTTGATGGTGAGATCAGGCGTGATCTTGAATGTCGTCTGCGTCCAGAAGGACACGTAGATCATCATCAGGATGGGTGTTACCAGAAAAAGCAGCATCCAGATGACGCCCGGCGCCAACAGCCAGAGCGTCTTGCCGGATGCCTTCTTGACCGGTTCCACGGCGGTTTCGGTCTCGGCTGTTGTGGCACTTATCGACATCAATCAGTCTCCGGTCCCGCGTAGCGCGGTAAGGGTGTCAGGCGTAAACCAGGGCGTCCCGGCGCTTCCAGACGAGCGCATAGCGCGACTGCGGCGTGCAGGCGGGCGGCAGGCTCTGGCTCAAATGAGATTCCACTTCGAAGACGCGGCCGTCATCGAGTGAGAAGAAGGAGTTGATCGCGGCGCCCGAATATTCGTCGGCGACGAAGGTCGCCTCGAGCTTCACCTCGTCGTCGGCGACGGGCGCTTCGGCCGCGCGGATCGCAACACGGTCGTAGCGGATCGCGTAACCGGTGCGCTCGTCGTGGAACCGCATTTGGTCGCCGAGCGGGAAAGCGCCATGGGCGCCGAGGAAGCTCTCCCCGGCGAGGCGGCCTTCGAAAAGATTGTAGCAGTTGAGGAAGCCCGCGACCGACAGCGATTTTGGCCGGTTGTAGATCGTGTCGGCGTCCGCCGCCTGCGCGATCCGGCCGCTGTCGAGCACCAGCACCATGTCGCCCATGGCAAGCGCCTCGCTCTCGCTGCCGGTGACGTGCAGGAAGGTGACGCCGCAGCGCTCGCGGATCAGCCTGAGCTCGCTGCGCATGCGGGCGCGAAGATTGGCATCGAGCGCGCCAAGCGGCTCGTCGAGCAGCACCAGCGACGGTTCCGTCACCAGGGTGCGCGCCAATGCCACGCGCTGTCGCTGACCGCCGGAGATCTGCCCGACACCGCGATCCTCGAGGCCCGATAGGCCGACGAGCGCGATCATGTCCTTGACCCTGGCCTGCACGATATCAGGATCGGTCACGGAGTTCTCGACACGGTTCTCCAGCCCGAAAGCGATGTTCCTGGAGACCGACAGATGCGGGAAAAGGGCAAAATTCTGGAAGACGAAACCGATGTCGCGCCGGTGCGGCGGCACCGTCTCGATACGCTGGCCCTTGAAGATCACCGTGCCGAGGTCCGGCTGCTCGAAACCGGCGATGACGCGCAGCAGCGTCGTCTTTCCCGATCCGCTCGGCCCCAGAAGCGAAACGTAGCTGTCGTTCGACAGCGACAGGTCGATGCCGTCGAGCGCGTTCAGCGCACCATAAGCCTTGGTGACACCTGCGAGCTTGAGAACCGAAGACACGAGCCTCTCCATTTTGCGTCAGCCGCGGATCGCTCCTATGCCGCCGCGCGCCTTGCGAAACGGCAGCCGAAACCGTTCGTGGGCGTCGAGACACACGGCGGTAGGTCGATCGGCATTCTGATGTTTTTTGTCGTTCACCCTCGGAATGCTTCTAGCGGCATCCCTATGCAGAATTGATGACATAAATGATCTTTGTATTCAATAGGCTTTTCCGTGGAACAGTCGACATTTTGTGCAGAGCAATAAAAAGTCACAAAACCGCGGTCTTGGTGCAGGAATTCTGAAAAACACGATCCAGGCATTCCTGGCGGTGATGCGCCGGAACTTCGGCAAAAATCGCGCATTTCGGCATCATTTGCGCGCTTGACGCGCAACTATCCGCACCGTCTGACCATCTGCGGTGCAAAATGGCCTAGACGAATATGAAATCCCGCCTCACGCGATGCTATGAAAATAAATGCAATCTTGGTATGCAAAAGACATTTATTTTGACATAGTCCGGAACGGCGAAATACACTAAAGAGAATTCCGACTTTGTTGCCATCCGCGATTGGATGGAGGATGCCCCGCCCGATGATACGCAATCTCCCAGCACAGGCGGCCCAGCGTCGGTACGAGATTGCCGAGCATATCCTGCGCGACAATATTGTCGGCGGACAGTTGCCGCTGGGTCTGGTGCTGCTCGAGGGGCCGATCGCCGATATTCTCCAAACCTCGCGCGCGCCGGTGCAGCGCGCCCTGCTTCGTCTGGAGGCCGATGGCCTCGTCCACCGCTTCCAGGGACGTGGCTTCCTGGTCGGCCCTCAGGATAAGGGTCTCACGCCAAACCGCACGGACATCAAGTCCTTCGGCCTTGTCATAGCCCAGCATGCCGACGAGGCGTTGCAAAGCCGGTCGTCCTGGGCGCGCATCTACAACACCGTCGAGCGCGACGTGGCTGGCTGCGTCGTCTTTGGCCAGTACCGCATCATCGAGATCGAACTCGCCAATCATTTCAAGGTCAGCCGCACGGTGGTGCGCGACGTCCTCAGCCGGTTGCAGGAACGCGGCCTCGTCCGGAAGAATCAGAGTTCCCACTGGATCGCCGGCCCGTTGACCGCCCAGACGATCAAAGATCACTTCACGCTTCGACGCATGCTGGAGCCCGCGGCGCTCAAGGCCGGCGCTGCCGCCGTCGACCGCGAGCGCCTGACCGAGCTCTTTGCCCGCCTGGCCGGCCTCGAAGCTTCGCAGCCGGTCGACCACCTCGAAAAACTCGAGGAACTTCAGGAGCAGATGATCGATATCTGCGTGCTGACGACGGCAAACGAAAAGACGCGGGAACTGATCCGCAACAATCTGTTGCCGGTCAACGCCGCCGAACGGCTGCTGCGTCATCTCGGCCTGCCCGATGATCCGACCGCGATTACCGAGATGCGGCTGATCGTCGAGCTTTTGATGCGCGGCGCCATCGATGCGGCCGCCGCCATGCTGGAGACCCATCTCGATGCCTCGATGAAGCGCATGATCGCCCAGATGAAGATCGTTGCCATCATCCCCGGCCCGAGCGTGACCGCCGATTACCTGACGCACGTCGAGTGATCGGCCAGCCATCGTCGTCACCTCACGACAGGCTTTGGCGGAGGCGGTCGAGCAGTGCTGCCCGATCGGCCCTCGCCTTCAGCGCTTCGTCCATCGTCACCTCGACGAAGCGCGCCGGCGTATGCGGCTGCAACTGGCCGATGAGGTCCATGTCCGCCGAGATCACCGTGCCGACCATGAAATAGCCGCCGCCGGAGACCGCGTCGCGATGGAGGATGATCGGCTCCGTCCCGCCCGGTACCTGAATCGAGCCGTAGGGATAGCAGCTGTCGACGATGTTCGACGGATCCGAACCGGCGCCGAAGGGCTGCTTGCGGTCCAGAAATTCGAGCCTGCGACCGCCGCGGAAGCGGTAGCCCATGCGGTCGGCCTCGGGCGCCACCTTCCACTCGTCGGCGAAGAAGCTCGCCTTGGCGGCATCCGTCAGCCGGTCCCAGTAGAGCCCCGGCAACACGCGCAGCTCTACCGGCGTTTCAGGTCTGCGCCGCAGCTCTTCGGCGACGGTTTTTCCTTCTTCGGCAAGGTCGGCCTTTCCGACCGGCAGTTCGTCACCGGCCGCCAGTGCCCTGCCCTTGAAGCCGCCAAGCGCACCGATCGGATAGGTGGAGCGACTGCCCAGTGCTTCCGGCACATCGATGCCGCCCGAGACCGCGATCAGAATGCGCGCGCCGGATTTCAGGAAGTCGAAGCTCAGCACCTGGCCGGCCTTGATCCTGAAAGCCGTCCAGCCGGGCTGCGCCACTCCGTCGACCTTGGCCGGCATGTCGGCACCGGTGACAGACACCAGAGCATCCTCGGTGAATTCGAGCTTCGGTCCCATGAAGACCGCCTCGAGACCCGCCGCCCCTTCGTCGTTGCCGACGAGCAGATTGGCGGCGCGCATGGCGTACCGGTCCATGGCGCCGCCGATCGGGATGCCGAGGTGGAAATAGCCCGGACGGCCGAGATCCTGGACGCTGGTCGACAGTCCCGGGTGCAGCACCTTAATGGCCATGGAGAACGCCCTCCAGCGCGGCGTTGTAACCGTGGATATCCTTGCTGAATTCGCGAAGATCGAACCGGACCTCGCGGATCGGCGGGCTGAAAAGCCCCTTGTCGACCTCTTCGACTGCCGTGTCGTAACCGTCGCGATCGACCGGCTTGAACTTGACGATGTCACCTGGACGGAAGAACACCATGAAATCGCGCAGGTAACTCGTTTGCTGCGTCGGGTCGAAGATCGGCATCGGCGTGACGCCGAACATCTGGTAGCCGCCGGCGCCGCGCACCGAATAGATGCAGCCAAAGCAACCGCCATGGCCGACCGTCAGTTTGGGCGTATCGGTGCGGGGCCTCAGATATTTCGGCACTTCGATCTGCCGCTGCCGCTCGACCATCTGGTACATGAAGGGTAGCCCGGCCACGAAGCCAACCATCGACACGAACCAGGGCGAACCCGCATGCGCGGCAACGAAATCCTCGACAGCGCCATAGCCATTGATCCGCGCAGCATAATCGAGATCGGTTCCACCAGGTTCCTGATGCCGCTCGCGAAAGCGCATCAGCGTCTCGTGCGTCCATGGATCATTGTAAAAGACCGGGATCTCGATGATGCGGGTCTTCAGGACCGGCTCGGATTTTTCCGCCACGCCCTCGATCGCCTGCACCTCCCGCAGGATGTCGTCCGGCTTGATGAGATCGGGATTGAACTTCACCTGGAAGGAGGCATTGGCCGGGCAGATCTCGGTGACGCCCTTGATCCGGCTTTCGCGGACCGCCGTCGCCATGGACAGGCTCTTGAAGAAGGCCTCGAGTGACATCTCGTTGCTGCATTCGACGAAGAGGTGTTCGTCACCTCCGAACGTATATCGCGCAGGCATCAGGCGACCTCCTGGGTCCGGTCGGCCGAAGCGGGGACATCGTGCTCCAGCCATTGTTCGAGAAAGCGGGTATGAAAGGCGCCGGTGGCGACGCTTGCGTCGCGGGCGAGCGCCAGATGCAGCGGCACTGTCGTCGGCACGCCTTCGATGGTGAGTGCCGCGAGCGCTGCGGCGAGCTTTTCAAGGCAGGCCTCGCGTGTCTCTGCGTGCACGATCAGCTTGCCGAGCAGGGAATCGTAGAAAGGCGGGATCGTGTAGCCCTCGTAGAGCATCGTATCGAACCGGATGCCCTCGCCTTCCGGAATGGACAGCGACGTGATCATGCCCGGCGACGGCTGGAAGGCTTTGAACGGATCCTCGGCATTGATGCGGCACTCGATCGCATGGCCGCTGGCCGCGATGTCTCGCTGTGCGACCGAAAGGACCGCGCCGCCCGCGACCTTGAACATCTCCTGCACCAGATCGAAGCCGGTGATCATCTCGGTCACGGGATGTTCGACTTGGATGCGGGTGTTGACTTCGATGAAGTAGAAGTTGGCAGTTTCGTCGTCGTAGAGATATTCGACCGTGCCGGCGCCGCAATAGCCGACCTCGCGCGCAAGCGCTACGGCGCTCATGCAAAGCCGTTCGCGCATGTCGGCAGGCAGCAGAAAGGCGGGCGCCTCTTCCCATACCTTCTGGCGCCGCCGCTGCAGCGAGCATTCGCGTTCGAAGAAATGCACGAAATTCTGTCCGTCGCCAAAGATCTGCACCTCGACGTGCCGGGCGCGGCCGATGACCTTTTCCATATAAAGTCCGCCGTCTCCAAAGGCGGCCAGTGCTTCGGCCGAGGCCAGCGGAAACTGCTGTTCCAGCTCCGCGATGCTGTCGACGATCCGGATACCACGTCCGCCGCCGCCGGCCGCGGCCTTGATCATCACGGGAAAACCGATCTCGCCTGCGAGCAATCGCGCGTCGTCGATCCCGGCGACGCGCCCATCGCTGCCGGGTACCGTCGGTACACCTGCGCGTTTTGCCACCTGCCGCGCCGCCACCTTGTCGCCGAGCGTGCGGATCGCATCGCCGGAGGGGCCGACAAAGATCATGCCGGCGTCGCGCACCGCATCGGCGAAATCGCCGTTTTCGGACAGAAAGCCGTAGCCAGGATGCACGGCATCGACACCGGCCGCCTTGGCGGCGGCGATCACTGCCGCAATATCGAGATAGGATTTCGTCGGCGCCGGGGGGCCGATGTTCACCGCCTCGTCGGCAAGCCGCACCGCCAGCATATCTGCGTCTGCTGCGCTATACACCTGCACGGTCCGGATGCCGAGCGCCTTCGCCGCCTTGATGACGCGAACGGCAATCTCCCCGCGATTGGCGACGAGCACCGAGCCGATCGTCATGCCTCGACCTCCGCAATCACCTGCCCTGCCATGACGGGTTCCTCATTGTCGACGAGGAAGGTGATCGTCCTGCCGGTAACACCGGCCGGAACTTCCTGGAATGTCTTCATCACCTCGATCACGCCGATCGTCTCGGCCTCGGTGACGTCTTCACCGTCCGCCTTGAAGGGCGGAGCATCGGGCGCCGATGCACGGTAGAAGGTACCCGGCAGGGGCGAACGGATTTCAATCTTGCTCATTGGTCGTCTCCGCAAAATCTATTGGCCAAGGATCTGAGACACCGGCGCGATTCTAATTCCTGCACCGATCAGCAGCTCGCGCATGCTGAGAACGATATCGAGCGCGCCCAGCGTATCGGAATGAAAGCAGATGGATTCAAAGTCGATGTCGATATCGTTGCCCGTGACCGTGCGGACCTTGCCTTCCTGGCAGGCGCGCAGCACTTTCTGCGCCAGCACCATCGGGTCCGGGCGGCCGGCATCGCGGGTAAAGACGATCGAACCGCTGTCGTCGTAGTCGCGGTCAGCATAGAACTCGCGCACAACAGGCTGTCCGGCACCGAGCGCCGCCCTGTGCGTCGCCGAGCCACCCATGCAGAAGACAAACGCGTTGGGCGAGACGGTGCGCAGATACTGGACGAAGATCTGCGCCAAATCTGGATTGACCGCCATTTCCATGTAAAGCGCGCCATGCGGCTTGACATGCTGCACCGGCACGCTGTGACGGCGGGCGAACTCGCGCAGCGCCCCCACCTGATAGATGATGTCGTTGACCAGCTCCTTGCTGCTGCCGACAATCTTGCGGCGGCCGAAGCCCTGCAGGTCGTTATAGCCGGGATGCGCGCCCACCCCGACGCCGTGGGCGGCGGCCAGTGCCACGGTTTCGTCGATGAGGTTCGGGTCGCCGGCATGGAAGCCTGTGGCGATATTGGCCGAGCTGATGTGAGAGATCAGCAGCGAATCCTGCGTGTCGCCGATCCGCCAACGCCCGAAGGCCTCTCCCATATCGCAGTTGATGTCGACGATGTTTTTCAAACTGTCTTCCGCCTTTGTCATCTGAGGAAAACGCTACGTGACAAAACAGGATTTGAAAAATTCAATTTTCGCGTCATCATTATCAGGAAAAGAGATACCTGCGCTCAAATCTAGGGCAAAAACTTTGTGTTTATTTCCAGTAGGTTAGTACTATTTTGCCTCGAAAGCACGAGGTCCGCGCATAAATCAAATGCAGCCGATCGAATTTATTGGCGCTGAATTCAGATAATTCGATGGGAAATACAGACAATGAGCCTCAGTTTCCGCCAACTCCGCTATTTCGTCGCCACGGCCGAGCAGGGACAGATTTCCTATGCCGCTGCACAACTCTCGATCTCGCAATCGGCAGTGACGACCGCAATCAAGGAACTGGAAAAGTCAATCGGCGTCGCACTGTTTTCCCGCATGCCGCAAGGCATGGAGCTGACCGCTGCTGGCCGGCAGTTTCTTTCCTACGCCTACGAGATCCTCGCCAAGGTCGATGAGGCAACGCACCTGAACTATGTTAGCAGCGACATCGAGGGCGATCTGACTGTCGCGGCGACCTACACCGTCATCGGCTATTTTCTGCCGCTCCACATCGAGCGCATGCGCCGGCTCTATCCCAAGCTGCGCATCCAACTTTACGAGGTGAACCGCGAGTCGATCGAGGAAGGCCTGCTGGTCAACCGCTACGACATTTCGGTGCTTCTCACTTCGAATATCCTGAATAACGCACTTACCACAGAGACGCTTTTGCGTTCCGTCCGCAGGCTCTGGGTGCCGGCGCAGCATCCGCTGCTGAAGCGCGCGGGCGTTGGCCTGCAGGACATCGCCGAGGAGCCCTACATCATGCTGACGGTGGACGAGGCGGCCTATTCATCATTGAAGTATTGGAGCACGACGCCCTATCAACCCCGCGTGATGCTACGCACGTCGTCGATCGAGGCGGTACGCTCCATGGTTGCCAACAACCTCGGCGTGGCGATCCTGTCCGATATGGTGCACCGCCCCTGGTCGCTGGAAGGCCGGCGGATCGAGACGATCAACATTACGGATCCGGTGCCACCGATGGATGTCGGTCTCGCTTGGCGCGCCAACACCGACTTCAATCCGGCCATGCATGCCTTTCGCCGATATTTTCAGCAGGCGTTCGGCCTGCCGGGCACCAATGGATAAACTCTCATTCGATATTGCAGAGTTTTAGGCCGGCTCCGCAGCTTCGGCAATGATAAAGCTGCCGACTAACCGCTTCTCTGAGCGAGCGCATCCATTTCATCAGGCTCCTCGTCCTGACGTTGGGCCTCAACGCGATCTTGCCGAGGGTGCCCAGCGCTGCGATCGCTCGACGATTGAGGCTTATCGAAGCGACGGCTCGTGTGTCAGGACCATGTCGATCGGCTTTCGGGTCGATACCGGCACGCGGAATTCATCGCGCATGTGGCCGAAACCGATCAGCGTGATGATGATTTCGTTGTCGGGAATGCCGACGCAGGTCCGCATCTTGATATCCTGCTCGCGCGCAGCACTCCAGTTCAGCATGCAGGCGCCTAGCCCCTCCGCGTGGAGGCCGAGCGCCAGCGTCATGGCGAACATGCCGCCGTCCACCCATCCCTGGTTTCGTTCGCCGACCGTATTCCAATGCGACAGGTCGACTGTCACGAGGAATACGCCGCCGAGCTGCTCGCCGAAGCCGCGATTGCCGTCATGATGGGCGAGAACGCGGGCGATCGACGGCTTCTCGGTGAAGGCGTAGACGCGGCATGTCTGTCGGTTGCAGCTCGAAGGCGATTGCTGGGCCGCACGGATGGCTCTTTCGATCTTCTCGAACGCGACTGTCCTGTTGCTGTCATACTGGCGCACGCTGTGGCGTGCCTCCATGAAGGAGACGAAATCCATCCGTGCGTGCCTGGCGATCTCGGCTGCACTGACCGCCTCGCTGCCGCCGGGCCGGATATTGCGCGCGGCGCCGGCGACGACGAGCAGATCGTCCAGCAGTGCCTGTGCCTCGCTGACATCGCCCTGCTCCGCATTGAAGGCGACATAGGCCGAGAGCACGGAAAGGCCGGTATCGGCCGAGGCGTCGCGGCCGTGCTGCTCGATATAGTCGCGCGTCTCTGCCGCCAGCAGCCGCACCTTGTCCATGCCGAAGCCATTGCGCGGATTGGAAAGGGACATTCCGTATTCCAGCATATGCGCCAGGAGATGGATATGTGCCCGCCGGTTTTCGCGCGATTGTGCACCATCGATGAAGGAGGCGCGACGGAAACGGCGATAGTCATAAGCGAAATTGGCAAATAGGCGCCACGCCGTTCTGGCGCGGTTCTGGAAGGATGATGCGGACGCGGCTTTGGCCGAAGGCATGGCACGATTCCCCGTGATGAGCAGGCGGTCTTGAACCTGCTGTCATTGATGCAGGGTTATTCGTCTGCTCGGCCTCGTCAAACCCCCTGCCTGCAGCGGATTTTCATGCCGGTATGCGATGCCTCCAGAATCGGCAGATCGACAAGTATTTGTTTTTAAATACTTTTTTCTAAGTATCCCTATCCATTCGGATAGGTTCACTGCCATCCGTACCGGCCGATGACCCATCCAAATCACTTCCGCACCTACTCATTTCCGAACTTCCAAGCCGGGGCGGACTGCGGCACCGTAAGCCCATGAATTGCCCAGAGCGAATTGCGCATCAAGGAGGCCGGCCGTGCAGGATAGCGTCGTAGAAATTCGCGTGGTGTCACCGATCGTCACCAAAGGATTTCGCAAAGTCGCCGATCTCCGGGCGTTAGAATATCCAGGCATCAAGGTCAGTCACTCACAGATCACGGCTGGACCGGGATCGATCGAGAGCGAGTTCGAGGCTGCCCTCTCGGTGCCAGGAACGATCGCCGAAGTGATCAAGGCACAGAATGAAGGTGTCCATGCCATCATCATTGACTGCATGGGCGATCCGGGTCTCAGGCCGTCGCGGGAAGCCGTGACGATCCCGGTGCTCGGCCCCTGCGAGACGGGCATGCATCTTGCGGCGATGCTCGGCCACCGGTTCTCCGTCCTCACCGTCATGCGCCGGCTGCGCGCATCCTTCGAAAATACCGCGGCAGTCGCCGGCCTTTCGACCAAGCTCGCCTCGGTGCGCAGCGTCGATATTCCCGTTCTTGAACTCGAGGAGGACCTCGACCGGACGAAGGCGATGCTGATCAAGGAAGGCATCCGCGCGGTCGAGGAAGATGGCGCCGAGGCGCTCGTCTTCGGCTGCACCGGCCTGATGGGCTGCGCCTTCGCCTTGCGCGAGGGGCTTCTGGCGCGTGGGATCGACGTGCCTGTTGTCGACCCCATTCCCGCCGCCATCTCGGTTGCCGCAGCGCTGGTGCGCTCGAACCTTGCCCACAGCAAGCTGACTTTCCCGCAGCCGCCCGAAAAACAGCTGCTCGGTTACGACTATATTCATCTGCCCATGCCGCTTGCGGCCGAATGAGAGAACGCTGGACGTTCCATTGAGAGGACAGAGATGGCGATTGCGCAAACGGACACCATGACACAAACGGAAAAGCGGAAAGGATCGACCGCTGCCCTTCAGGATTTCCGCCTGTGGTGGCTGGTCATTCCCGCGTTCCTCGTCTTCCTCGTCTTCTTCGTGATCCCGACCGCGTCGCTGTTCGGGCTCGCCTTCAACAAGTCCGTCGCCGGCGTCATCGCCCTCAACAGCCAGATCACCTTCGACAATTTCGTCCGCATCTTCACGCGGGCGAGCTATTATGAATCGATCCTGCGTTCGATCTGGATTTCCGCCATCGTAGGCGCCGCCGGGCTGTTCTTCGGCTATCCCCTCGCCTACGTCATCGCGAAAACCGTGAAGCCGCGCCGCGCCACGCTTTTGATGATCCTCGTGCTCTCCTCCATGCAGCTCGACATGGTCATCCGCATGTACGGGCTGATGGTGCTGCTCGGCGATAACGGCCTCATCAATGGATTTCTCTTGAGGGTCGGGGCAATAACGACGCCGCTGCCGCTGATGTACAATGTCTTCGGCGTCATCGTCGGGCTGGTGCAGATCACCTTGCCCTTCATGGTGCTATCGCTGATCGGCATCATCAAGGCCATCCATCCTTCGCTGGAGGAGGCGGCGCGCAGCCTTGGCGCCTCGCGCTGGCACGCCTTCGTCACCATCGTGCTGCCGCTCTCCATGCCCGGCATCCTCGCCGGCACGCTTCTGGTCTTTGCGCTTTCGATCAGCTCCTACGTCGTGCCCGCTTTGATGGGCGGTTGGAAGGTGATGGTGCTGCCAATCCATATCTACCAGCAGATTGCCGAGGTCGGGCGCTGGCAGTTCGGCGCCGCCATTGCCGTGGTGCTTTTCGTGACGAGCATCGCAGCCGTTGCAGTCTATCACCAGGCGGCGGTCAGAACCTCGGGAGGGCGCACCTGATGCGTGAAGAATCCGCCATCCCCTTTGCCTTCAAGGCCATTTCGCTGCTGTCGCTGGCGATCCTGCTGGTGCCGGTCTTCATCGTGGTTCTTGCCGGCCTGAACTCGGGCAACTACCTGACCTTTCCGCCGGAGGGCCTGTCGCTGCGCTGGATACAGGCCTTTTTGACTTCGCCGGTATTCCTCTCGGCCTATGGCGTTAGCTTCATGATCGCGCTGGTCTCGACGCTGATCTCGACCGTGATCGGCACGATGGCGGCGATCTATCTGACACGCTCGCAGAGCCGTACCTCCAGCATCCTGCGCGGCTTCTTCATGCTGCCGATCGTGCTGCCCGGCGTGGTACTCGGCCTTGCCCTCTATGTCTTCTACGTGACCACGGGCATCGGCCTTGCCCGCACCATGCCGGGGCTGATCATCGGCCACGTGATCGTCACCTGCCCCTTCGTCATCGCGACGGTGACGGCGGCGCTGGTCGGTTTCGACCGCTCGCTGGAGGAGGCCGCCCGCAGCCTTGGCGCTTCGCCCTTCACCGCCTTCCGGCTGGTAACGTTGAAGATCATCGGACCGGCGATCTCGGCGGGCACGATCTTCGCTTTCATCGTTTCGTTCGGCCAGTTCGAAGTCACGCTGTTCCTTTCGACGCCGAACCTGCAGACGCTGCCGATCGCGATGTATGTCTCGATGCGCTACCAGTTCGAGCCGACGGCTGCCGCCGCGGGCATCTTCGCCATCGTGCTCGTTATTCTCTCCACCGTGCTGACTTCCAGACTCGTCAACCTGAAACGCACCTTCGGGGGGTGAATACCGCCACGCCGTCACATCAACGATAGAGCAAAAAGGGGAACTTCATGACTGAGAAAACGACAGGGCATACCCGCCGCACGATCCTGAAGATGGGCGTCGCTGCCACAACACTGCCCCTGTTCAACATCAATCACGCCTGGTCGCAGGATGTCGCCTTCGACGGCAAGGTCTTCGATGCCGGCGGCGCGGTGCTGCGCGTCGGCGAATGGGGCGGTCCCTGGGGCGAGCTGGTCAACAAATACCTGCTGACCGATTTCCAGAAAGAGTTCAACTGCAAGATCGAGTATGACTCGACCTGGCCCTGGTTCCCGAAATTCGTCGCCGGCGGCGCCGAGAAGCCGCCGCTCGACATCACCAACTGGAACCTGCCGGAGATGTTCAAGACGGCAAAGGCCGGCGATTTCTTCCTGAAACTCGACGAACTGCTGCCGAACGTACCGAACGCCAAGAACCTGTGGCCCTTCGCCACCGCCAACGGCGTCGGCGTCACATGGGCCTTCAACCAGTATGGTTATGCCTACCGCACCGATCTGGTTTCGCCGCCGCCCTCGTCGTTCAAGGACCTCTGGAAGCCTGAATTCGCCGGCAAGCGCGGCACCTACATCACGTCTAACACGCTGCAGATGGACTTCTTCCTCGTCGCCTGCGGTATCTTCGGCAAGGATCAGTACGATCTTGATGCCGGCTACGAAGCGATGAAGGCGCTGATGCCCGCCAAGATCTCCGATTTCACCGGCAACATGCAGACACTGATGGACCGCGGCGAAGTAATAGTCGCCGTGCTCGACGATGCCGAGCCGATGCAGGCCCGCGACAAGGGCGCGCCTTTCGCCTTCTGGTACTGGACTGAACAGCAGCCGATCCTGACGCAGACCTATACGATCAGCCGCTACGCCGAGCCGATGCAGAAGAAGCTCGCCTTCGCTCTTCTCGACCGCGCCCTCGATCCGACCTTCATCGGCAATATGGGCAAGGAATTCTACCTGCGTCCGACGGTCAGCAACGCGGTCCTGCCCGACAATCTCGCCAAGGCCGGCGTCGTCAACAGCGCCGACGCCATCAAGGGCTTCTGGGTGCCGGACTGGAATTCCTACCTCGAAAACGAAGACGACATCGTCGAAACCGTCAACGGCATCTTCGCCAGCTGATGCCGCAGCAGCGGGCGGCTTCCACGCCGCCCACTGCTCACCTTCATAACAGGAGAGCCTTCGCCGCATGTCCGATATCCATCTGAAAAAGCTCGCCAAATCCTATGGCGACAGCGTCGCGGTCGCCGGCATCGACCTGCATATCGCCGAAGGAGAGTTCTTTTCTCTTCTCGGCCCATCGGGATGCGGAAAGTCGACGACGCTGCGGATGATCGCCGGCTTCGTGCCGCCGAGCGGCGGCGAGATTCTGATCGGCCGCGACGACGTGACGAGATTGCCGCCGGAGAAACGTGCCATCGGCATCGTGTTCCAGAACTATGCGATCTTCCCGCACATGAACGTTGCCGACAACATCGCCTTCGGCCTGAAGCTCCGGAAGCTGCCGAAGGAGGATATCCGCAAGCGCGTCACCGCCGCGCTGCGTCAGGTCGGGCTTTCGGGATATGAGGAACGCTTCCAGCGCCAGCTGTCGGGCGGCGAGCAGCAGCGCGTCGCCCTTGCCCGCGTGCTGGTCACGGAGCCCCGCATCCTCCTTCTCGACGAGCCGCTGTCGGCGCTCGACAAAAGCCTCAGGGAGGAAATGAAATACTGGATCAAGGATCTACAGAAGAAGCTCGGCATCACCACCGTCTACGTGACCCACGACCAGGATGAGGCCTTGACGATGTCAGACCGCATCGGCGTCATGCAGAAGGCGCACATCGTCCAGGTCGGAACGCCCGAGGAAATCTACGAACGGCCAAAGACGCTGTTCGTCACCACTTTTATTGGTCATTCGAACGTGATCGACGTCACCGTTGGCGCCAATGACGAGCAAGGCATGACGGTGCTGCTGGAGGGAGCCGTGTTGCCGACGCGGGGTCCCGAGGGCCTGGCCGCCGGGCAGGCGGCAAAGCTGGTGGTTCGACCCGAGAACGTCATCATCGGCCCCGACAGCTCATCCGGCGTCAGCCTCCCTGCAACCGTTCTCAGCGAGACCTACCAGGGCGCGCTGGTGCGCTACCGGCTGGCCGTCGGCTCGCAGGAGATCGTCGCCGAGCGCCAGAACCAGTCCCGCACCGAACGATTTTCCCCGGGTGCCGCCGTCACGGTCGGCTGGGACCCCGACCGATCCGAGGCGCTCGTCGCCTGAAGCCAACACGGAAACAACGATCATCGCCAGCACCGGAGCCATCCGCCCCGGCGCCACGGCCAAGCATATTCTCACGGAGGTCATGATGCGTATTGGAATAGATGTGGGCGGCACGAATACCGATGCTGCCCTGATGGACGGCTCGCTGGTGCTCGGCGCATGCAAGAGCCCGACCACCAGCGATGTCGGCTCGGGCATTGTCGCCGTGTTGAAGCAGGTGCTGTCTATGACAGGCGTTTCGGTCGCGGAAATCCAGGCGGTGATGATTGGCACGACGCATTTCACCAATGCCGTCGTCGAGCGCAAGCGGCTGCTCGAAGTCGCGGCCATCCGGCTCGGCCTGCCGGCGACCAAGGCGCTGCCGCCGATGACCGACTGGCCGAAGGATCTGGCCGACACGCTCGGCCGCCACACTTTCATGGTGCGCGGCGGCAACGAATTCGACGGCCGCAAGATCGCGCCGCTCGATGAGTCCGAGATCCTGCGCATCGCTGGTGAAATCCGCAGCCGAGGCCTCACGGCGGCCTCGATCACTTCGGTGTTCTCGCCGGTAACACCCGACATGGAGCTAAGGGCAGCAGAAATCCTCGGCAACGAAGTTCCCGGCCTGTCGATATCGCTCAGCCATGAGGTCGGCCGCGTCGGTTTCCTCGAGCGCGAAAACGCGTCGGTGATGAATGCGTCGCTCGCCGACCTGTCGCGCAAGGTCGTCAACTCCTTCCGCAACGCGCTGAAGGAGCTTGCGATCAATGCGCCCTTCTATATCAGCCAGAACGACGGGACGCTGATGGTGCCTAATTACGTCGAGCGTTATCCGGTGCTGACATTCGCCTCCGGCCCGACCAATTCCATGCGTGGCGCGGCGATGCTTGCCGGCGAAAAGGAGGCGATGGTCGTCGATATCGGCGGGACCACGTCGGATGTCGGTATGCTGATGCAGGGCTTCCCGCGCGAATCCGCCGTCGCCGTCGATATTGGCGGGGTCAGAACCAATTTCCGCATGCCCGACGTGCTCGCCATCGGTCTCGGCGGCGGCTCGATCGTGCGCGACGACGGCGCCCGCATTGGCCCGGATTCGGTCGGCTACGAAATCACCTCCCGCGCCCTGATCTTCGGCGGCGATACCCTGACCACGACAGACATCATCGTCGCGGCCGGCCTCGAGGATATCGGCGACCGTTCGCGTGTCGCTCGTATCCCGGCAAGGACGATCGACACGGCGCTCGATGCCATCCACCGCATGGCCGACGAGGCCGTCGACCGGATGAAGACGAGCGCCGAGCCCCTGCCGGTCATCCTCGTCGGCGGTGGCTCGATCCTGATCTCGCGCGACCTGCCCTCCGCGTCGCGCGTCATCCGCCCCGAGAACGCTTCCGTTGCCAATGCGATCGGCGCGGCGATCGCGCAGGTCGGCGGCGAGGTCGACCGCATCTTCTCGCTCGAAGGCACTTCCCGCGACATCGTGCTTGGCGGGGCCAAGAAGGAAGCCGAAGAGCGTGCCGTCAAGGCGGGCGCCGAGGCCGGAACGGTCAAGATCATGGATATCGAGGAAGTACCGCTCGCCTATCTGCCGGGCAGTGCGACGCGCATCCGCGTCAAAGCCATCGGCGATCTCGTGATCGGATGAGGATCCTATGAAACTCAACAGTCAACAACTTTGCGACCTCGCCGTCGGCGCGGCATTTCTCGGGACCGGCGGCGGCGGCGATCCCTATGTCGGCCGGCTGATGGTCCAGCAATGCCTCGACGAAGGCCTCGAGGTGAACATCATCGACCCCAAGGAACTGGCCGACGACATGCTGGTCATTCCGACCGCCATGATGGGCGCGCCGACCGTGCTGGTCGAGAAGATCCCGAGCGGCGAGGAGGCGATGTTCTCGTTGCAGCGGCTCGAACGCCATCTCGGCCGCAAGGCGCAGGCGACCATGCCGATCGAGATCGGCGGCATCAACTCGACGATCCCGCTCGTCGTCGGCGCCCGCCTCGGCCTGCCGATCGTCGATGGAGACGGCATGGGACGCGCCTTTCCCTTTCTCGAAATGGAGACCTTCGGCGTCTATGGCGTGTCCGGCAGCCCGATGGCCGTCAGCGACGAATATGGCGATTGCGCCATCATCGAAGCGGTTGACAACCGCCAGATGGAATGGCTTTCGCGCGCCGTTGCCATCCGCATGGGCGGCTGCGCCTATATCGCCGAATATGCAATGTCGGGCGCTGACGTAAAACGCACTGCCATTCCGAACACGCTGAGCCTTGCCATCCGCATCGGCGAAGTCCTGCGCAACGCCAAAAGCTCGCACGAAAATCCGATCGAAGCGCTGCTTGGGTTTCTGCCTTCGACGCTCTATCGCTATGGGCGCATCATCTTCGGCGGCAAGATCATCGATGTCATGCGCGAGACCAAGGCCGGATTTTCGATCGGCCGCGTTACGATCGGCGGGTTGCCGCCCTTCGGTTCGACCATGGAGATCGAGATCCAGAACGAGAACCTGATCGCCCGCGTCGACGGCAAGGTGAAGGCGATCGTGCCCGATCTCATCTGCATCATGAACACGGAAACGGCCGAACCCATCACCAGCGAAAACCTGCGCTACGGACAGCGCGTCACCGTGCTTGCCGTTTCCGTTCCCGAAATCATGCGGACACCGGAGGCGCTCGATGTCTTCGGCCCTGCCTGCTTCGGGCTGAAGGAACCCTTCATTTCCATCGAAGAGATCGGCTGAACACATGGCAATCATCACCAACGAGGATATCGACGATCTGGCGGTCGGCGCGGCCCTTCTCGGCACCGGCGGCGGCGGCGATCCCTATATCGGCAAACTCATGGCGAAAGCGGCGATCGAACGCCACGGTCCTGTCGATCTTCTGCCGCTTGACGACGTGCCTGACGGCATCGAGGTCGCCGCCTGCGGCGCGATGGGGGCGCCGACGATCCTGATCGAGAAGATGCCGAGCGGCGAAGAAATCGGGCTTGCGCTGAGGGCCTACGAGAAACGTGTCGGCAAGGCGATGGGGGCGATCATCCCCTTCGAGGCCGGCGGCATCAACTCAATGGTGCCGATCATGCTGGCGGCGGAATGCCGGCTCCCGGTTATCGACGCGGACGGCATGGGCCGCGCCTTTCCGCAGCTCGAAATGGAGACTTTCAACGTCTACGGCGTGCCTGCCGCACCCGTGACCGTCGCCGACGAGCAGGGCAACGTCGTCATCATCGAGACGGAAAGTGCGGCCAAGGCGGAATGGCTCGCTCGCGGCGTGACGATCCGCATGGGCGGCCAGTCCTACATCGTCAATTACGGCATGGATGGCCGCACGACCCGTCGCGTATCCGTTCCCGGAACGATGTCGCTTGCCATCGGCATCGGGCGTACCATCCGGCTGGCGCTTGCCGCGCATCGCGATCCGCTCGCCGACCTGATCGAATTCTTCTCCGGAACGCATTACGAGACCGCGCGCCTTCTGGCCTCGGGAAAGGTGGTCGACGTCTCGCGGCGCGAGCAGAACGGCTGGTCGGTCGGCGTCGTGACGATCGAACCTTTCGACACAAGCCGCAGGCCGGTGCGCATCCAGATCCAGAACGAGAATCTGGTAGCCGAGGAAGACGGCAGGGTGCTGGCGATCGTGCCGGATCTCATCTGCATCCTCGAAGCCGATACTGCCGAACCGATAACCACCGAACGCCTGCGTTATGGCCAGCGGGTCAACGTGCTTGGCGTCAAAGTGCCGCCGATCATGCGCACACCGGAGGCATTGGACGTCTTCGGCCCCGCCGCCTTCGGCCTGACGCAGAATTACGCACCGCTCGAGGCCGGTTAGATCTGGGCTGGCACGGGATATGCTTCTTAAAGCTCGCTAGTTAGGATGGTCGAATGAGCGAGGCGTTTTTGGATGCATCACAGTCGTTCCGAAGGCAAAACTGCAAGTCGCTCCGGCGGTGGTGAACTGAAGACGCTAGGTTCCCGTTTTCGCCCGCCGCGCATGCTGTTCACCGCCATCGACCGTCCCTTTCCCCTTTCGAAGATCCGCGACGGTCTGGCGCGCCAGATCGTCGTCGTCCATGCACCGTCCGGCTTCGGCAAGACGGCGCTGCTCAAGGCAGGATATGAGGCAGTCACTTCCGGCTCCGATTATTTTCAGTCGCTGTTCGATGGCGGCGTCGGTCATTGCGGCTGGATCACACTGGACCCCGCGCATGGCCGGCCTGCCGAACTGCTAGCCGATCTTTGCCTGGCGCTCGGCATACGCGCTCCACAGCCTCCCGCCTCCCTGCGGGAGCTGTTCGACATCGTCGCCGACCGGGAAAGCGGCGCAATCCTGTTTATCGACGAGCTCGATATCGCTTCCTCACCCGACGCGCAGGCTTTCCTCGACGGATTTTTCCTAACCGCCCCCGACAATCTGAGGATCGTCTGCGCATCGCAGCAGAAACTGCCGCTGCCGCTCGCTCGCCTCAGGGTGCGCGGCCTTGTCACGGAGATCAACGCCGTCGACCTTGCCTTCAGCCGCAACGAGATCCGCAGCCTGTTTCCACGCAACATCAACACCGGCGACGTCGCAAATTTCGTACGCGCCACCCGTGGATGGCCGGCCTTGACGCAGATCGCGCTCGGCGTGATGGAGAGCGGCGGTACAGACGAGCGCAACAGGCTGCTGGCCGGAGAGCATCCCGATCTTTTCCGCCATATCGACGAAGCGATCCTGCGTCCGCTGTCGCCGGCGCTTCGTCGAACGCTGCGCGTCACCTCGATCCTGGAGGAATTCCCGCTGGAGCTGGCAAGCCATCTCTCCGGCACCGATCTGCAGGCAGATGACCTTCGGCTGCTCGAGGATATGAGCCCGCTGATCGAAAAGAGCCAGACCGGTGCGGCCTGGTACAGGCTTCATCCGATCGTGCGGAAGTGCCTGACGACCGAGCTTGCAGGTGATCCCCAGATCGACGAGGCAACGCTTCACTCCATGGCAGCGATCTGGTTTGCCGAGCGCGGGTTCCTGGAAAGAGCCGTTGCGCATGCGGCGCGTGCCGGCAATTTTTCGCTCGCCGCGCAGACCATCCGACAGGCCGGAGGCGTCAATCTCTTCATCCGCGCCGGCCACACTGTGCTCGAACATCTGATCGACGACCTGCCCGCTGGCGTCATCCACGAATCTCCGAGCCTGTCACTGTGTTACGTGCTGGTCCTCGCGAAGAAGGGGCACATCAAGACGGCGCGCGAGCGGATGGAAGCGATCAAGCAAGGCCGGGCCCTGCATGGCGACGAGTTCCTGACGATCGAGGCATCGACGCTCCATCACATCGACGGGCTGGTCGATATCTATGAGGATCTTCATCTCGACGATGCTCAGATCCTGCATCTCGAACGAATGGCATCAGGTTTTTCGCCGCAATCGACCTGGGAGCTCGGCTGGATCTACAACCATCTGTGCATCGCCTATACCAGGCGCGGCAATCTCGACCTCGCACGGCTGAGTGCCTTGAAGGCATTGGCCTATTATCGCGAGGAAAAAACGGCCTATGCCCAGATCTTCATGCTGATCCATCTGGGGCTGGTCAATACGCTCGCCGGCAACTTCTCGGCGGCGCTGACTTTCTGCAGGGAGGCGCAGGACCTGATCCAAAGCGCGCAGTGGACCGACGTCAATCTCGAAGCGATATGCCGGGTGGCGACGGCGGATGTTCTCTACCTCCAGGGCGAGATAGCGCTGGTCGAAAGGACACTTGGTGAGGCCGTTACTCACGTGGTTCATGGTGAGGGCTGGGTCGATATCTATTCCCGGATATTTTCGCTGCTGGCCCGCAGCCGGCTGCGGCTGAGCGGTCTCGATCTGGCAATGGCAGCGATCGACAAGGCGGAAGAGGTCGCCGTCGAGCGCGCGCTGCCGCGCCTGAAGATTGCGGCCGACATCATGCGGGTCGATATCTTCTCGAAGACCGGCCTGATTGAATCGGCGGTGCTTCTGGCCGAGCGGCTGGTTTCATCTCTGCGCGATCCAGAACTCGGGCGCTTCTGGACATGGCGCGAGGAAAGCGATTTCCTCGTCGCACAAGCGCGCCTTCTCAAAGCCCAGGGACGACCAGGCGAAGGGCTAGCCAATCTGGAGATCGTGATGGCGCGAAGCCGCGCGAACGGCAGCGGTTATCACCTGCTGGCGGCGGAAATCCTGGCAACGGTTGCCGCCTGGAACGACGGCCGGCATACCCAGGCGCTCGAATATTTCCAGTTTGCGATCGCGCGCGCTCGCTCGCACGAGGTGACCCAGCTCTTCGAGGACGAGGGACTCGAATTCTCCACGGTCGTACGAGCGATCGTGCGGCGTTTCGGCCTGAAGGTTTTCAGTGCCGATGCCGTCGACTTCATCGGTCGCATAGTTGGCCAGGGTGAAAAAAGCGTCTTCGGCAAACCCGCCGATAACGGCCGCCGGATAAAGGGTCCTCTTGCTTGCGGCAAAAGTCTTCTCAGTCAACGCGAGCAACAGGTCCTGCTCTGCCTGCGCGAAGGTAAGAGCAACAAGGAAATCGCCCGCGCGCTCGGGCTTTCCGAGCCTACGGTAAAATTCCACCTTAAGAACGTGTTTTCTAAACTGGGGGTAAGTCGCCGGGCAATGGCACTGGCGGTTTCAGCTAAATTGAACCTTCGATAGCACGACGAAAAGCCAGCACTGTCAGCATAAGCGATCTATAATCCACGCAAGACAACCCGAACTGGGCAACCATGAAATTCTGCCAGCTGGTGATGGTCGGCCAGTGGTATCGGTGCGCCGAGGGTCACGAGTTCACCCTTCCATATTATGTGGGTGGCAGAACAGCTGCGGCCTGGTCGGCGGCCCGCAACCCGCTTTCCCATGCGCCATGCGCGGTGGAAAAGTCGGATTGGTGCGTCGCCTCGCCGGCGAAAAACAGCCGGTCGCCGACCGGGCGCGCCAGGACTGCGCGTGCGCCCGCATGGCCGGGCAGTGCATGGCTGTAGGAGCCGCCTATCCAATCAGCACGACACCAGGAAGAGGCTGCCAGCGGCCGCAGGTGGCGGCGGATGTTGCTGCCGAGCAGTGATGAAAGCTGGTCGAGTGCGAAGGCAAATGCCTCCACCAAACCCGCGCGCTCGATGACGACAGCGCCGTTTCCGCCGAAGAAGCCTTCGACGACGGACCGGCCGAATGGCCGGATATAATAGCTGCCGGTCTCGGCACTTTGCGGGTCGCCGAGCAGATGGGTTTCCGGCTCGAGACCATGATTACCATGGAGTTCCAAAAACAGCTTGTCGGCGAGGCCAAGCGGCAGCTGACTCGCGGCATGGAGGTGATCGTCGGCCTCCGGGTCGAAGATAATGGCTCCGCCGGCCAGAACGGTGCTCGATGCCGTGATGATCGCGGCACCCGATGTGACAGGACCGCGGTCGGTCTCCAGACGGATGCCGTTTCCGGTCATTGCCACGCGTCGAACGGGAGTCGAAAGGCGCAAGGCCACGTTCGGAACGGCCGCGCTGATCAGACTTCCATAGCCTTCGTGCACCCGCCAATTGGTGTCGGTCGCAGCACTGTCATAGGCAAGAAAGTCAGAGACCGACAGCCGATCCAGCGATGCGCCGTTCAGATATCCGCTGAGCGACTGGCAGTAGGCGTTCCATTTGCCGCCCGGCTCCAGCGCGTCCGACGCCCTGTCGCTCGCGGGGGGGCTGGCCCGCATACGCTCTCCAAGCGCCCTCCAGGCCCCCGCCGCCGCCGCGCGCTCATCCTGCGTGAAACCGAGATCGCGCCACTGGCTTTGCCACGCCGTAGTTCCGCGCTCGATGTTGAACCCGGCGGCACGGCCGATGGCGACGAGAGGATTGCGCTCTGCAGAATGCAGCCAGCCGCACCCCATATCCAGCGGCATTCCGGCGAGTTCGATTGTCCAGGCTCGTCCGCCAACGCGGGTGCCGGCCTCCAGGATGATGACCGAGCGTCCGGTATCGGCTAACCTTTTTGCTGCCGCAATGCCGGCCGCGCCGGCGCCGACAATCGCAACCTCGTAGTCCATCGCCATCCCCGCCGCTGCGTCAGCAGCTTGATACGACACAAGCTTTACATCGGGGCTGCACCCGCTTCAATGTGCTCGAAAGCCTGCTAGTATGCCGAAATGACGTTCTTCGAAACACTTGTTGCATTGCTGGCGGTTGCCATCCTGTTGCTGCAGGTGACGCGTCGCACGCGCCTGCCCTACCCCGGCATTCTGGCTGCCGCCGGCGTCGCCGTGGCGATGCTGCCCGGCGCGCCCACGATCCCGATCGATCCGCCGACGGCGCTCGCTTTGTTCATCGCGCCGGTCCTTGTCGACTCGGCCTATGATTTTCCGGTCGGCGCGGCGCGGCGCATGCTGCTGCCGCTGTTCTTCTATGCCGTCGTTGCCGTTCTCGTCACGACAGGCGTGGTCGTGTCGATCAGCATGCTGACTGTCGGGCTTCCGATTGCGGTTGCAGTCACACTCGGCGCAATCGTTGCGCCGCCCGATGCCGCAGCCGCCACGGCGGTCCTTTCCAATTTGCCCGTCGCGCGCCGTGTGGATGCCCTGCTCAAGGGAGAAAGCCTGTTCAACGATGCGACCGCGCTGCTGCTTTTCGGGGCCGCGCTCACTGTCCAGGCGCATGGTGGGCTGGATGCCGGGACGGCGCTTCAGGTGGGGTTCGCCGCACCTGGAGGAATCCTGTTCGGCATCGCCTTCGGCTTTTTCGTCTCACGGCTTCGGCCGATAACCGAAAACACAGTCGGCGGGACCCTGCTTCAGTTCGTCTACGCTTTTTCGACCTGGCTGATTGCGGAACATCTGCACCTGTCGGCTGTCCTTGCCACAGTAGCGAGCGCAATGACGATCGCCACCCTCTCTTCGGTCGAGGATTCGCCACGGATGCGGGTGCATTCCTTCGCGGTCTGGACGACGGTCGTCTTCCTGTTGAACGTGGTGGCTTTCCTGCTGATGGGGCTGCAGGCGCGTCGCATCCTCGAGACGATGTCGGCTGAAGAGCTTCAGCGGGCGATGGGATTTGCCGCCATCGTGGTGGTCGGCGTTATTCTGGCGCGCATGGCGATGGCGTTCCTGCTTCACGCCGTCGTCGCGTTTCGCCACCGAAGAGGTCATGAATTGGCGCCTTTCACATCCGGCGAGACCTTGCTGGTGGGTTGGGCCGGTATGCGCGGCCTCGTTACGCTGGCGACCGCCTTCGCGCTCCCCGCCGACTTTCCGGAACGAGACCTGGTCGTGCTCACGGCCTTCTCGGTGGTGCTCGCAACTCTGGTCATCCAAGGGGCGACCTTGGCACCGATGATCCATCTCCTGAAACTCGGTCGGCAGGCAGAAGTCCGCGATGAACTCAAGGCGGCCCGAAGATCACTCGCCGAAGCCGCCTTTCAGCGACTTGAGAAGGAAGACGGCACTGAGGCCGAAGCGATCCGGACGATCTGCAAGGAACATTGGGCCGCATCAAGCGATGCAATCAAGACTTCGCCGCTCGATCGCCGCCGCGACCTGACGATCGCCGCCGTTCTCGCTGAGCGCCAGCGCCTCGAGGAATTGCGCGACACGGACCAGATCGGCGCGACGCAATATCTCGAGCTGCAGGAAGACCTGGACTGGAAGCAGCTTTCCGTCGGCTCGGATGAAGATCGCCGCATCACAGAAAGCTAGATCCGATAAGGCAGTTGTCGATGCCACACGATCGGCATCAAAGAGTCCGTTCTTCGTCAGCCCAGCGTGTCTCCGGCGAGGCAGGACGCTACTCGATATCCTTCAGTGCATCGAGTGGGCCGGTCAGCGCCGTGCGTGGGGGTACGAGAGTCGGCCGCACCAGATGTGTGATTGGTGGGCCGCGGTCTGCATCGAGGATCGCAAACCCCTTGGTAATCATCGCCTCGCTGTCCTGCCGGATCATGAAAACCGGGAAAGGCAGGAAGGAGCCGAACGGGTCGTAGTCGTAGCAGCCGACGATGATATCGGCGAAGGTCTCGTGCGGATGCAGGGCGAGAAAGCGCATCAGCCCTTCGAGGTTGATCGAGGAATTGACGAAGAATGCGCGCGGCAGCTTTCCATGGCCTTCGTAGAAGGCTTCGAAGGCGCGGGCAGTCATGGCGGGTGAATAGCCGGTCGGCTGGATGCAGACGTCGGGATCCGCGCCCAGCAATGCGCGCTTTACGTCGCGGAAACCGCGAATTCGCTCATGGCTGGCATGGTCGTTGCGGCCGCCGAACAAGTAGAGATCATCAGGTGAAAGCGGGCCATCCTCCTGCGCGCGTTCGATGATTGCCTGTGTCAGCATGCGCGCCCCTTCATAATTGTCGCTGATGATCGACGGCGCCAGCGTGCCCGGCAGATCGATGTTGACGTGCTTAAGCCCTGCCTTTTCGCAAACCTTGTGCACGCCATCCGGATCGGTTGCGCCGGCGATGAAAAGCTCGTCGATCGAATAGGAGATCAGCGTCTCGACGACCTTGCGCTCCTCCTCCGGATCGCGACAGGCACTGACGACGAGAGGGCACTGGCCGCGGCTTCTGACCTGTGCCTCGAAAGACTGCGCCATGGAGGAGAAATAGCGGTTGTCGTGCACCGGCAACAGAAGACCGACGAGGCCGGAGCGGGACGAACGCAGGCCACGAGCCTGCAGGTTCGCCGTATAGCCGTGCTCGTTTGCCAGATTCTGGATGAGCTGCGCCGTCGCCTCCTTGATACGCCGCTTCCGCCAGCTTCCGTTCAGTACGGCGCTGACGGTGGAAGCCGACGCACCCGATAGGATCGAGAGATCGTAGATGGTCGCCTTCTTCTTGCTGATGTTTGCCATATCTCGCCTTTCCGCTGTCGTTCCTTAGAAACAAACCCCTCTTGACGAAAGCCCTGCCTTGATCGATAGTCATTGCACCATCGATTGTGCAGAAAAGAAAGATCGATTGTGCAAAGATGGTTCGCCGGAGGAGGCGGATGGGAGGCAAGGGTTTTCCCTCGCCAGAAGCAACCAGGAAAAACCTGCCGCAACCCGGCCGGTGGTCGTCGTTCGTATGAGCGACCTTTGAGGAGGAGTGAGGATGAGGAGCCTTATCGTAGCGGCGTTTGCCGCATCGCTGTCGCTTGCCGGGGCGGTGGTCGCGTTTGCGCAGGACGCGCCGAAGGTCGGCGTTGTCGTCAAGATCGGCGGCATTCCCTGGTTCAACGCGATGGAAGCCGGGATCAAGGAACAGGGCCAGAAACTGGGGGTCGATGCCTTCATGATCGGCCCGACCAGCGCCGACCCGGCGCTGCAGGTGCGCGCCATCGAGGATCTGATCGCCCAGGGCGTCAAGGTCATCGGCGTGGTGCCCAACGATGCCAAGGTGCTCGAGCCCGTGCTCACCAAGGCGCAGGCCGCCGGCATCAAGGTCATCACCCATGAGTCGCCCTCGCAGAAGGGCGCCGACTGGAATTTCGAGCTCGCATCGGCCACCGGCTTCGGTGAAGCGCATGGCAAGCTGCTCGCTGAAAAGATGGGCGGCAAGGGCGAATATGCCGTCTTCGTCGGTTCGCTGACCGTGCCGCTCCACAACGCCTGGGCGGATGCCGCAATCGCCTATATCAAGGCGAATTATCCGGACATGAAGCTCGTCGGCGAGCGCTACGGCGTGGCGGAAGACGTCGACAAGAGCCGCTCGACGGCGCTCGATCTCATTGCCGCGCATCCGGATCTGACCGGCTTCCTCGCCTTCGGCAGCCAGGGTCCGATCGGCGCTGGGCGCGCCATCGAGGAACGCCGCAAGACGGGCAAAATCTTCGTGCTCGGCCCGTTCTCGCCCGGCCAGGGCCAGAAGCTGATCAAGTCCGACGCGATATCGGGCGGCTTCATGTGGAATCCGAAACAGGCCGGCGAAGTCTTCGTCACGCTCGCCGATCGCCTGATCAAGGGCGAGAGCGTCAAGGAAGGTGATGACATTCCGGGTCTCGGCGTGATCAAGCCTGTTGGTAACGACATCATCGTCGATCAGCTACTGCCGATCAACAAGGATACGGTCGACGACCTAGCCGCAATGGGCCTCTGAAGAGGCCCCCTCCCCGGGTGTCGGGCCGGTCGATAGGGACCGGCCCGACGTTCGGGAAAAAGAGCGGTTTCCGGCCATGGCTGGACCATTGACTTTTCATGGCATTCGACTGGACAGGCAACCGGCATGAGCATGGCAACGGATGATGGTGTGAAGGCCCAGCCGCTTCTTTCGCTTCGCGGCATCAACATGACATTCGGCGGTGTGAAGGCGCTAAAAAACGTCTCCTTCGAAGTCTTGCCCGGCGAAGTGCATTGCCTGGCCGGCGAAAATGGTTCCGGCAAGAGCACCCTTATCAAGGTGATATCCGGCGTCTATCGGCCTGCAGACGGCGCCGAGATTGTCTTCGACGGTGAGACGATATCCCACATGACGCCTGCCATGGCCCAGTCCCGCGGCATCCAGATCATCTGGCAGGACCTCGCGCTCTTTCCGGAAATGAGCGTCGCGGAAAACATCGCCTTCCAAACCCTTTCCGGTTCGCGCCCGCGCTTCGTCAATTATGCCGCGATCCGCGGAATAGCCGAGGAAGCACTCGCCCGGCTCGGCGTCACCCTCGACGTCGACAGACCCCTCAAGGATTTCGCCATCGCCCAGCGCCAGATCGTCGCCATTGCCCGCGCGCTGGTCGGAGAGGCCCGGATCGTCTTCATGGACGAGCCGACTGCCTCGCTCACCCAGTCGGAGACCGATCATCTGCTGGCGATCGTGCGCACGCTGTCGGCTTCGGGCGTTGCCGTCGTCTTCGTCAGCCATCGTCTTGCGGAAGTGCTGGACATCTCCTCGCGCATCACGGTGCTGCGCGATGGCGCGCTGGTCGGGGTCTATCCGGTGGAAGGCATGACCCAGTCTGACATCACCGAGCAGATGACCGGACGCACCTTCGACCAGAACGTTCGCGCCCGCGACGTATCGCGGAACCCCGTTCTGCTCTCCGTCAGCAAGCTGTCCAGGCCCGGCGAGTTCGAGGACATCTCCTTTGACCTGCGCCGTGGCGAGACGCTCGGGATCACCGGCCTGCTCGGCTCCGGGCGCACTGAACTTGCGCTGACGCTGTTCGGCATGCGCCGGCCCGCCGCCGGCACGATCGTGCTGGAGGGAAGAGCGGTGCGCTTTGCCTCCAACCGCGAGGCGATCGCATCAGGCGTCGCCTATCTCTCCGAAGACCGCCTTTCGCTCGGTCTCAACCAGCCGCAATCCATCGCCGACAATCTGGTCATGGCCTCGCTCAACCGCATCCTGAGCGGCCGGCTCATTTCGCCGGAAAAGAAGAGCTCGCTGGTCTCGCGCTGGATCGCCGATCTCGGCGTCAGGATCGGCAGGCAGGACGATGCGATCTCGACGCTTTCGGGCGGCAACCAGCAGCGCGTCGCGATCGCCAAATGGCTCGCCACCGATCCAAAGGTGCTGATCCTCGATGCGCCCACGGTGGGCGTCGATGTCGGCGCCCGCGCCGGCATCTTCGAAATCGTAGCGCGCCTTGCCGAGGCGGGGCTTGCGATCATCCTCATCTCGGACGAGGTGCCGGAGGTCTATTTCAACGCCGACCGCATCATCCATATGGAAAAGGGCCACATCGCCGGCTGGTACAATCCGCGCGCGACCACACTGAAGGACCTGGAGGCGGCGGTCTATGCGTAAGCTGTTCCTGGCCTATACGACGGAATTCGTGCTGTTTGCCGTCATCATCGCGATGAGCATCGTCCTGGCCTTTACAACCGATCGTTTCTTCACACTCGGCAACGCCTTCGACCTGCTCAATATCAGCGCGGTCAATATCATCTTCGCCGTCGGCCTGCTGGTGGTGCTGATATCAGGCGGCATCGACATCTCCTTCGCCGTTGCCGCCTCGATCGTGCAATATGTCACTGCACTGGCGCTTGAGCGGATCGGCGGGGGCGGCTGGGTGTCCGGTTTGCTGATCGCGGCCGGTATCGGCATGGTGCTCGGGATGATCAACGCCTTCCTGATCCACCGCTTCCGCATCATCTCGATCGTCGCGACGATTGCGACCTTCAACGTCTATTTCGGCCTGCTGATGTTCTTCACCAAGGGCGTGTCGATCTACAATCTGCCCGACTGGCTGACGAGCCGCGTCATCATCTACGAGCGCGAAATGGCCGATGGGAGCTGGGCTGAGATCACCTTGCCGGTTGCCGTCATGGCCGTCTGCACGCTTGCCACCTGGCTCTTCATTACCCGCACGACCACCGGCCGGCAGCTCTATGCCTTCGGCGACAATCCGGAAGGCGCGCGCCGCTTCGGCATCAATATCGGCGCCATGCAGTTCATCGCCTTCGGCTGGCTTGGACTGATGGCAGGCATCGCCGGTCTCATGCAGGCGCATTATGCGCAGGAGGTCGTGCCGAACGCACTCTATGGCCGCGAGCTCGATGTCCTGGCTGCTGTGGTGCTCGGCGGCGCGCGGCTAGGCGGCGGCAAGGGCTCGGTACTCGGTTGCGTGCTGGGTGTGCTGCTCGTCTCGAGCACCCAGAACGGCCTCAACCTGATGGGCGTCTCGCCCTTCGCCTTCAAGATGATCGTCGGCGCGATCATCCTCGTTGCGATCACCTTGTCGAGCGCCCGCATCGGCAATCTGGTGCCGGTGTTTGCGACCCGCAAATTGACCGGCGGCAGGCCTGCAGACAGGGGAGAGAACCGATGAACACGCTCGCCGCCCGCTTCAACGCCATCTTCGGGGCCGACATGGCCGGTCCCCTCGCCGCGCTGGCGGCGGTGCTTGTCGTCTTCGCTTTCGCCTCGCCGCATTTCCTGACGGGCGCGACCTTCGGATCTGTCGCCTTTCAGCTTCCCGAGCTTGGCGTTCTGACGCTTGCCATGCTGATGCCGATCCTCACCGGCGGCCTCAACCTTGCGATCACCTTCACCGCCAACATCGCCGGCCTGACGCTCGCCTGGACGCTGCAGGCCAATGGCGGCGTCGATGCCGGCCCGGGCGCCTTCCTGCTCGGCTCTGCTCTGGCGCTTGCCGTCGGCGCGGCAAGCGGCCTGGTCATGGGCCTGGTCATCGCCTTTACCCGCGCCCATCCGATCCTCGTTTCGCTGTCGATGATGATCTTCCTGCGCGGCCTCGGCGAGTTCCTGACACGCGGCGGCGATATTTCGGGCTTCCCCACCTTCATCGCCCCGATCGGCCACGGCAGCATCCTCGGCATCCCCGTCCCGTTGCTGGTCCTGATCGCCTGCGTCATCGCCAGCCACATCCTGCTCTCGCGCTCCAAGCTCGGCTTTTCCACCTATATGATCGGCTCCAATATCGAGTCTGCCCGCTATTCCGGCATCAACACCCGCAAGGTCCTGGTGCTGGTCTATATGCTCTCCGGCGTGATGGCGGCGGTTGCCGGCATCATCATGCTTGCCCGCTTCAATTCGGTGCGCGTCGGCCACGGCGAGTCCTACCTGCTGATCACTGTGCTTGCCTGCTTCCTCGGCGGCATTAATCCCTTCGGCGGCTTCGGCCGCGTCCTGCCCGTCTTCGTGGCGCTCATCGTGCTGCAGCTTCTCTCTTCGGGGCTCAACCTGCTCGGTGCCAACCAGCATCTCACCACTGCCGTCTGGGGCATCCTGCTCATCGTCGTGATGGTGCTGCGGTGGTTCTCGGCCAAGTTCATCAAAATCGTGAAGTAGGAGATACGACCATGGAAGGTTTCGGCGTTCACACCAGCATGTGGACCATGAATTGGGACCGCGCAGGCGCCGAGAAGGCGATTGCCGGAGCCGTGCACTACAAGATGGATTTCATCGAGATCGCGCTGCTCAATGCGCCTGCCGTCGATGCCAGGCATACCCGCGACCTGCTTGAAAAGAACACGCTGCGCGCCGTCTGCTCGCTCGGCCTGCCGGAACATGCCTGGGCTTCCGTCCGTCCGGATGCAGCGATCGAGCACCTGAGGGTCGCGATCGAAAAGACCGCGGAAATGAGCGCCGAGGCGCTCTCCGGCGTCATCTTCGGCGGCATCGGCGAGCGCACCGGCCTGCCGCCGACGCAAGGCGAATACGACAACATCGCCAAGGTGCTCGACGCGGCGGCAAAACATGCTAGGAAGTACGGCATCCAGCTCGGTGTCGAGGCCGTGAACCGCTATGAGAACCACCTGATCAACTCGGCGCAGCAGGCCGTTGACATGGTGGAGCGTGTCGGCGCGGATAATATCTTTGTCCATCTCGATACCTACCACATGAATATCGAGGAAAAGGGTGCGGCAAACGGCATCCTGATTGCCCGCGATCACCTCAAGTATATCCATCTTTCCGAGAGCGACCGAGGCACGCCGGGCTACGGCAATATTCCGTGGGATGCGATCTACGGCGCGCTCGCCGCAATCGGCTTCAAGGGCGGACTTGCGATGGAAAGCTTCATCAACATGCCGGTTGAGCTAGCCTATGGCCTGGCCGTCTGGCGCCCCGTTGCACGCGATATGGAAGAGGTCATGGGCAAAGGCCTGCCGTTCCTGCGCAACAAGGCGGAACAATACGGTCTCATCTGACCCGGTTTGCCGGATATTGCCCATTCGGTTGCATCAGCCTTTAAAATCGAGGCTGATGCTGGCCGTCTGCCATTGGTCACAAGCCACAACCGCGCGGCCACATGGGTGCCTGGCTGAAGAGATCTCGCCATCGCCGGCAAGGACCGTGACGGCGGCCCGCCTCTTCAGTGCATGCCTGAATTTCATTCGGCCGGGGCAGGCGAAATATCATACTCGTTGTGATATTGTTATTATTGCTTGTTACATTCCTCCTCCTATGCCATTTTGCCTATTAAAATAAGACGCTTGAACGGCTCGCGCCCGGGCTCTAGTTTCGAAGAGATGGCGGCATTTCGTTCGACCATCGATATGGGGAAATCTTGGATGGCACGCATTACGCTGAGGCAACTGCTCGACCATGCTGCGGAGGAAGGCTACGGCGTTCCCGCTTTCAACATTAACAACATGGAGCAGGCGCTCGCCATCATGGAGGCCGCCGACGCGTGTCAGGCGCCGGTTATCATGCAGGCGTCGCGCGGAGCCCGCGCCTACGCCCATGACATCATGCTGAAGCACATGATGGATGCCGTCGTCGAAATCTATCCGCATATTCCGGTCTGCGTGCATCTCGACCATGGCAACGATCCCTCCAACTGCATGACGGCGATCCAGGCGGGCTTCACCTCGGTGATGATGGATGGTTCGCTGCAGGCGGACGCCAAGACGCCCGCCGACTGGGCCTATAATGTCGGCGTCACCAAGATGGTGACGGATATGGCGCATTTCGGCGGCATCTCGGTGGAAGGCGAACTCGGCGTTCTCGGTTCTCTGGAGACCGGCATGGGCGAGGCCGAGGACGGCCACGGCGCCGAGGGCAAGCTTTCGCATGACCAGCTGCTGACCGATCCGGACGAGGCTGTGAAGTTCGTACGCGAAACCAAGGTCGATGCACTTGCCATCGCGATGGGCACATCGCATGGCGCCTACAAGTTCACCCGCAAGCCGGACGGTTCAGTGCTGGCGATGAACGTTATCGAAGAAATTCACCGTAAGCTCCCCAACACGCATCTCGTCATGCATGGCTCGTCCTCGGTCCCGATCGAGCTGCAGGAGATCATCAACAAGTATGGCGGTCAGATGAAGCCGACATGGGGAGTGCCGGTCGAGGAAATCCAGCGCGGCATCAAGAACGGCGTGCGTAAGGTCAATATCGACACCGATGGCAGAATGGCGATGACCGGTCAGATCCGCCGCGTGCTGCAGGAGGACCCAAGCGAGTTCGACCCGCGCAAATATCTGAAGCCGGCAATGACGGCGCTGACCAAGCTCTGCAAGGAGCGCTTCGAACAGTTCGGCACTGCCGGCATGGCCGGCCGCATCACGCCCCTTCCCGTTTCGGAAATGGCGAAGCGTTATAAATCCGGTTCCCTCGATCCGGCTTTCTCTTGAACCTAAGTTAGCCTGAGACCGGGCGTGCGGCCTTTTCCGGCTGGGCAGCGGCAGGCTTGCCCGTCAGCGTTTGGCCGTGGAAACGGCTCAGCTGGCTGACAACCTCCTCGACTTCGCTTGCCGTGCGTTCGGCACTCCAGCCGAGCGCTGCCCCGGCAACGCCGGCAATTTCCCGCAAGCCTTCCAGCGTCAACCGGCCCTCGATCGCGAGCGTCGTGCGGCGCATCACGATGTCCGACAGATGGACGACGATTTCGTTCCGGGCGATCCAGTCGATCTCCCGGAGACTGTAGTGCGGCGCACCCGTCAGGCGTTGTTCGTCGGAATAGCTGGAAGCAGAAGAAAGCAGGGCCACAGCCGTCGTGCCGTAGCGGCCGAGCAGTTCGTCGGCACGCTCGGCAGCAACGCCGCTGCGCGCCGCGGCATCGCTGATCCAGGCGTTACGCTGCTCAGCATCCGCCGGAAAGGCCTTGCCGCCGCCGATCGCCAGATAGCGCGTCGACTGGCTGCGTCGGCGCTGCAGCCGGGAGAGAACGGTGTCGGCGACCTCTTCCGCAAAGCCGCGGAACGTCGTCCACTTGCCTCCGACCAGCGAAATGACCGGAAAAGGTCTGCCGTCGTCGGGTTCCTTCACCGGCGCGGAGTGGTCGCGGCTGATCAGCCCCGGTGCGGTCGCATCCGATGCCGGCAGCGGGCGGATGCCGCTATAGCTGTAAACGATCTGATCGCGATCAAAGCGAAGCGTCGGCAGCAGCGAGCGGATGCTTTCGAGGAAATACTCCGTTTCGGGCTCCTCGCAGGAGACATTGTCCGGATCACCTGCCGGAATGTCGGTCGACCCGACCAGTGCCAGCCCGAGATAGTCGTAGACCAGGCAGATGCGGCCGTCGTCGGCCTCGAAATAGATCATGTGGCCGTTGAGGCTTCGCACCAATTCGGGATGGTCAAGCAGGATATGGGAACCCTTCGTGCCGCCGATCAGCCGCGATGGAGCGCCGAGCAAAGTGTTGACCTGATCGATCCAAGGGCCTGCCGCATTGACGACCAGCTTGGGAGCGACGCTGAACTCGCGACCATCAGGCTGCAGGAAGGTCAAACGCCCTTCTGAAACGGCGGCCAGTGTCGCGAAATTCCCCGCGAGGCTCCCCGCATTCGCATCGAGACCATCACGCACGAGCTCATAGACGAGCCGCTCCGGCCTGCTGATCTTGGCATCGTAATAGATGCCCCCGGCGACGATGGCGGGGGTAATGTGCGGCATCTCCCTGCGCGCCTGTTTCTTCAGGATCAGCCGGTGGCGCGGCATGACCTGGTCGCGGGAACCGAAGAAGTCGTAGAGCCGAAGCCCGATCTTGATGAGAACTGCACCACGGCTGCGTGGCGCTGTCTTCGACCCGAAGAGCGTCCTGATCGCTGCCCAGATGCCGCGGGTCCAGGAAAAGACCGGAATGAAGGTCGGCAGCGGCTCGACGCAATGCGGCGCGTTCTTCAGCAGGAGGTTGCGCTCAAGCGTCGACTGCGCAACCAGTCCGAACTCACCCGTTTCCAGATATTTCAGGCCGCCGTGAATGAGCCGCGATGGTGCGGCGCTGGTGCCGGAGCCAAAGTCGGCCTTGTCGACGATCAGGCAATTGACACCCTGTAGCGAGAGGTCGCGGAACAGGCCGACGCCGTTGATGCCCGCCCCGATGATCAAAACGTCGATATCGTTCTCGCCGAGGTTCGAGAAGCGCTGCTGCAAATCGGGGGTCATGCTCATCGTCCTAAATCGCCCGCCGCAGCAGGCATCTGTCTTTCAGTTTGCCGATTGCTCCGGCGCAAGCGCGGCAATCTTCGGCCAAAGGGGGATCATCGCGTCGGCAATGTCGCGGAATACCCGGTAACGCTTTTCATAATCCGCGCTGCGCGCCGCATCGGGCTGGCAAGACTTTGTGATGGAGGCCGTGTCGCGCGGATCGCTCTGCGGATCGGCGAAGATACCGGCGCCAGACCCGGCACAAAGCGCAGCACCCCAGGCGGCCGCCTCATCCGTCTCGGTGACCGTGACCGGCATGCCAAGCACATCGGCAAACATCTGCACGACGGCAGGATTGCGCGAGACGCCACCGGCGAGCCGCGCCTGATCGAAGGCAAAGCCGTCGCGAAGCGCGTCGACATGGATGCGATGATTGAAAGCGATGCCTTCAAGCACAGCGCGCAGCATGTCGCCGCGATCGTGCCATCCACCGAGCCCGAAGAATCCGGCGCTGGCTGCTGCGCCGTAAGGCGAGCCGAAGAGATAGGGATGGAAGAGCGCCGTCGAGGGACGTTCGAAGGCGGCGTCGATCTCGGGCGCCAGCAGGGCGTGGATCGAGTTGCCTTGTACCTCGCCACTCGTTCGCTCGGCAGCGCAGAGCGTGTCCAGAAACCAGTCGTAATTGGCTGTCGATGCAGGGGAAATCGACATGCTGTTCCAGATGCCGGGCGCAATCCCGTTGCGGCAGAACCAGCGTCGGTCGACACGCGGTTCCGACGAAAGCGTCTCGTTGATCGAATAGGTCCCGGCAATGACTGCGACAACGCCCTTGGCATAGCCTCCTGCCCCGAGCGCCGAGGCCGTGACGTCGTGTAGACCGGCAACGACAGGCGTTCCTTCGGCAAGGCCCGTTAGCTGCGCGGCTTCAGGGGTGACGCGTCCGACGATCTGGTCGGAGCGGGAGGCTGGCGGCAGGGCGTGGACGAGATCCTGCAATCCAAACAGCTGCAGGGCATCTTCACTGTAGTTCTGCGTTTTGACATTGGTGAAGGAGGTGCTCGCTTCGGTGCGATCCGTACCGATGATCCCGGTCAGGCAGAACCGCAGCCAATCCTTGCAGCTGATGAAATGGCCAATGCGCTTGTAGCGCTCAGGCTCCATTTCACGGATCCAGGCAAGCAATGCCGATGGCGCGGAGACATGCGGGATCTGCCCCGTCAGGTCGATCGCCAGGTCGGCGACATCGCTATCTGTCCACCGGTCGACGATCGCCCCTGCCCGGCTGTCCAGCGAGAGAATGGCCCGGCCGAGCGGCTTCCGGGCGTGATCGAGCAGGTAGATGCCGTCTCCATGTGCGGTGGCGGCAATGCCCTCTATGTCGCTTGCCGGCCGTCCGCTGAGTGAAATCGCTTCGCGGATGGCATCGGCCGTCGCGTTCCACAATTCATCCATATCGCGCTCGATATGGCGTGCCTTCGGAATGAACTGTGTGACGCGGCGACGGGCGACTGCAAGCGGCGTGCCGTCGATATCGAAGATGACGGCCTTGGTGACTGTCAAACCACTATCGATCCCGAGCAGTGTCGGCATTCAAGTTTACCTCATGAGGAGCAACGGGTCGGCGCCGTCAGGAGCGCCCTCCGGCGCCCCTGGCGATGACCACGTTGATATCTCTGGACCGCATGCGGTCGATGTGCACCGGCTGGGTCTTGTCGTCGACGATGACGACGTCGAATTCATCCAGTGCTGCGAAACTGTGGAGCGCACGCCGTTCGAACTTGGTATGATCGGCGAGCAGGATGCGTTTTATGGAACAATCGAACATTGCGCGCTTAGTATCGACTGTCTCAGGAGACTGGTGCAGCACCGTGCCATCGCTGATCGCCGACATCGAGATGAACGCGATATCGGCCCTGAGAGCCTTGATCTCGTTGATGGTCATGCGACCCATGAAGGCATTGCACCAATTGTAATACTGGCCGCCGAGGGCGAGCAGCGTCACGTCATGCAGGCCCGTCAGCGCATTCATCAGAGTCAGGGAATTGGTGATTGCGGTGACCGGCGCCTTCGAAGGCAGATGTGCCGCCATCTGAAGAACCGTGGTCGAGTCGTCGAAAAAGATCGCCTGCCCCGGTTCGACGAATTGCATTGCCGCCTCGGCGATCAGCTTCTTTTCGGCCGACTGACGGTTCGAGCGATAGACGTCGCTGGATTCGATGAGATTGGTCGCCGCCGCAGTGACGATGCCGCGCGTCTTCCTGAAGAGGCCGCGGCTGACGAGTTCATCGACATCGCGGTGAGCCGTCATCAGGCTGATCCCAAAGCGGTCGGTCAGGTCTTCAATCCGCATCGAGCCTTCACCCATCACGGCCTCTGCAATCATGCGGCGGCGCGCGATCTGGCGCGTCTGCCGGCTGTCGCTGGTGAGCTGGTCCAACAGATCGTCGTCCCGGCTGGTCTTCTGTGTCACGGGTCACCCCTGTCGCTGAATTATGGATCCCAGCTTCGTACAGTGATTGCCGCGCCAAGGCAAAAAGGCGAAACGCAACCGGCGGTTGGATCGTCGGCCATCGCTTCCAGCACGAAAATGAGGGCGCTCTTGCGAGCGCCCTTTACCGTTTACTGCGCCAGAACGAACGGGCCAGTGTACTTGTCGATGTTGTCCTTGGTGATCAACAGGCAATCGAAGAGCTGCTTCTCGCTCTTGGCGCCGGTGTTACCCGTCTTGATGAGGTTGTCGGCCTGCTTGACGGCTTCTTCGGAGAAGACGGCAACCGGTTGGAGGACGGTGTATTGGAGTTCGCCCGCCTTGATGGCAGCAACGGCATCCGGAGAACCGTCGAAGCCGCCGACCTTCACATTGGCGAGCTTGCCGGCTTCCTTGAGTGCGGCGATCGCACCGAGCGCCATTTCGTCATTGCCCGAGATGACGCCGACGATATCCGGGTTGGCCTGCAGCATGGACTGCATCTTGTTGTGGCCCTGGGTGCGGTCCCAGTTGGCAACTTCCTGGGCCACCTTCTTCAGATCCGGATACTGCGAAAGGACAGTCTCGTAGCCGTTCGAGCGCGTCGCCGCGTTGTTGTCGGATGGAGCGCCGAACAGTTCGGCATAGTTGCCCTTGTCGCCGATCGCTTCGACCCATTGCTGCGCGCCGAGAGCGGCACCCTGTGCGTTGTTGGAAACAAGCTGCGCCTTCGCCAGGCCTTCCTGGTTGATTTCGGCGTTGACGAGGATGACCGGGATGCCGGCAGCAACGGCCTTCTTGACCGCACCGACGGAACCGTCGGCGTTTGCCGGGTCGAGGATGATCGCCACAGACTTGTTGGTGATCGCCGTATCGATCAGGTTGCTTTCGGTATTGGTGTCACCCTTGTGGGCGTTGACCGAGGCCGTGTAGCCCAGCTTTTCGGCGGTTGCCTTGGCCACATTGCCTTCCGTCAGCCAATAGGGATTCGACGGATCGTTAACGATGATCGTCATCATACCCGCTGCCCAAGCCGAGCTTGCCAGAAGCGGTGCTACGGCCGCGGCGGCCAGAAGTATGCGCATGCCTTTCTTAAACATAGTCTCTCTCCCATTCGTGAGCTCAGTTATTGCCGAAGATCCGGCGTTGCTTTCCCCAATCGGCTTTCTGGACTCCAGCCTGCCGTCGTGGATAAGTTTCGGTCTCAGCCGTCAGGACGATTTGACCCGGCGGCCGTATTGGATGCTGTTCATGAGGACGGCGAGAACGATCACGGCGCCGGTGAATACGGTCTGCCAGTAGGCCGAGACGCCGATGATCACGAGGCCGTCCGAAAGGAAGCCGATAACGAAGGCGCCGAGCATGGTGCCGCGGACCGTACCGCGGCCGCCGGTCAGCGCCGCGCCGCCGATAACCACGGCTGCGATTGCCGTCAGCTCGTAGGTTGTGCCTGCCGTCGGACCGGCCGAGGTCAACTGCGAGGAGAGGACCAGGCCGGCGATTGCGGCACAGACGCCCGAAAGCACATAGACGATGATCTTCACGCGCTTGACCGGGACGCCGGAGAGGTCGGCGGCACGCTCGTTCCCACCTGAGGCGTAGAGCCAGCGGCCGAAGGCGGTGCGGCTCAGCACGATGCCGCAAATGATGGCGAGAACCGCAAGCACGATGACGCCGATCGGAATGCCCGCGAGGCGGTTGAAGCCGAGCCAGTCGAAGCCGGTATTGCCGAGTTCCGGACGGCCGCCGAGATTGTTGTAGGTGAGGCCGTTGGTCATCAGGAGAGCGATACCGCGGGCCACGTAGAGCACGCCGAGCGAAGCGACGAAGGCAGGCACCTTGAGATAGGCGATCAGCACGCCGTTGACTGCACCGACCAGCGCACCGAGCGCACATGTGATGACGACGACGGCCCAGACCGGCGGATAAAGGATGACGCCGAAATAGGTGAGCGTGACGCCCTGCATCAGGAAACCGGCAATGCAGCCTGCAAGCCCAAGCGTCGAGCCGACCGAAAGGTCGATGCCGCCATTGAGGATGACGAGCAGCATCCCGATCGCCAGAATGCCGAAGATCGCGACGTGCGACGCCATGATCAGGAAGTTGTTCAGAGTGAAGTAATAGGGCGACAGGAATGAGAAGACCGCGATGATGACGATCAGCGCGAAGAAGGCCCGGCCCTCCAGGATGAGACGCACGATATTGGTATTGCGCTTCGGCCCGCTGGAAACTGTTTTCTTTTCGGTGACGTTCGTGACTGACATAATCAGTGCTCCATAATCCAGGCTAGAGCATGATGCCGAAAAGTGTGCGCGGTTTTCGGACGACATCATGCTCTACTTCTTTGATTTAGATCAGGATTCAGATTTTAGGCTGATCGGGCCTAAAATCATCCTGATCTAGTGCGCGACCACGGCTTCGCCGGAGGCGGCCATGATCTTTTCCTTGGTGACATCCGAGCCGAACTCGGCCGATATCCTGCCGCGATGCATGACGATGATGCGGTGCGCGATGCTCAGGCATTCATTGACTTCGGACGTCGAATAGATGACCGCCAATCCCTGCTTGGCGCGCTCCGCGAGCAACTTGAAAACTTCCGCCTTGGCGCCGATGTCGATGCCGCGGCTTGGCTCATCGAGCAGGATGACTTTCGGCTGGGTTGCCAGCATCTTGCCGATGACGACCTTCTGCTGGTTGCCGCCGGAGAGCGAGCCGATCGAAGCTGCGCCGCCATCGGTTTTCACATGCACCCGCCGGATCGCGTCATTGACGAGATCGCGCTCCCGATGGCCGGAGGTGAAAAGCCCTTTGGTGAAGGCGCGGATACTCGCAAGCGACAGATTGGAGCCGACCGTCATCGTCTGGACGAGGCCGTCGCGCTGGCGATCTTCGGGCACGAGCACGAGACCGCTGGCAATGCGCCCGGCTATGCTGAGCCCACTGACGTCCTGTCCTTCGAGCAGAACCTGTCCGCCGCTTGCGCGCAGACGTCCGGCAACGCACTCGAGCAGTTCCGTGCGCCCGGCGCCCATCAGCCCGTAGATGCAGACGATCTCGCCGGCACGCACCTTGAGAGACAGACGATCGACTGCATTATAGGCGGCGCCGGAGGGACCGGGGACACTGAGATTTTCGATGGAAAGCGACACGTTTCCGAACGGGTGATCTTCCGGCGGGCTGCCGAGGTCGAAATTCTCGCCGACCATGTTGCGGACGATCCACTCAAGATCGATATCCTTGCGTTCGGCATAGGCCGTCATGTTTCCGTCGCGCAGAACGACGGCATGATTGGTGATCTGCAGCGCCTCTTCCAGATGATGCGAGATGTAGACGATCGACACGCCTCGGCTCGTCAGATCGTGGATGACCTTGAAGAGCACTTCCACCTCGGTCGCGCTCAGCGCCGAGGTCGGCTCGTCCATGATCAGGATGCGCGAATTGACGGAGAGCGCCCGGGCAATTTCGACGATCTGCTGCTGGCCGAGGCGAAGATCCTCGACGCGCGTCAGCGGATCGATGTCTTCCTCGAGTTCCTCCATCAGCGCGCGGGTCTGACGCGCCTCTTCAGCGAAGTCGACGACACCGCCCTTGATGATCTCCCGGCCCATGAAAATATTGTCGCGGACACTGAGATTGGGGGCCAGGCTGAGCTCCTGGTGAATGATCGAGATCCCGCACTCGCGCGCATGGGTCGACGAGCTAAAGCTGATCGGCGAGCCGTCGAGAATGATCTCGCCGGAGCTTGGCTGCGCGACGCCCGAAAGGATCTTCATCAAGGTCGACTTGCCCGCGCCGTTCTCTCCGAACAGCGTTGTGACCTGGCCGCGACGAATGTCGAAGTTCACTCCCTTCAGGGCATGTACGCTGCCGTAGGATTTTGCGATGTTGCGGGCAGCGAGGACGACCTCGCCTTTCGCCCCGTTGCTGCGTTGCGGCTGGTTCATTTGAGCTCGACCTTCACCGGCGTGACGAGCCAGTTCTTCGGGTTGATGAGCTTGAAGACGCCGACCACGGTCGCCTGCTTTCCGTCCAGGGCGTCAGCATCCAGGCCCGCAAAAACCGCCTTCTTCATCTCATTGTTTATGGCCGAGCCGGCATCCTGATACTGGATCTGGTTGGTAAACTGGCCGAATTCGATGGTGCCGGTTGCATCGCGGAGGTCCGTGCCGTTGACCGCAGGGCCGGTCTGGACACGGACCACCGTCTCGGGAGGCAATCCATCGATCTTCATTTCGTTGGTATTCGACTTGCGGGCGCCGAAAACACCGGTCAGCGTGACGGGAATGACCGGTCCGGTGCTCGTCGCAGTGCCGTATTTCTCGGCCGCCGCCTTCTTGTCGGCGGCAATGGCGGCCGCAAGCTCGCCGGCCGCAACAGCCCGCTCCTCGACATTCGCCTTGATCTTCGGGAACTGCTCGGCGCCGAAGGTTTCCGGAGAAAATGCCTGCTGGCGGACATCGTTTTCGGAACCGATCCTGACGACCGTCGTATCGAACGCGATCGCTGCAACGACGATAACCGCCAACGCCGCGCTGACAAGGAGCCCGCGATTGCCGCTGCTCGGCTTTGATGCTGGATAATCGGGCGATGTACTCATGTCCGGACAGCCTTGGCTTGGAATGGCAAGATGGAGAGGGCTAGCGCGACGATGATCGCAGGCGGGCTGAAGCATTGCGTCGCACCGGAACAGAAGCCGGCGGGCCACCCGCAAGAGCGCAACTCTGGACGAAAATTCGCATTGGAAGCCTCCTCAACGAGACCGGCGGTCGTCTCCTCCAACCGCCTGGGCCTGCAAATTCTCCATCAGGAAGCGCGCTTCCGTGATAGAAGTATGTTATTTATGCCGTAAATGATGTTATAAATTTTATGAGCTGTCAACGGCACTTTCAAGGTTTGTCGATTAAATTGCAGGGTCTCACATCTTGTTTATCACGCTGCGCTGCAGCGAAAAGGGGCAGCAAATGCTAACAGCTTCACGCATGTCATTCGATCGCATTATGGCAGTATATATCTGTTATCACATCAATATTTTGCACGTTAAGCATTGCAGGCGCTACCGTTTTCGATGCCGCACGGCAATCGCTGGGCGCCACAGACGCAACGCCCGTACCCATCTATTTTAGATGAAAAAAATTACATCGCTAGAAAAATCTTACTGGCATTATGGTATCTTTATGTTATGTTTTTAAGCGAGCTTAGGGAGGTTTCGGCTGCGCGCTCGATCTGAGATTAAAAACCGAATTTGGCAGCCGGATGCATCATCCCAGAGAGTTGAGGGATCGGGAGGACTTCAGATGAATTTGATGCGCGTATTATCCGTCGCGACGCTTGCTAGGATGGCGAGATAGGCCTGCAATGACATCGACCGAGAAGATCATCATTGGGATAGATGCCGGCACCTCGGTCATCAAGGCTGTCGCCTTCGATCTGTCCGGCCGCCAGATCGCCACCGCCTCCGTTCGCAACCGATACGCCACCGGAGATGATGGCTCGGCAACGCAGTCACTGAATCAGACCTGGCTCGATTGCGCCAGCGCGTTGCGTGGCCTCGGCGAAAAAGTCCCCGCCCTCGCATCCCGCACCGCAGCCATCGCCGTCACCGGACAGGGCGACGGCACCTGGCTCGTCGGCCGCGGCAACAGGCCGGTTGCCGATGCCTGGCTATGGCTCGACGCGCGCGCCGCGCCGACGGTGACGTCGCTCGCCGGCGGAACGCAGAACCGGGCCCGCTTCGAGGCAACGGGCACCGGTCTCAACACTTGCCAGCAGGGCGCGCAACTCGCCCATATGGACCGCTTCACGCCGGATCTTCTCGATCGGGCGGAGGCGGCGCTGCACTGCAAGGACTGGCTCTATCTCAACCTCACAGGCGTGCGGGCAACCGATCCATCGGAGGCAAGTTTCACCTTCGGCAATTTCAGAACGCGCCAGTATGATGCCGTCGTGATCGACGCGCTCGGCCTTGGCCACAGACGCGGGCTCCTGCCCGAAATCATCGACGGCAGCGAGATCAGCCACAAGCTGACATCAGAGGCGGCGAAGGCCTGCGGGCTTCTTGCCGGAACGCCGGTCTGCCTCGGCTATGTCGACATGGTGATGACGGCGCTTGGTGCAGGCGTGCGCAGCGGCGCTCGCAACGCCGCCTGCTCGACGATCGGCTCGACCGGCGTGCACTTGCGCGCCAAATCCGTTGCCGACGTTCAGCTCAATCGCGAGGGCACCGGCTATGTGATCGCCCTGCCCATCCCCGGCATCGTCACTCAGGTCCAGACCAATATGGGCGCCACGATCAACATCGACTGGATCCTCGATGTCGCCGCCTATCTGATGGCTGAGGCGGGCAAGCCTGCTTCGCATGCAGACCTCATTGCGCGCATCGACGGCTGGTTTGCAGAAAGCCGGCCGGGGTCGGTGCTTTACCATCCCTACATTTCCGAAGCGGGCGAACGTGGGCCTTTCGTCAACGCCAATGCGCGCGCGGGCTTCACCGGGCTTTCGATGCGTCACGGCTTCCCCGACCTGCTGCGCAGCGTGGTCGAAGGGTTGGGGCTTGCCACCCGCGACTGCTACGCGGCGATGGGCGCGATGCCCGAAGAGCTGCGGGTCACCGGCGGGGCAACACGCTCCGTCGCCCTTCGCCGCTCACTTTCGGCCGCCGTCAACGCACCGATCCGCCAGTCGCGCCGCGAGGAGACCGGGGCGGCCGGCGTGGCGATGATGGCCGCGGTGGCTGTCGGCGTCTATTCCAGCATGGACGATTGCATTGCCGACTGGGTGACGCCGCTGCTCGGCGATCCGGAGATACCGGATGCCAGCGAGGCCCACAGGTTCGACCGGCTTTTTTCTGCCTACACCGATGTACGCCAGGCAATGGCACCCGCCTGGGACAAGCTTGCCGAAGCCGCAACGACGTCGCCGCTGGGCGCGTAATTCTGATGCAGCAGGCATCGAAGGAGCATGACATGACCGAACCCGAACTCCTGGATCTCTTCGTCATCGGCGGAGGCATCAACGGCGCGGGGATAGCACGCGATGCTGCCGGCCGCGGCCTGAAGGTCGTGCTGTGCGAAAAGGACGACCTGGCACAGGGAACCTCGTCGCGTTCGGGCAAGCTGGTGCATGGCGGTTTGCGTTACCTCGAATATTACGAATTCCGCCTGGTGCGTGAGGCGTTGATCGAGCGTGAAGTGCTGCTCAATGCCGCGCCGCATATCATCTGGCCGATGCGCTTCGTCCTGCCGCACAGCCCGGAAGATCGCCCCGCATGGCTCGTGCGGCTCGGCCTCTTCCTCTATGATCATCTCGGCGGCCGCAAGAAGCTGCCCGGGACCCGAACGCTCAATCTGCTCCGCGACCCGGAAGGCACGCCGATCCTCGATCAATACACACGCGGTTTTGAATATTCCGATTGCTGGGTCGACGACGCCCGCCTCGTGACCTTGAATGCGGTGAGCGCAGCGGAAAACGGCGCTTTGGTGCTGACCCGCTCGCCGGCCGTGTCGGCCCGTCGCGAGAACGGCGGTTGGACGGTGGTCACGAAATGCAACACCACGGGAGAGACGCGAACCTTTCGTGCCAAATGTCTGGTGAACTGCGCCGGCCCCTGGGTGATGGACATCATCAATCGCGTCGCCGGGTCGAACTCCAGCCGCAATGTTCGCCTCGTCAAGGGCAGCCACATCATCGTGCCGAAGTTCTGGCCGGGAGCCAATGCCTATCTGGTGCAGAACCACGACAAACGCGTCATTTTCATCAATCCCTACGAGGGTGACAAGGCGCTGATCGGGACGACCGATATCGCCTACGAAGGCCGGGCCGAGGATGTCGCCGCCGACGAGACGGAGATCGAGTATCTACTCCAGGCGGTCAATCGCTACTTCAAGGAAAAGCTGCGTCGCCACGATGTGCTGCACAGCTTCTCCGGCGTGCGCCCGCTGTTTGACGATGGCAAGGGCAACCCGTCTGCCGTTACCCGCGACTATGTCTTCGATCTCGACGAGACAAGCGGCGCTCCACTGCTCAACGTCTTTGGCGGCAAGATCACCACATTCCGCGAGCTCGCCGAACGCGGCATGCAGCGTCTCAAGCACATTTTCCCGAACATGGGAGGCGACTGGACTGAGAAAGCGCCGCTGCCCGGCGGCGAAATTCCGAATGCCGATTACGAGAGCTTCGCCAACAGCCTGCGCGATACCTATCCCTGGATGCCGCGCAAGCTCGTGCATCACTACGGCCGTCTCTATGGCGCCCGCGCCAGGAATGTGGTCGCCGGCGCGACAGGCATAGAAGGGCTCGGGCGGCATTTCGGTGGGCAGCTCTATGAGGCCGAGGCCCGCTATCTCGTCGCCACGGAATGGGCCGAAACGGCCGAGGACATCCTCTATCGCCGCACCAAACACTACCTCCATCTGAACGAAGCGGAACGCGCTGCCTTTGGCGAGTGGTTTGCTTCAACCCGCCTTGCCGCCGCCTGAAGGATGCCGCCATGCCGCTGACCCTTTCGCTCAACACCAATCCGCTGGTGAACCGCTTCGCCGACCCAGACGATCTGATCGATACGGTTGCGCGTGATTTGCGAATCCGCGACCTCCAGCTGACCCACGAGTTCATCAATCCGAGCTGGCAGGCGCCCGTGATTAACCGCCTGACGCGCAAGATGAGCGCTGCCATGAAGCGCACCGGCGTGCGGGTCACCTCGGGCATGACCGGTCCCTATGGGCGCCTCAACCATTTCGGACATCCGGATGCCGATGTGCGCCGCTACTACGTCGACTGGTTCAAGACCTTTGCCGACATCACCGCCGATCTCGGCGGCCATTCGGTCGGCACGCAATTTGCGATCTTCACCTATAAGGACTTCGACGATCCGGTCAGACGCGAGGAACTGATCAAGATCGCCATCGATTGTTGGGCCGATGTCGCCGAGCACGCGCGCGCTGCAGGCCTCTCCTACATGTTCTGGGAGCCGATGAGCATCGGCCGCGAGTTCGGCGAGACGATCGGCGCCTGCCTGTCGCTGCAGGAGCGGCTGACATCCGCCGGAATGGCCATCCCGATGTGGATGATGGCGGATATCGATCATGGCGACATCACCTCCGCCGATCCCGACGACTACGACCCCTATGCCTGGGCGCGCGCCGTCCCGCCGGTATCGCCGATCATCCACATCAAACAGAGCCTGATGGACAAGGGCGGGCACCGGCCCTTTATCGCCGAATTCAACGCCAAGGGCCGCATCCAGCCGGCACCTCTGCTCCAGGCCCTGGCCGAAGGTGGGGCGAAAGACAATGAAATCTGCCTGGAACTCTCCTTCAAGGAACGCGAGCCGAACGATCGCCAGGTCATCCCGCAGATTGCCGAAAGCGTCGCCTTCTGGGCGCCGCATATCGACACCGGCGTCGCTGACTTGAACATCTGAGGCGGAGATCTTTAAAAGGCAGCACTGCGATACGGCGGAATCGCCGCATGACCTTCGAAAAGGAGCCGTGATGACGGACGCCGATGATACGCTTGCCGTGCGTGCTGCCTGGCTTCACTATGCCGGTGGCCTGACGCAGTCCGACGTTGCTCGTCGCCTCGGCGTGCCGTCGGTAAAGGCTCATCGCCTGATCGCCAGAGCGGTTGCCGATGGCGTGGTCAAAGTTACCATCGACGGGGATATCGTCGAATGCGTCGAGCTGGAGATGCGGCTTTCGGAACGGTTCGGGCTTCAATATTGCGAGGTCGCCCCCGATCTCGGCGAGGAAGGCTTGCCGCTTCGCGCACTCGGCCATGCCGGCGCCGGCTATCTCAAGCGCGAGATCGAGCGCGGCGAAAATACGGTCATCGGCCTTGGTCATGGCCGCACGCTTTCCGCTGCCGTCCAATATATGCCGAGGGTGAGTGCGAAGAACCTGCGCTTCGTCTCTTTGCTTGGCGGGCTGACACGAAACTACGGCGCCAATCCCTATGACGTGATGCATCGCATTGCCGAAAAGACCGGCGCCCATGCCTATGTGATGCCGGTTCCCTTTTTCGCCAATACCGGCGAGGACCGCGAAGTGCTGAAGGCGCAGCGTGCCGTCAAGGAGGTCTTCGATCTTGCCAATAATGCCGATCTGAAGCTCGTCGGCCTGGGAACTGTCGATGCCGAGGCGCAGCTTGTTTTGTCCGGCATGGTTGAACCCGGTGAAATCGACGACATTGCTGCCGCGGGCGGCGTCGGCGAAATCCTCGGACATTTTTTCGACGCCGACGGCCATATCCTCGAGACCGCGCTGACGGCGCGCACGCTCTCTGCGTCTTTTCCCAAAACCAAGAAAGAGCGGCTTGTGGCGCTGGCGGGCGGACAGTCGAAAGTGCCGGCCATCCGGGCAATTCTCAATAGCCGCCGTCTTTTCGGGCTGATCACCGACGAGCGGACCGCCCAGGCGCTGCTGAAGTAACGATCGAAAGCAACAACATTTGATCGCAAAATAACATAATAAATGTTGATTATCACGCATACTCCGTTATCTTAACATCAAACGAGGGTGGAGACCGGGATGAGGCGGGAAGAGCGGCAGCAGTTGATTGTCAACCTGCTCGTCGAAAACAAGACCGTCGATCTCGACGACCTTGCCGATCGCTTCACCGTGTCAAAGATGACGATCCATCGCGATCTCGACGATCTCGAGCAGGCCGGCGTCCTGCGCAAGGTTCGCGGCGGCGCGACCATTGACGCCGGAACGCAGTTCGAAAGCGACTTCCGCATTCGCGAACGCCAGGGCAACGAAGCCAAGCTGGCTATGGCCGAGACCGCGCTGGAACTGGTCGAGCCGGGGATGACGGTGATGGTAAACGACGGCTCGATGGCGGCCGTACTTGGAGAAATGCTGCTGCAGAAGCGGCCGTTGACCTTGATCACCAACAACGCGGCGATCATGGAGCGGCTGAAAGGCGAAACCGGCATCAGGCTGATCGCGCTCGGCGGTATCTATTCGGCCAAATTCAACGCCTATCTCGGTGTCGTCACCGAGGAGGCACTGTCGCGGCTGAGGGCCGACATCGCCTTCATTTCGACGCCCGCTGTCAGCGGCGGGCGCGCCTATCACATGGACGACAACGTCGTTCGCGCCAAACGGGCGATGATCGCGTCCTCGACCAGGACCTGCCTTCTGGTCAATCACCAGCGCATCGGCCACACCGCCCTGCATGTCATGGCGGATCTGGCCGATTTCGACGCGATTATCACCGACAGCGCACCGGATGCGGCTGTTCTGGAGGAATTCGAGCAGGCGGGCATTACGCTCACCATTGCATCAACGCAGGATCCGACATGACCGAAAAGCCGCGCTTCTGGATTGGCACCAGCTGGAAGATGAACAAGACGCTTGGTGAAGCCGAGCATTTCGCCCGCGGTCTTGAAGCTGCCGATGCCGCGCGCGACCCGCGTATTCAGCGCTTCGTCATTCCGCCCTTCACGGCGGTGCGCGAGGTCAAGGCGATGCTTGCCAAGACCTCGGTGAAGGTCGGCGCGCAGAACATGCATTGGGCCGACCAGGGCGCCTGGACCGGCGAAGTCTCGCCGGTGATGCTGAAGGACTGCAATCTCGATCTCGTCGAGCTCGGCCATTCCGAACGGCGCGAACATTTTGGAGAGACCGACGAGACTGTGGGTCTGAAGACCGAAGCGGCCGTTCGCCACGGTCTCATTCCGCTGATCTGCATTGGCGAGACGCTTTCCGACCGCGAGAGCGGAAAGGCCGCCGACATCCTGGCAACCCAGGTGCGCGGCGCGCTTTCGAAACTTTCGGGCGCCCAGAAAAGCGCCGAAATCCTGCTTGCCTACGAGCCCGTCTGGGCGATCGGCGAGAAGGGCATCCCGGCGACCGCAGATTATGCGGATGCCCGCCAGTCTGAAATCATCGCCGTTGCCGAAACTGTGCTGGGCCGGAAGATCCCCTGCCTCTACGGCGGGTCGGTCAACCCGCAGAACTGCGAAGAACTGATTTCGAGCCCGCATATCGACGGGCTCTTCATCGGCCGTTCGGCCTGGGATGTCGAAGGTTACCTCGACATCCTGGCCAGATGCGCCGCCAAACTCTGAGGAGAAAGACAATGAAGCTTGCGATTGCAGGAGACAGCGCCGGCGAAGGTCTCGCCAAGATCCTGGCCGACCATCTGAAGGACCGCTTCGATGTGTACGAAGTCTCGCGCACCAGCGCCGGTGCCGATCCGTTCTACGCCAATCTCTCGGACCGCGTCGCCTCAGGCGTCATCGACGGCACCTATGACAAGGCGATTCTCGTTTGCGGCACCGGCATCGGTGTCTGCATCTCGGCCAACAAGGTTCCGGGCATCCGCGCCGCCCTGACGCACGACACCTATTCTGCCGAGCGTGCAGCACTTTCCAACAATGCGCAGATCATCACCATGGGAGCCCGCGTCATCGGAACGGAGCTTGCAAAGTCGATCGCTGACGCGTTTCTTGCCCAGACTTTTGACGAGAACGGCCGCTCTGCCGGTAACGTCAAGGCCATGGATGATCTCGACGCAAAGTATAGCGCCCGCTGATCCTGCCGCGACCAAGAAAAAGGGGTTGTCGGGTGACCAGCATCGGCTGTGTGGCCGAAGAGGCCGATGCGGGAGATCAATGCGATTGGCGACCTCGTCAATGCTTGACGTTGCGATCGCCTTGGTCGCCCTCGCCGGCCTTTGCTTTCGTCTTGGCCCTTTTACGGCGATCGGCAGCTAGCGAGCGTCCGACGTCGTCGCTCTCCTTAAACTGTCCCTGCTTATTGCGGCGGACATAGCGTTTGTCGGTGCCGGTATCGATAAGTTCGCGCTTGGTCATGTCATCTATTCCTGTGGTTGCCTTCTTCTTGAAACGCACGCTGTGGCAAAAAGATGCATCGAATCAAGAACATCTCCAGACTCGGAATACGGGAGGCTGTCGTTCGTTAAGTCCTTGAAATTAGATTCGTTTCGCGGCGGAACAATCAGCCGGGTGATTGAGTTGACTCGCGTTGGTTGTGTGAGGGAGTCGCTCAGATGGTTGCCCCGCGGGCGAATTGGAAAGGCTACATCAAGTTTGGAGAAGTTGCGTTTCCCGTCGCGCTCTACACGGCCGCATCCTCGTCCGAACGGATCGCATTTAACACCCTGAACCGAAAGACCGGCAATCGGGTTCGCCGTGAGTTCGTCGACAGCGAAACCGGCGATCCCGTCGAGCGCGAGGATCAGGTCAAAGGTTTCGAGATCGAGGACGGGCGATATGTCGTCCTTGAACCCGACGAAGTCGCGGCCGCGATTCCGAACAGCGATAAGACACTTACGGTCGAGGCGTTCATTCCATGCGATGAAGTCGATGATGTCTATTTCGACAAGCCCTACTACCTTGCTCCCGACAAGTTAGGAGGAGACGCCTATAAGCTGCTGCGCGACGGCATGAAAAAGGCAAAGGTTGCTGCAATTGCTCGTACGGTCTTGTTCCGGCGTCTGCGTACCGTTCTCATTCGGCCGCACGGAAACGGCTTGGTCGGCTCCACCTTGAACTATGACTATGAGGTCCGTTCGTCGCAAAAGGCTTTCGAGGAAATGCCGGACCTGAAGATCGAAGGTGAGATGCTGGAACTCGCCAAGCACATCATCAATACGAAGAAAGGTGAATTTGATCCGAAGCAGTTCGATGACCGCTATGAGGAGGCAGTCGCCGAGCTGGTGAAGGCCAAGATCGAGGGCCGGACGCTGCCGAAGAAGAAGGCACCCCCCGCATCAAAGCCCAGCGACCTGCTTCAGGCGCTGCGTGAAAGTGCCGGAATGTCCGCGGCCGCCAAGAACAAGCGCACCGCAGCTAACGCCAATGCCGGAAAAGGTCGCCAGAAGGCAGCGCGTGCTACATCGGCGAAGTCGCGTGGCACCGGCGCCGCTCAACACCGCCGTGCCAGCTGATCGGAGGATGCCATGGCCCTTCGTCCCCACTGGAAAGGCTACCTCAAGCTCTCGCTTGTCACCTGCCCCGTGCAGATGATGCCGGCGACCTCGGAAAACGAGAAGGTCCGCTTCCACACCTTGAACCGAGAGACGCAGAACCGCGTCGTCAGCCACTACGTGGATTCTGTCACCGGCAAGGAGGTGAAGGATGAGGACGAGGTCAAGGGTTATCAACGCGGTGAGAACGAGTATGTTATTCTGGAAGACGAGGAGCTCGAAAGTATCGCGCTCGACAGTACCAAGACAATCGACATCGAAGTTTTCGCGCCGCGTGACGGCGTCGACTGGATTTGGCTCGATACGCCCTATTATCTTTCTCCGGACGATCCGGTCGGCCAGGAGGCATTTTCGGTCATTCGCGACGCCATGGCCGCCGAGAATATGGTCGGCATATCGAGACTGGTGATCTCGAGACGGGAACGCGCCGTCATGCTGGAGCCACGCGGCAAGGGCATCGTGCTCTGGACGCTACGTTATGGAGATGAGGTGCGCGACGCTGAGACCTATTTCGAGAGAGTCGATGGCCAGCCTGCCGACAGCGAAATGATGCCGCTTGTCCAGCAGCTCATTAAAAAGCAGACGCAGCACTGGAGCCCGAAGATGGTTTCCGATCCGGTTCAGGACAAGCTCCTCGACATCATCGACGCGAAGAAGAAGCAGATGAAAAAGCCGAGCAGGGCAAAATCCAAGTCCAAGGAAAAGCAAGAGCCGGCCCCGAGCAATGTCATCAACATCATGGATGCCCTGCGCAAGTCGGTCGAAGCGGAAAACCGCCCGGGGAGGCGCTAGGCCTGATCATGACGCGCCCGCGCCGCCCAATTCTGCCCTTGCTCGACGAATCTCACTCAACGCTGCAGTCTCGTCCGATCCGCAAGCGCGATCCCGATCAGCCCAGTCTGCCCTTCGATCCAATGCCGTCGCGCATCGAGCCTTGCCTCGCACTGCTGAAGCCGACTGTGCCCGTGGGGCCGGATTGGCTCTATGAGGTGAAGTTGGATGGCTATCGATTGGCAATCCATATTGAGCCGAAGGGCGTGCGGGTCATCACCCGCGGCGGACATGACTGGACCCACCGCTTCCCCACCATAGCCGCGGCAGCGAAAGAGCTTGGTGTAACGACCGCCATTCTCGATGGCGAGGCCGTTGTACTCGATGATCATGGCCGATCGGATTTTGGCGCCCTGCAGCGTTCGCTCGGCGGGCGGGGCGGGAAGCGGGTGTCGACCGAGTCAATCCTCGTTGCCTTCGACCTTCTCTATCTCGATGGACACGATCTGACAGGCACCGAGCTTGATGTACGCCGGCACCTGCTTGAAGACCTGATACCGGACGGCGGCGATCAGACGATCCGCATCTCCGAGGAGATAGATCTGCCGGCCGAAGAACTCCTCGAGCACGCTTGCCATCATCATCTGGAAGGCATCATTGCCAAGCACCGCGACCGGCCCTACCGTAGCGGTCGCACGGGCGATTGGCTGAAAATCAAGTGCGTCCAGAGCGAGAGCTTCATGATCGTCGGCTATGAGCAGTCTGCAGCCGCCCGCGGCGGCATCGGCAGCCTATTGCTGGCCGGCAGACGAGGCCTCGACTGGATTTACGTCGGTTCCGTCGGAACCGGTTTCACTGCCAGCGACGCTGAATATTTGAAAAAGACGCTGGACCGGTTGAAGACGAGCCAGCCGGTCGTTCCGCTGAAGGGCAAGCGCCTCGTCCTCGTGCAGCCGACGTTGATCGCCGAGATCGAGTTTCGCGGCTGGACGGATGACGGCAATCTCCGCCACGCCTCGTACAAGGGGCTTCGCGAGGTTCAGGACAATGCGGCTGTCTTCGATATGCCCTAGCAGGCTGCTGAAATTGGCACTGCGTTGCCGCAATCGAGAGCTTGGGTGCGATTTTTTGACGGATATCGGCCGTATTTGAGCTGGCCGCAGGCGATATCTTGATCATATTGGCCTATTTGCCTCCCATAAGACACACTTCGCCCGTCGATCCGATCAATTTCGGAAGACGAATGATGTTGTAGGCG